>JBILAR010000003.1:0-101353 GCA_044354115.1 Pseudomonas sp. | reverse complement strand
GCCACTGCGCCGCCACGCCGCGCTGATTAATCAGTCGACTCAAGGTTGGCAGCAGCTGGCTGTCTTGAAACTGGCGAAACGACAGGTTGATCGCCATGTGCAACGGCGCCACCCCGCGCCCGAGCAGCCATTGCATGTCGCGCAGCGCTTGGGAGATCACCCAATAACCGAGCGGCACTATCAGCCCGGTTTCTTCCGCCAACGGGATAAATTCATCCGGGCCGAGCAAGCCGTGCTCGCTGTGCTGCCAACGCACCAAGGCCTCCAGCCCGAGCACCGCGCCCGTGTGCAGGCACAGCCGTGGCTGGTAATGCAGCACCAGTTCGTCGCGGCGCAGGGCGCGGCGCAACTGGCCTTCCAGCTCGGCGCGGCTCTGTTCGCTGCGGCTGTTACGCGGGTCAAACAGGCTAAAGTTGCAGCCCGCGCTGAGCTTGGCTTGCTGCATGGCGATATGGGCGTGCCACATCAGCGCGTCGGCGCCAACCTGCGCACTGGCAAAGGCCAAGCCGATGCTGGCGCCAATCAGCAAGCTCTCGCCATCCACCCAATAGGGTTCGGCCAAGGCCTGGCTAATCTGCTCGAGCAGCCGCTCGGCCCGCGCCGGCTCACGGCGCACGTCCAGCAGCAGGGCAAATTCGTCGCCGCCCAAGCGCGCCAGCTGATCGCAGCCTTCGAGTTGCTCACGCAAGCGCGCCACCACTTGCAGCAGCAGGCGGTCACCGGATTGATAACCGAGCGCGTCGTTGGCGTGGCGAAAGTTATCTAAATCCAGATGCGCCAGCGCCAGCCCAGTGCCGCAAAACTCGCTGAGCTGCACATTGAGCAGGGTGTGAAAACCCTGACGATTAGCAATCCCGGTCAACGGGTCCTGCTCGGTGAGGCCTTGCAGGGTGCTCTTTAACTTGGCGTTTTCGGCCGCATAGCGCATGCAGCGGCGCAACAGTTGCGCACTGAAGCTGTTGCGCTCCAGCCAATCGGTGGCATTGCTCGGCGTGCTCTCAGGCTCAGACTCCAGCAGCAGCACCGTCGGCAGCGGACACAAGCCCAGCGGCGGCAAACTCTCGGGGGTACACAGCAACAAGCCAAGGTGCGGCTGATCGAACAGGCTGCAGGCCGCCTGCCAAGAAGGGGCGGTAATCAGCGGCGAGGGATTACCCAATTGCGCCAAAGCATCGCCCAAGAGCTGCGCCCATTCGGTCGATTCAGTCAGCAGGACTAATTGTAAGGATTCAACATGCGCGGACAAACAACCACCCAAGGATCAAAGATAACGGTGACACTTGCGCGCCCACCTGCGCCGTTAACGGCATTATTTTATTCGCGCATCCCTGTGCAGTTGCAAACAGCTTGCGCGAAAGCATCGGTCGCGGCAATCGGTACATCCGTACTTACTCGGCCATATTGAGCTTAAATTGGCCTTAAAGCGCCGAACACCACACATTTTGCGCAAGTCAGCCGAGCTTCCCAGCGGTCACTGCTGGCCCCTTGAGCCTGCTAAAATGCCCGCCCTTGTTTGCTGAGCCCTCACCGATGTCACGCCTCAATCCACGCCAACAAGAAGCCGTTAACTTCATCAGCGGGCCGCTGTTAGTGCTCGCTGGGGCCGGCTCCGGCAAGACCAGCGTGATCACCCGTAAAATTGCCTACTTGGTGCAGCACTGCGGCATGCGCGCCCAGCATATTCTGGCCATGACCTTTACCAACAAGGCCGCGCGGGAGATGAAGGAGCGGGTCGGCACGCTGCTCAAAGGCCCAGAGGCGCGCGGCCTGACCGTGTCGACTTTCCACAACTTGGGCATGAATATCATCCGCAAGGAATACGCGCGGCTGGGCTATAAGCCGGGCTTCTCGATTTTTGATGAGACCGACGTCAAAGCCCTGCTCAGCGATCTGATGCAAAAAGAGTACGCCGGCGACGACGGTGTGGATGAGATCAAGAACATCATCGGCTCGTGGAAGAACGACCTGATCATGCCCGCCGAAGCTTTAGAGCAGGCGCGAAACCCCAAAGAGCAAACCGCCGCCATCGTTTACCTGCACTACCAGCGCACGCTCAAGGCGTATAACGCGGTGGATTTTGACGACCTAATTTTGATGCCGGTGAAGCTGTTCCAAGAACACGCCGATATCCTGGAAAAATGGCAAAACCGCATCCGCTACCTGCTGGTGGACGAATACCAGGACACCAACGCCAGCCAGTATTTGCTGGTGAAATTGCTGGTCGGCTCGCGCAATCAGTTCACCGTGGTCGGCGACGATGACCAGTCGATCTACGCCTGGCGCGGCGCGCGGCCAGAAAACCTGATGCTACTGAAAGACGACTACCCGTCGCTGAAAGTGGTGATGCTCGAGCAAAATTACCGCTCCACCAGCCGCATTCTCAAATGCGCCAACACCCTGATCAGCAACAACCCGCACGCCTTCGAGAAAAAACTCTGGAGCGAGATGGGCCACGGTGACGCGATTCGGGTGATTCGTTGCCGCAACGAAGACGCTGAGTGCGAGCGGGTTGCGATGGAAATCCTCACCCAGCACTTAAAAACCGATCGCCCGTACAACGACTTTGCCATCCTCTATCGCGGCAACTACCAAGCCAAGCTGATGGAGATGAAGCTGCAACACCATCAGATTCCCTATCGCCTGAGCGGTGGCACCAGCTTCTTCGCCCGCCAAGAAGTTAAAGACCTGATGGGCTACTTTCGCCTGCTGGTCAACCCGGATGATGACAACGCCTTCTTGCGGGTCATCAACGTGCCGCGCCGCGAGATCGGCTCCACCACCTTGGAAAAACTCGGTAACTACGCCACCGAGCGCAAGACTTCGATGTACAACGCCTGCGACGAAGTCGGCCTCGGCGCGCACCTCGACAGCCGTTACGGCGAGCGCCTGCAACGCTTCAAACGCTGGATGGACGGGATCCGCCAGCAGTGTGCGCAAACTGAGCCGATTGCCGTGTTGCGCAGCATGGTGATGGACATCGACTACGAGAATTGGCTACGGCAGAACGCCTCCAACGACAAGGTCGCCGACGCGCGCATGGGCAACGTGTGGTTCTTGATCGAGGCGCTGAAAAACACCCTCGACAAGGACGAAGACGGCGGCATGACCATCGAAGATGCGATCGGCAAACTGGTGCTGCGCGACATGCTCGAACGCCAGCAAGAGGAAGAGGACGGCGCCGACGGCGTGCAGATGATGACCCTGCATGCCTCCAAGGGCCTGGAGTTCCCCTCGGTATTTATCCTCGGCATGGAGGAAGAAATCCTCCCGCACCGCTCCAGCATCGAAGCCGATACGGTCGAGGAAGAACGCCGTCTAGCCTACGTTGGCATCACCCGGGCGCGGCAGAACCTGGCCATGACCTTCGCGGCCAAACGCAAGCAATACGGCGAAATCATCGAATGCACCCACAGTCGCTTTCTCGACGAGCTGCCGCAGGAAGAGCTGGAGTGGGAAGGCCACGAAGACGCCCCAGTCGAGGTCAAAGCCGCCCGTGGCAATAACGCCCTAGCGGACATTCGCGCGATGTTGAATAAGTAATGGCCAACCCCCTTTAAATTAATTGACCCACCGCACGACCCAACAGAGGCCAAGCCCATGCAAGCACTGCAACAAAAAATTCGCGACGAAGGTAGCGTGCTCTCTGAGCAGGTGCTCAAGGTCGATGCGTTTCTCAATCACCAGATAGACCCGCAACTGATGCAGCAAATCGGCCATGAATTTGCCCTGCGTTTTCGCGACCAAGGCATCACCAAGATCGTCACCATCGAAGCCTCGGGCATCGCTCCGGCGGTGATGGCGGGGCTGGAGCTTGGCGTGCCGGTGATTTTCGCGCGTAAATACCAGTCCATCACCATGAGTGAAGACCTGCTGACCTCGACCGTGTTCTCGTTCACCAAGCAAACCGAGAGCACCATCGCCATCTCCGCCAAGCACCTGACGGCGGCCGATCACGTGCTGATCATCGACGACTTTCTGGCTAACGGCCACGCCGCCAAAGCCCTGATCGATGTAATCGAACAGTCTGGCGCAAGCATTGCTGGGCTCGGCGTAGTGATTGAAAAGTCCTTCCAACGCGGCCGCGCCGAACTCGATGCGCTGGGCTTTAGGGTCGAATCACTGGCACGCATCAGCTCGCTGGCCAATGGTCAGGTGAGTTTTATCGACTGAGCAGCGCCATAGCGCAGGCATAAAAAACTATGTGATCGTTAGGTGTTGCAGCGTGCGGGTCGGCCGATACTTGGTGCGCGGTAATTTGTAGGGTGGGTTAGGCGCATGAGCACGGGCTATCGGCTGATGCTTATTCAGTTGCACCGTAACCCACCAGAGAGGACCGGTCGACTACCGCCTGGTGGGTTACGCGGCGCACATATTGCGCAGTTGATGTTCAGACTCTGCTCTGCGCCACTAACCCACCCTACAAAAGCTGTGTGCAACACGTAACTGGGGCGCACCCATAAAAAAACCACCCGAGGGTGGTTTTTTTGTCAATCTAGCCTGAGTTACAGGCCGGACATCTGCTTGATAGCGCCTTTCAACTCGTCATCCGAGCAGGTGGCGCAAGTGCCTTTAGGGGGCATGGCATTGATGCCGGCAATGGCCGACTTGAGCAAGCCATCAACGCCACCCTTAGCGCTGGCACGGGCCTTCCATGCGGCGCTGTCGCCAGTTTTCGGCGCGCCGAGCACGCCAGAGGTGTGGCAAGCGCCACAGTACTTGGTCACTACTTCAGCGCCAGTCAGTGCCGGGCCAGCCGCCGCAACGGCAACCGCGCCAACGCCTTTGCACTCTTCACCAGCGATACACACTTGGGCCACCGGCTTGATGCGCTCGGCAATCGCCGCGTCTTGCGCCGACAGCGCATCAGCAGCAACAACAGGAACGCTGACAGCCAACAGGGCCAACACAGCATGTGCAGTTAGAATTTTTTTAATCAGGTTCACGCGTACACCCTCGTCGTGGCTAGTCAGGCCCGCGACCACGGTATGCGCGAGCTAAAGCAGTATAGCGGGAAGCCCTGCGCGCCGAAACAACCCAAAGTGTCGCAGGGTTATTTCGCCGGCAACGGCTCGAAAAAGTACAACCGACGCAAGATCGTTACGAGCGCAACTCAGGCTAGATGCCGTCGATAATCAGCGCGCTTAGAAGTTGGCCGGAGTCGTGGCACTGATCAACCGCGCCGGCTGATCGAACGGGTTACGGAAACGGTGCGGCTTGCTGCTCTCGAAGTAGTAGCTGTCGCCCGCTTCGAGAACAAACACTTCACCACCGACGGTTAGCTCTAAGCGCCCCTCAACCAAGACCCCAGCCTCCTCACCAATGTGATTGAGCATCTCGGCGCCGGTATCGGCAGCCGGCGGATAGGTTTCATCGAGGAACGACAAGGCGCGCACCTGATGGCCCTTGCCGACCAGCCTCATGCTCACCGCACCGCTGGACAACTCCAGCAACTCGTCGGCTTTGTAGACGATCTGGACCGCATCATCGTCGTCTGACTCACTGGCAAAGAACTCGACCATCGACATTGGAATGCCGCCGAGCACTTTTTTCAGCGAACTGATCGAGGGGCTGACGCTGTTTTTCTCGATCATCGAGATAGTGCTATTGGTCACCCCTGCCCGCTTAGCGAGTTCACGCTGGGAGAGGCCCTTAAGCTTACGAATGGTCTGCAGTCGAATACCGACGTCCAATGTGGGAGTACCTCTGTAAACTGTGCGAAAAGTGCCGCTATCATCGCAACAGTGTTCAGTATTTACAACACTTGTGCCGCAAATTAGCCCAGCTTGTGCGTCAATGCCCGGAGTAGAGCCGTGGCACTCGGCGCAAATTGCAAAATATCTGGTAAGGGATGGTCTGCGCACACGCCGCCACCTCACTGGCCAGCACTTGCTTACCCCATAACTCGACCCGGCTGCCGAGCCCGGCGCCGGGTAAATCGGTTAAATCAACGCACAGCATGTCCATCGAAACCCGACCAATAATCCGCCCCGGCGCGCCGTCGATACTCACCGGCGTACCCGTCGGCGCATGCCGTGGATAGCCATCGGCATAGCCCATAGCGACCACGCCAACGCGGCTTGGCTGAGTGGTGACGAAGTTGCCGGCATAACCCACCGGCTCACCGGCAGCCAGTTCACGCACGCTGATGATTTTTGACTCCAAGGTCATCACCGGCTGCAATTGCGCCGCTAAGCTTTGCGACTCGGCAAAGGGCGTGGCGCCATACAGCATGATGCCGGGGCGCACCCAGTCACTGGCCGGTTCGGCGGATACCGCCTGCGGCCAGGCCAGAATAGCCGGCGAGTTGCGCAAGCTAATCTCACCCGTTAAGCCCTCGCGGGCCGCATTAAACTGCGCGACCTGCTCCAGCGTGCGCGGGCAAGCGGGCTCGTCGGCGCGGGCGAAATGGCTCATCAGAACAATTTTGCTGACCTGCCCACAGGCCGCTAAACGCCGATACGCCGCCTGATAGTCCGCCGGCGTAAGGCCAACCCGGTGCATGCCCGAATCGAGTTTCAGCCACACGGTTAGCGGGCGACGTAAGCGCGCGCGCTCCAGCGCCTCGACCTGCCACAACGAATGCACCACACACCACAGGTCATGCTGGTCGATCAGCTCCAGCTCGGCGCTCTCAAAAAAGCCTTCGAGCAGCAGAATCGGCGCGCTGATAGCGCCATAACGCAACTCCAACGCCTCCTCGATACAGGCCACCGCAAAGCCATCGGCCTCGGGGGCCAGCGCCAAGGCACAGGGCAAAGCACCATGCCCATAGGCATCGGCCTTAATCACCGCCAAGGCTTTGCCGCCACTAACGCTGCGGGCGAGTTGATAGTTATGACGCAGGGCGTGTAGATCAATCAAGGCGCGGGCGGGACGCATGGCGATGGGCTTCTATCGAGTGAGTAAATTAGGTCAGACGTATGGCAATAACAGGGACGTAGGGTGGACTCCTGAGCGCAGCGAAGAGGCACCAATGTGCGCAGACCGTAGGGCGGATTCAGGAACGCAGCGAACAATCCGCCAGCGTGGCTACGACATCAATTTCTGCCGTACTGCCTACGCCGCCTTACAACTGCGCCGCCACCACCATCATCTCAACCAGCACCAGCGGGTCGTAGAGTTTGGCTTCGACGCAGGCCCGCGCCGGCGCAGCGCCCTCGGCCACCCAGGCATCCCAGACCGCATTCATCGCGGCGTAATCGGCCATGTCTTTGAGGTAAATGGTCAGCGACAAAATTTTTGTTTTGTCACTGCCCGCCTCAGCCAACAGCCGGTCGATATTGGCCAAGGTCTGCCGGGTTTGCTCGGCGATATCGCCGCTGTAATCGTCAGCCAACTGTCCAGCCAAATACACAGTGGCGTTATGGATGACGATTTCGCTGTAGCGTTTTTCAGTGTGCAGGCGCTGGATGGGCATGGCGGTGCTTCTCGATAGAGGTGCTGTAACGGGAAATATCCAAACCATTGGCGCTGATTTGCGGGCGTTTATTGGCGATTAAGTCTGCCAGCAAACGCCCCGAACCGCAGGCCATGGTCCAGCCCAGCGTGCCGTGCCCGGTGTTTAAGAACAAGTTGCGCATCTTGGTCGCGCCAACAATCGGTGTGCCATCCGGGGTGGCCGGACGCAAGCCGGTCCAGAACTCGGCGCGGGTTAAATCGCCGCCTTGCGGATAGAGATCGCCCGTGATCATCTCCAAGGTGGCACGCCGACGCGGATTCAGGCTCAGGTCGAAGCCGGCGATTTCCGCCATGCCGCCGACGCGAATGCGCTGGTCGAAACGGGTGATAGCCACCTTGTACGTCTCATCAAGAATGGTCGAGGTCGGTGCCATGGCCGGATTGGTGATCGGCACGGTCAACGAGTAACCCTTCAGCGGATACACCGGCGCCTTGATGCCCAGCGGTTTGAGCAATTGCGGGCTGTAGCTGCCCAGCGCCAACACGTACTGGTCGGCCACTTCCAGCTTGCCGTCGATGTACACGCCGTTGATCCGGTCACCGGCAAAGTCCAAGCGCTGGATGTTCTGCCCAAAACGGAACTGCACACCTAAATCGGCGGCCATCTGCGCCAATTTAGTGGTGAACATCTGACAGTCACCGGTTTGGTCATTGGGCAAACGCAAGGCACCGGCCAACTTATGGGTCACGCCCGCTAAAGCGGGCTCGACGCGGGCAATGCCGGCGCGGTCGAGCAGCTCAAAAGGCACCCCGGATTCGCGCAACACGGCGATGTCTTTGGCCGCGCCGTCCAGTTGCGCTTGAGTGCGAAATAACTGGGTGGTACCGAGGGTGCGACCTTCGTAGCTGATGCCGGTTTCGGCGCGCAGTTCATCCAGACAATCGCGGCTGTACTCAGACAAGCGCAACATGCGCTCCTTGTTTACCGCATAACGGCTGGCGGTGCAGTTGCGCAGCATTTGCGCCATCCACAGGTACTGGTCGAGGTCGCCGGTGGCCTTGATCGCCAAGGGCGCATGCTTTTGCAGCAACCACTTGATCGCCTTTAGTGGCACGCCGGGCGCAGCCCACGGTGAGGCGTAGCCGGGCGAAACTTGGCCGGCGTTAGCGAAGCTGGTTTCCAGCGCCGGACCGTTTTGCCGATCGACCACCACCACTTCAAAGCCGGCTCGCGCCAGATAATAAGCACTGGCGGTACCAATTACACCGCTACCAAGCACCATGACGCGCATGTTCGTATCCTCTGACGGTTCGCACTGCCGCAGGCACTGTGAGGCGCGGCCGCAGGCGTTTGTTATTCTGAGCGTAGATGCGGCACAGTATAAAAAGCCTCAGACAGTGAAACTCACTGTTTAAACAGCTATATTCGAGGGGAAATCTCGGCAATTGGCCCGCTTACAGAGGCAGAACCCCCATGCGCACCCAACACCAGAGCCGTCGCGAGCTGGATAAAATTGACCGAAATATTTTACGCATCCTGCAAGCCGACGGCCGTATCAGCTTCACCGACCTCGGCGAACGGGTCGGCCTGTCGACCACGCCCTGCACCGAACGGGTACGCCGCTTAGAGCGCGACGGCTTTATCATGGGCTACTTCGCCCGGCTCAACCCGCAGCAACTGAAGGCCAACTTGCTGGTATTTGTCGAAATCAGCCTAGATTACAAATCCGGCGACACCTTCGAGGAATTCCGCCGCGCGGTGCTCAAATTGCCCCATGTGCTGGAATGCCATCTGGTCAGCGGCGACTTCGACTATTTAGTCAAAGCGCGCATCAACGAAATGGCCTCGTACCGCAAACTGCTCGGCGACATCCTGTTGAAGTTGCCCCATGTGCGCGAGTCGAAAAGCTATATCGTCATGGAAGAAGTGAAAGAAAGTTTGACCCTGCCGATAGCCGAATAACCCCAAGGCGCGCAGCCCAACAGCTAAACGAGAGCGAGCAATGCACGACGAATTACAGGTCATAGAGCTGCTACTAGGCGACGGCAAAGCGGTGGTCAAAGGCGCGCTGATCACCACCCAGTATCGCGGCACCTTGGAGGACGGCACGGTGTTCGACTCCTCCTACGACCGTGGCAAACCCTTCCAGTGCGTGATCGGCACTGGCCGCGTAATTAAAGGCTGGGATCAAGGCCTAATGGGCATGCGCGTCGGCGGCAAACGCCAACTGCGAGTACCGGCGCACCTCGCCTATGGCGAACGGCAAATGGGCGAGCACATAAAACCCAACTCCAATCTGATTTTCGAGATTGAACTGCTGGAAGTGCTGACGCGGGATGATTGATGGGCCGTACGGGTGCAACCCGCAGGGTTGACGATTAACTCGCAGTATTAGGCATACATATTAGAGTGCAAGTGCGGGTTGCACCGCCCTACAAGGATTGGGAGAGCGTTGATGTTTAAATTATATGTTGATCCATGTGTTGCGGCAAGATGTAGAACTCTGTGTATTTCTTCTGTGTTGATTGTTTTTGTGTTGCTTTGTATTTGGTATGATTTAAATATTTATGGATTTTTAGTTTTTTGCATGTCAGTGGCTTTTTGGTTGTTGGTGTACGTTGATAAATTTCTAATATTGAGTTCTAGAGCCGCAGTTGGCTGGGCGCTCTTTCGGCTAATTTTTATTCCACTGATTGTGGTTGTGATGTTGTTTATGAACTCCTACTCGGCGCTTTTTGAATGGACGGCGGCTAAATTCGATATTTATTTTTCGAGTACGTTAATTGGGGTTTCTAGAACTGCTAATTCGATGTTCGAGTATGGATTTGAGGAGGCTGCGCAGGAGATTAAATCTTATTTCTTTGTTTCATTTTCTTTGCTGCTGTTCTTTGGGGCCGAATTGCTGGTCTCTGCTCTTTCTGTTGCAGGAAGAATTCCTGATGGCGGGGACTTAGAGTATCGAGTTTCCGTAGGGAAGAAAATTCCGTTTTATTGTATCCCGCTGCTGATTTTTTTTATTTTTGTTCCGTTTGTAATTGACGCCTACACCCCAGGGTGTACAGGTAGGCGTTGTGGGCTCGAGAGTGGTTGGATAGGTGTCTATCTTGGGTTCTCTCATTTAGGAATTGTATTGGGATTTATGTCTATTGCGGCTGTTGTTTGGAGTCGGATGGCTATTGCGGCACTTATGATTAAATATGGAGATTAATGATGAGCCTAACGCAAGAGCCCGGTAGGGCGGGTGAAACCCGCATAGTTGACGATTAACGCGGCGTATTACGCATACCTATTAGGGTGCAAGTGCGGGTTACACCCGCTCTACCAGGCTCTAACCTGATCAGTTTTTACGACTGGCAGCCAGTCCGACCAGACGGGCAATGATGATGGCCGGAAACAGAACACCCACCGTGGATAAGAAAGTGGCCAGCATCCTGGCGGATGCGTTCACCGCGTAAATGTCGCCGAAGCCCACGGTAGTCAGTGAAGCCAAGCTGAAGTAAATGAATTGAGCATAGTCATCGTCCTTACCACTGAGCAGCACATTGCCAGCTATCGACACGCCGGTAGCGGCATGAATAACTTCCAACGTCAGTGCGCCCACAAGCGCCAACAACAGGTAAACATTAACAGCGCCAACAATTCGGTAAGCATTGACAATATTGTCGCGAAACAGCAACTGCAGGTTAATAAAAACGAATACCAAGGCATTAGCAATGGCTATGACATTCTCCAAAACAAAGAATGAATACGGGTTCTCGCCGAAACGGATGAGCCGCAGCGACAGGTGAATGCTGAACAGAATTGCGGAGATGGTTATGAGCCATCCGCTGCGTGTTGAAAATATCCCTGAAAAGAACACGCTGAGTAACAGTATGTTGAACAGCAGTACTCCGTGACTGCTGAATTCCATAATTACCGGCAATACGAATACAGCGGCGATAAGCATGATCAGCAAGGTGACAAAACTGGTGTCCGCTAGCCAGTAAGACTGGAAATTTCTGATTAGATTTCGCATGGCGTACCGACACTCGAGTTGGCGAAAGAACAGCTAAAGAATAGGGGCTATTTTAGATCAGCCCGCTAGGGCGGGTGCAACCCGCATAGCTGATGATTAACCCGAAGTATTACGCATAAACATGATGACGAAAGATCCCGATTGCTCTTGCCCTACACGCCGGTCCACCATTTAAGGTTTAGCGCTGAGCATTTCAGCCAATTGCTGCCGATACGTGCCGAGCAGGTAGTTAGGTAGCCAGCGTTCATAAGCGCTTTGAAATACTGCTGCTGTCGCTTGGCTGGCGACTATTTTAGAAACGTCAGCAAATACGCCATCAGTCACAGGCGTTTTGCTACAACTCAAGCGCCCCGGCAACAGCTGACTATTACCCTCAATTTGGTAAAACAATAATTTATTGGCTGGCGACTCATAGAACACGGCTTCACTTGGATAACCCAGCATGTAATCAAAACGCTTATGCTCCAGCATATTTACCAGTATTTTTGCTGACTCGTTTTGGTAAGACTTATAAATATTTTTTGCATCATTGCCTAACCGTGGACGCAATTTATCATCAATTAAAGGCCCATAACTGCGACCACTGCTTATGCCAATAACTAAGTCCTCAGCCGCTAACAATTCATTTAGCTTTAGGCGCCCGCCGGCAGTTAAAAATGAGGAAAATTTGCTTTGATCATCCGCACGCACAATCAAGCCTATCGGCAACATATAACCATAAGGTTCAGTGAAGCGTAGAAACTCGGCCCGTTCCGGGGTGTAAAAAGCGCTAATTAAACAATAGGGGCCGCCCATCTTAGCCATATGCAGGGCGCGCGCCCAAGGAACAACTTCTTCGGTAAAATTGTGCTGCGGCGAAGTGTCTTTTAGATATTTATACAGCGCATCAATATATCCCTGGTGCGCATACTCACCCTGACTCATGGCCATTGGCGGAAAGTCCGCGCCCACCCAAATAATATCTTCCGCTTTAACCCCAGAACTAACAAAAACCAAGCTAAAGCATAATCGGAATAGCCACTTCATTACCTTTCCTCACAAAAAACTCATACTTAGCTTAGCCGAAATTTTTAATTAGCACTCTCCACTCCTTGCAGCCCGGTAGGGTGAGTGAAACCCGCATGGTTGATGTTAAACGCGCAATATTAGGGTGGATGATGCGGGTTGCACCCGCCCTACACCAACACCTGCCGGGTGGTGGCGATGTAGTGATGGATCTGCCGCTCGATCTGCGGCTCGATCATGTCTTCCGGGCGGCGGCCGTTGGGGCAGGGCATCCGTGGCGTGGTGCCGAACAGCCGGCAGATCAGCGGACGCTCGGCGTACACCTCGCAGCCATTCGGACCTAGATGCACGCAGTTAAGCTCGTTTAAGGCGGCGTCATGCTCGGCGTCGGTTTTCACCGGCAGGCGCGACATTTCCTCCGAGGAGGTGGTGACCGGCCCGCAGCAATCGTGACAACCCGGCACACAGGCAAACGATGGAATGCGCTCACGCAGGCGCGCGATAATTTGTCGATTGCAGCTCATTAAGGCCCAGCTCCTGTACAGATTGCCGGGATCAACGACGGCGTTATAGGCACGCAGTTTAACCCAGCAGCCGCCGGCACAGGCCGCCAGCCGACCAAGCAGTTTTGCCTCGCAGGCAAAAAGCTTTTGCCTCAAGCGCGCTTGGTCATGGCGGAGAGGCCACCTATGCTGGGCGTCGAGTCTGTCCGGCGCGGAAGCCCCCTAGCGAGAATGCCTGGGACTGAGCGCGTTGTTTGCCTGACTGGCAGCCAACAGTCATGCGCCGCCAACAGACCGTTTAAAAATGTCGCGAGCGACGGCTAGGCAAGGCGAAATCAGCCGAAAAAGCGCAGTGTACGTATGGTACATGAGCATTTTGAGGCTGATTTCAACGCCGCATAGCCGAGCGCAGTAGTTTTTCAACGGCCTGTTAATCAAAATTGAGCAAAACAAGGCCCCACTATCCAGCCTTTCATCCAGGGCTGCGCCACGTCCGCCAGACTCGCATTATTCTTCTAATAAAAGCAGGAACACCGCCATGCCCGCCCAGCCTCGCCAACCCGTGCACAGCCCGCAGCACGCGCCCTCTTACTACGCCGCCAGCGTCAAACAAGCGCACAGCTACCCGGTGTTACAGGGCGAGGTGCAGGCTGACGTGTGCATCGTCGGCGGAGGTTTCTCTGGCCTGAACACCGCCATTGAGTTGGCCGAGCGAGGCCTCTCGGTGGTGTTGCTGGAAGCCCACAAGATCGGCTGGGGCGCCAGCGGGCGCAACGGCGGCCAACTGATTCGCGGTGTCGGCCACGGCCTGGAACAGTTTGAAAATCTAGTCGGCCGCGAGGGCGTGCGCGAGTTCAAGCTGATGGGGCTGGAAGCGGTCGAGATCGTCCGCCAGCGGGTAGCCAAGTACAACATCGACTGCGACCTGACTTGGGGCTACTGCGACCTAGCAAACAAACCCAGCGATTACGCCGGCTTTGCCGAAGATGCCGAGGAGCTGCGCAGCCTCGGTTACCAGCACGAACTGCGGATGGTCGCGCCTAATGAGATGCACAGTGTGGTCGGCTCCGAGCGCTATGTCGGCGGCATGATCGACATGGGTTCGGGTCACCTGCACCCACTCAACTTGGCCCTCGGCGAAGCCGCCGCCGCCGCCAGCTTGGGCGTGCGCCTATTCGAAGACTCGGCAGTCACCCGTATCGATTACGGCCCTGAAGTCTGCGTACACACAGCCCTCGGTCGGGTGCGGGCCAAGACGCTGGTGCTGGCGTGCAATGCCTACCTCAACGATTTAAACAGCAGCCTTGGCGGCAAGGTGCTGGCCGCCGGCAGTTATGTGATTGCCACCGAGCCGCTGTCAGCCGAGCTGGCGGCCAGTTTAATCCCGCAAAATATGGCACTGTGCGACCAGCGCGTGACGGTGGATTACTATCGCTTGTCGGCCGATCGCCGCTTGCTGTTCGGTGGCGCGTGCCATTACTCCGGGCGCGATCCGGCGGACATCGGTGCCTATATGCGACCGAAGATGCTCCAGGTGTTTCCGCAACTGGCCAACGTCAAGATCGACTACCAATGGGGCGGCATGATCGGCATCGGCGCCAATCGCCTGCCACAGATTGGTCGGCTCAAAGAGCAACCGAATGTGTTCTACGCCCAGGCCTATGCCGGCCACGGCCTCAACGCCACTCACTTGGCCGGCAAGCTGCTCGGCGAGGCCATCTGCCAACAACACAGCCGTGGCTTTGAGCTATTTGCCCAGGTGCCGCACATGACCTTCCCCGGCGGCAAACACCTGCGCTCGCCGCTGCTGGCGCTGGGCATGCTCTGGTATCGAGCCAAAG
Organism: Pseudomonas sp.; assembly: GCA_044354115.1. Taxonomy (GTDB): domain Bacteria; phylum Pseudomonadota; class Gammaproteobacteria; order Pseudomonadales; family Pseudomonadaceae; genus Aquipseudomonas. The sequence goes on along the minus strand of JBILAR010000003.1, from coordinate 86,590 downwards.
AGGCGGTGGGCCTGCATTAAGACGCGCTGGCGTCGGCCACGCGCAAGGACGGACGGTGCCAGCACCGTCAACCGCCACGCCCCAATCGCCGCCCCAACGGATTACCCGCACCCTAACCTGAAAGCACAACGGCCGGACTCCTCAAAGGAGCCCGGCCGTATTGTTTTAAGCGTAGGTTGGATTAGCGCAGCGTAATCCGACAGCCTGCCGCAGGTCGGTCTTTGGCGACACCAATGGCGGGTTACGCCGCTTCGCGGCTAACCTGCCCTACCGCCCTCGCGCAGGTTGTACTCGCCGCAGGCAGTACGCCACTTATTACTGCTGGCGGACTGATCGCTGCGCTCCTGAGTCCGCCCTACGTCCGCCCGTGCATCTTTACGACAAGCTTTTTACAGCTTGATCCAGGTGGCTTTGAGTTCGGTGTACTTGTCGAAGGCGTGCAGGGATTTGTCCCGACCGTTACCCGACTGTTTGAAGCCGCCGAACGGTGCGGTCATGTCGCCGCCGTCGTATTGGTTGACCCACATGCTGCCGACCCGCAGCGCCTTGGCAGCCAGATGGGCCTTGGACAGGTTGCTGGTCCAGATCGCCGCAGCCAAGCCGTAGATGCTGTCGTTGGCGATCTGGATGGCTTCCTCGGTGGTATCGAAAGTAATCACCGACAACACTGGGCCGAAGATCTCTTCGGCGGCGATGCGCATGCTGTTGTGCACGTCATCAAATACGGTCGGCTCGACATACTGACCGCCAGTGGCTTCCAAGGTGCGCTTGCCGCCGCAGAGCAGCGTGGCGCTCTCGGCATGCCCGGCTTCGATATAGGCCAACACGCTGTTGAGGTGCTGGTTGTCCACTAGAGCGCCGACCTTGGTGGCCGGGTCCAGCGCGTGACCGGGTTTCCAGCTCTGCATGGCTTCCAGCAGCAGCGGCATAAATTGCTCTTTCACCGAACGCTCAATCAGCAAGCGCGAGCCGGCGGTGCACATCTCACCTTGGTTGAAGCAGATTGCGGCGGCGGCCGCTTCGGCCGCGTCTTTCAGGCAGGGTGCGTCGGCGAACACGATGTTGGCGCTCTTACCCCCCGCCTCCAACCACACGCGCTTCATGTTTGACTCGCCGGCGTAAATCATCAGTTGCTTGGCGATCTTGGTCGAACCGGTGAACACCAGGGTGTCGACGTCCATGTGCAAGGCCAGCGCCTTGCCGACGGTGTGACCGTAGCCCGGCAGGATGTTCAACACGCCGGCTGGAATGCCCGCTTCGAGCGCCAATTGAGCCAAACGAATGGCGGTCAGCGGCGATTTTTCCGAGGGTTTAACAATCACTGAGTTGCCGGTGGCCAAGGCTGGGCCGAGCTTCCAGCAGGTCATGATCAGCGGGAAGTTCCACGGCACTATCGCCGCGACCACACCGATCGGCTCACGGGTAATCAGGCCCAGTTCGTCGTGCGGAGTGGCCGCCACTTCGTCGTAAATTTTATCGACCGCCTCGCCACTCCAGCGGATCGCCCGCGAAGCGCCCGGCACGTCAACGCTCAAGGCATCGCCAATCGGCTTGCCCATGTCGAGGGTTTCCAGCAACGCCAGCTCTTCGGCATTGGCGTCCATCAAGTTGGCAAAGCGGATCATCGCCTGCTTGCGCTTGACCGGCGACAGCCGTGACCAGACGCCGGACTCGAAGGTAGCGCGGGCATCGGCGACGGCCAGATTGGCATCGGCCAGATCGCAACTGGCCACCGGGCCCAAAGAGCGGCCATCAACCGGACTGATGCAGTCGAAGGTCGCCTTAGAGGCGGCGTCGGTGTATTCACCGTGGATAAAAGCGCGGCCTTCAATGTTCAGGCTCTGGGCACGTTGTTCCCAGTCAGCGCGGGTCAGGGTGGTCATGCGAGCGTCCTCTTTATTAGTAGAAGAGTGGGCGTGTTCGATACGCGCACTGTCAATAATTCTGCAAGGTCGGCCTGTAGGCGGACATGTTGGCAACCCTAAACCAGAGCAGGGTCATATTTCAATATTTTTTACATAAAAGCCGATAAAGCCCTTGCCATGTTCATTTTATCAAACATAAACTCCGCCGTAACCGGCTCACCGCCGCCGACTCCGCTTGCCTTGGTGGGTAAAATGACCAGTAGCTTTACGCCTAAACCGCTCAATAAAAACAACAGCCTCGATCAGTTTTGGATGCCGTTTACCGCCAATCGTCAATTCAAGGCCAAGCCAAGGCTGCTGGAAAGCGCCCAAGGCATGTATTACACCAGCAGTGATGGCCGCCAGGTACTGGACGGCACCGCTGGGCTTTGGTGCTGTAATGCCGGCCACGGCCGCCGCGAAATCACCGAGGCGGTGAGCAAACAAATCGCCAAGCTGGACTTCGCCCCAACCTTTCAAATGGGTCACCCGTTGCCGTTTGAGCTGGCCGAACGGCTGGCCGAAATCGCCCCCAAGGGCCTGAATAAAATTTTCTTCACTAACTCCGGCTCCGAGTCGGCCGACACTGCGCTGAAAATCGCTCTGGCCTACCAGCGCGCCATCGGCCAAGGCACCCGCACCCGCCTGATTGGCCGCGAGTTGGGCTATCACGGCGTTGGTTTCGGCGGCATCTCGGTTGGCGGCATGGTCAACAACCGCCGCGCCTTCCCACTGCAATTGCCGGGCGTCGATCATCTCGGCCACACCCTCGACGTGCAGCGTAATGCCTTCAGTAAAGGCCTGCCGGAGCTTGGCGTAGAGAAAGCCGACGAACTGGAGCGCTTAGTCACCTTGCACGGCGCGGAAAACATCGCCGCAGTGATAGTCGAGCCGATGTCTGGCTCGGCCGGGGTGATTCTGCCGCCAGTCGGTTACCTGCAACGCCTGCGCGAAATCACTCAAAAGCACGGCATTCTGCTGATATTTGACGAGGTGATTACCGGCTTTGGTCGCGTCGGCGAGGCCTTTGCCGCGCAGCGCTGGGGCGTCACGCCAGACATCATGACCACCGCCAAGGGCCTGACTAACGGCAGCATTCCGATGGGCGCGGTATTCGTCCACGAGAACGTTTATCAGGGCTTTATGAACGGCCCAGAAAGCGCTATCGAGTTCTTCCACGGCTACACCTACTCTGGCCATCCGGTGGCCTGCGCCGCCGCCTTGGCAACGCTGGATATCTACCAGCGCGAGGAGCTGTTCCAGCGCTCGATCAATCTAGAAAGTTACTGGGCCGACGCCCTATACAGCCTTAAAGGCTTGCCGAACGTGCAAGATATTCGCAGCATCGGCCTAGTCGGCGGCGTGCAACTGGCGACCAGTAACGATGGCGCCGGCAAACGCGGCTTTAAGGTGTTTGAACAGTGCTTTGCCGACGACTTGATGGTGCGCTGCAGTGGCGACACCATTGCCATGTCGCCACCCCTGATTATTGAAAAGGCGCAAATCGACACGTTCGTCGACAAACTGGCCAACGCCATCCGCTTAGCGGTTTAACCCCACCCGTGGAGATCAGCATGCACATCGACAAAATCCTAGATTTCGCCCAGTCCAGCGCCGCCGCCGAGCACTACCGTCCAGCCCCTGAGAAAGTCCTCAAGGGCGATCCAGCGCAGAGCGTGACCAACCATTACGGCAGCCCGTGCGGGCAGTTCAACGTCGGCATCTGGGAAGGCGCGGTTGGCCAGTGGACCATCAACTACACCGAGCACGAGTACTGCGACATTCTGCAAGGCGTATCCATCATTCGCGACGCCGAAGGCAACGGCAAAACCGTGCGTACCGGCGACCGCTTCGTCATCCCGGCCGGCTTTAGCGGCACCTGGGAAGTGCTGGAAGATTGCCGCAAGGTTTATGTGATCTTCGAGCAAGCCAAAGCCTAAGCTCCACCGAATCTCCATGCGTGATCTTTAGCCCACTTATACAGCGGGCTTTTTTTCGCCTACTGGTTGCCGCTGGCGCCGCTTAACGCCGGATTACCGAATAGCTCGCAGGGTGAAATTACCAAAGGCGCGTCCATCACCTGCGGCGAACAGCTAACGCCCAGTAAAGGCTCTCAGGCCTCGTATCTGGCCGTCTTTAGCGATGGCACCAACACAGAGGCCAGCTAGGCGACCTAACCTCGGCGGTACGCAGTAAACGGTGCCAGCGCATGCGCGCGATTCGGCCCTACAACTTAATCAGCCAAGCAATCGCACAAACCAAACCGCTGTTGCGCTCAAACAGCAATTTTTGCGCAAAAAAAACCCGCCACCGGGGCGGGATTTTTCAGCAAGGCTTGATCAATTACTTGATCTTGCCTTCCTTGTAGATCACGTGCTTACGGATAGTTGGATCGAATTTTTTGATTTCGAGCTTATCCGGGGTGGTGCGTTTGTTCTTGTCAGTGGTGTAGAAGTGGCCGGTACCGGCACTTGAGATCAAACGGATCAATTCGCGCATAACTAGCTCCTTAAACCTTTTCGCCGCGAGCACGAAGCTCGGACAACACAACGTCAATACCACGCTTATCGATTACACGCATGCCTTTGGCAGATACGCGCAGACGAATGAAGCGGTTTTCCGACTCAACCCAGAAACGGTGATGGTGCAGGTTCGGCAGAAAACGACGACGGGTTTTGTTGTTTGCGTGGGAAATGTTGTTCCCGCTTACCGGACCCTTGCCGGTAACTTGACAGACTCTTGACATACATCAGCCCTCTAAAACCACATGCCCAACCCGGCATGGGTTGGCCGCTTAAACTCAAAGTCATTTGGCGCTCGGCGCCACGTTTCTTCAGGGTCTTACCGGCCGCACCTACAAAAGAAGGAAACCGGGACCCTATAAAAGAGCGCGCCTTTATATCAGAAGGAGCTCTAGACAGCAACAAATACGCAAAAAACAAAGCGCGCCAACTTCAGAAAACCACCCACAGCCCTCGTATTTACTGGAGCTTGCCCAGCGCAACCACTCGTCGAGAAAAACTCACCGGAACCCCGTCATCACAACCAGCCATATTCGGCCAACGACAAGGGTTCGCCATCGCCGACGATAAAATGATCGAGCACCCGCACGTCCACCAGCGCCAAGGCCTCAACCAACCGCTGGGTGAGTACGCGATCGGCCTGACTCGGCTCAGCCACCCCCGAAGGGTGATTGTGGGTGAGGATGGCCGCTGCGGCGTTGTGCGCCAGCGCGCGCTTAACCACTTGGCGTGGATATACGCTGGCACCCTCAATGCTGCCATGAAACAACACTTCAAAGGCCAGCACCCGGTGCTTGGCATCCAGAAATAAGCAGGCGAACACCTCATGGGGCTCATGGCGCAGACGCGCCTTCAGATAATCGCGCACCGCTTGTGGGCTTTCTAGGGTGCCATCACGTTGCAAGCGCTCAGCCAGATGCCGGCGCGCCATCTCCAGCACTGCCTGCAACTGAGCAAACTTGGCGGGGCCCAGCCCTAGGCGCCGACTAAAGCTGCTGAGGTCAGCCTCCAGCAAGGCACGCAAGCTGCCAAAGTCGGCCAGCAGATGGCGGGCCAAGTCCACCGCACTCTGCCCGGCCACCCCGGTGCGCAAGAAAATCGCCAATAACTCAGCGTCACTCAGGGCGCTGGCGCCACGCGCTAATAACTTTTCCCGTGGCCGCTCGGCCTCTGGCCAGTCTCGGATACTCATACGCCCTCCTTGAGCCGCAGCCCCACAGGAGCCGGCGCCGCTGTTCCCGCGCGGTCGCTGTGATATCGTAGCCGAACTTTTACGCAGCGCTGGCCAGCCTTGCCGCTGCAGAGAAATTCACCACCGATAACCTCCATCGTCGACAAGGCAGTGCTATGCAGCGGTTGTATCGAAAACGCATCGTTCTCGGCGTAGGTGGCGGCATTGCCGCGTATAAAAGCGCCGAGCTAATCCGTCGATTGCGCGACCACGGCGCCGAAGTGCAGGTGGTGATGACCGCCGGCGGTCAAGAATTTATTACCCCGCTGACCTTGCAGGCGCTGTCGGGCAATCCGGTGCATCTTGAACTCCTTGACTCGGCGGCCGAGGCGGCCATGGGCCATATCGAGCTCGCCAAGTGGGCCGACCTCGTACTGATCGCGCCCGCCACCGCCGACCTGATGGCGCGCTTAGCCCAAGGACTGGCCAACGATTTACTCACCACTCTGGTATTGGCCACCGACGCGCCGGTCGCCCTCGCGCCCGCCATGAACCAAGCCATGTGGCGCGATCCGGCCACCCAAGCCAATGCGCAAACGCTCAGCAACCGAGGTTTCCAACTGTTCGGCCCAGCCGCCGGCAGCCAAGCCTGTGGCGACCTAGGCTTGGGCCGCATGCAAGAGCCCGCCGAGCTTGCGCAAGCCGCCGCCAGTTGCTTTGAGCGCCGTAGCCTGACCGGCCGGCGCGTGCTGATTACCGCCGGCCCGACCCAAGAGAACATCGACCCGGTGCGCTACATCACCAACCACAGCTCCGGCAAAATGGGCTTTGCCTTGGCCGAAGCGGCGGCAGAGGCGGGCGCCGAAGTGATTTTAATCTGCGGCCCGGTGCACCTGCCGACGCCGGATCGAGTCAAACGAGTCAACATCACCAGCGCCCGCGACATGCTCGCCGCCTGCGAAGCGGCGATGCCCTGCGACCTGTTAATCGCCGCCGCCGCCGTCGCCGACTACCGCCCCGAAGTGGTCGCCAACCAGAAGATGAAAAAAGACCCCAACAGCGGCGACGGTTTGCTGCTGCAACTGGTGCGTAATCCGGACATTCTGGCCACCTTGGCCGGGCGTGCCGATCGGCCTTTTAGCGTCGGTTTTGCCGCCGAAACCGAGCACCTGCTCGATTACGCCGCACGCAAACTGCAAGACAAAAACCTCGACCTGATCGTCGCCAACGATGTCGCCAATCCAAACATCGGCTTCAACAGCGAAGAGAACGCCTGCAGCGTAATCGACCGCCAACTGCTGGAGACTCGCTTCGCGCAAACCAGCAAAGGTAAAATCGCCCGCCAGCTAGTGGCGTTTATAGCCGAGCGCCTGCCCGCCGCCACCACACCGAACTGAGCCCCCTTATGCACTCACTGCAAGCCAAAATTCTTGACCCGCGCATTGGTAACGAATTTCCTCTGCCGCAATATGCCACCCCCGGCTCAGCCGGCCTCGACCTGCGCGCCATGCTGGCGCAAGACCTACTGCTGGAGCCTGGCCAAACGGTATTGATCCCCACCGGCTTGTCGATTTACATCGCTGACCCAGGTCTGGCCGCGCTCATTCTGCCGCGCTCCGGACTGGGTCATAAGCACGGCATAGTGCTGGGCAACTTGGTTGGCTTAATCGACTCGGATTATCAAGGCGAGTTGCTGGTGTCATGCTGGAATCGTGGCAGCAGCGCCTTCAACATCAGCGTTGGCGAGCGCATTGCCCAGCTGATTTTGGTACCGGTGGTGCAAGCGCACTTTGAACTGGTCAGCGAATTCGACCAGAGCCAGCGCGGCGCCGGCGGGTTTGGTCACTCAGGCAGCAACTAACCGCTATTATTTCGAGCATAAATAGTCAGCATGAAGATCCAGGGAGACGCTCTGTGAAACTGTTCAAGCGCAGCGCCAAGGACACCGCCGAGGCTAGCAGCCCCGCGCAATTACCCAGCACAGGTAAAAAGCAACGCGCCGTCGCCGACCTAAAAGCCCTGCTGCCAGGCGCCATTGCCGCAACTCTAGGCTTGTTGGCTGCCGCCGTGATGCTCTGGTATGCGCTGTTTTACACCGCCCAGACCCAACAACAAGCCGAACTTAGCCGCGCGTGGGGCGACAGCCAGGCCGCGGCCTTGCAGCAGGCAGTAAAGCAACTGAGCGCGGACACCGCCGCCGCCGCCCGCAATCCGCAGCTGATTTTTGCCCTGCAAAGCGGCAAAGATGACGTCAGCGCGGCAGAGCGCAGCCTTGGCTATTGGGAGGGCGTGGTCGATGCACAGCTAAATGCCCGTGGCCAGGCCGTACAGGACAGCAATCGCGCCGCACCGATGAACTTCGCCGCGCTGGATATGCTGCGCCGTGCCGAAAGCGGGCAAACCCCCGCACCGGAAGCTTACAAAATTGGCCAACGCTGGCTGGTCTACAGCGCAGCGCCACTGCGCCTGAATGCTGACAGCCCGCCGGAAGGTACCTTGCTGTTGGTGGTAGATCTGCAACGTCTGCTCGGCGCGTTACCGACACTGGAAGCCGGCATCGGCCAATTGCAACTGTCGCAGCAATTTGGCAACGCCCCGGCGCAACTGCTCGAACAGCGCGGCCAAGCGGCTGAGGCCAGTGCACAAAGCTTGAACAGCGGCAATCCGAATTGGAAGCTCAGCTTCACCCCCGGCACCGCTCTGACCCAGTCAATCTTCCCCATTCAGCTGCTGTTGGTCGCCGCCCTGCTGGCTTTTGCTGGCGCCCTGCTCGGGCTGTACCTCACTCACACCGAGCTAAACCACCGCCTGCGTGCCGACGTGGGGCAACTCACCCAGCTGGTTAACGAGTTGGCCGCGGGTAAATCCGTTAAAGCCTTTAGCCTCAGCCTGCCGTTGCTCGATGCGCTGGCCAAGCTGCTGGCGCGCATGTCGCAGCGTAAACGCGAGGCGCCAGCCAGCGCCGAGAGCACGCTTGCGGTCCGTTCAGAGCCGCAGCCGACCATGACCGTTGCTGGCGACGAGGAACTAAGCGATCCACTGTTCCAAGACACCGACATTCTCGATATCGACATTCTCGACGAAGACCTTGATCTACTCGGTCTGGAGCAAAGCACTACTATGAATCACAACAGCAACACCCCACCGGCACTGGATCGCAACATCTTTCGCGCCTATGACATTCGCGGCGTAGTCGGCGCCGGCCTGACCCCGCAAGCGGCCTATTGGATTGGTCGCGCAATTGGCTCCGAGAGTCTGGCCCAAGGCGAGCCCAATGTATCGGTGGGCCGTGACGGCCGACTGTCCGGCCCGCTGCTGGTCGAACAGCTGATTCAAGGCTTGCTCGATTGCGGTTGTCAGGTCAGCGATGTCGGCATGGTGCCGACCCCCGTGCTGTATTACGCCGCCAATATTCTCGCCGGCAAGTCCGGAGTGATGCTCACCGGCAGCCACAACCCGCCGGATTACAACGGCTTCAAGATCGTCATCGCCGGCGATACCTTGGCTAACGAGCAAATTCAGGCCCTGCGCCTGCGCATCGAAGCTAACGACCTAGCCAGCGGCGTGGGTAACTGCGAACAAGTCGACGTGCTTGATAGCTACTTCAAGCAAATCCGTGACGACATTGCCATGGCCAAACCGATGCGCGTGGTGGTCGATTGCGGCAACGGCGTGGCTGGGGTGATTGCCCCACAGCTGATCGAAGCACTCGGCTGCACGGTGATTCCGCTGTACTGCGAGGTCGATGGCAACTTCCCCAATCACCATCCCGATCCCGGCAAACCAGAAAACTTGGTCGATTTGATCGCCAAAGTAAAATCCGAGAACGCCGATCTCGGCCTGGCCTTCGACGGCGATGGCGACCGCGTTGGTGTGGTCACCAACACCGGCACCATCGTCTATCCCGACCGCCTGCTGATGCTGTTCGCCAAGGACGTGGTGTCACGCAATCCCGGCGCCGACATCATCTTCGACGTCAAGTGTACCCGCCGCCTGACCCCGCTAATCAGCGGCTATGGCGGCCGGCCGGTGATGTGGAAAACCGGCCACTCGCTGATCAAGAAAAAAATGAAAGAAACCGGCGCCTTGCTGGCCGGCGAAATGAGCGGGCATATCTTCTTCAAAGAGCGCTGGTTCGGCTTCGATGACGGCATCTACGCGGCCGCGCGCCTACTGGAAATCCTCAGCCAAGACAAACGCGACGCCGAACATGTGTTCTCGGCCTTCCCGAATGACATCTGCACCCCGGAAATCAATATCGAGGTGACCGACGAGAGCAAGTTCAGCATCATCGAGGCGCTGCAACGCAACGCCCAGTGGGGCGAAGCCAACCTCACCACTCTGGACGGCGTGCGCGCCGACTACCCCAAGGGCTGGGGTTTGGTGCGCGCCTCCAACACCACCCCGGTACTGGTATTGCGCTTCGAGGCCGAGACCGACGAGGAACTCAAGCGCATTCAAGAGGTGTTCCGCAGCCAGCTTTACAGCGTCGCCCCGCAGGTCAAATTACCCTTTTAATTGAGCGCTGCCGCTTGGATTTTTACTGATTTACAACATAGGAAAACTGCATGACCCTCAGCCGTGACGCCGCTACCCAAGTTGCCCAGGTTCTGTCCGAAGCCCTGCCGTACATTCGCCGCTTTGTCGGCAAAACCTTGGTGATCAAATACGGCGGCAACGCCATGGAAAGCGACGAGCTAAAAACCGGCTTCGCCCGCGACATAGTGCTGATGAAAGCGGTCGGCATTAACCCGGTGGTGGTGCACGGCGGCGGTCCGCAAATTGGCGATTTACTCAAACGCCTGAGCATCGAGAGCCACTTTATCGACGGCATGCGCGTCACCGATGCGCAGACCATGGACGTGGTGGAGATGGTCCTCGGCGGCCAGGTCAACAAAGACATCGTCAACCTGATTAACCATCACGGCGGCAGCGCCATCGGCCTGACCGGCAAAGATGCACGCCTGATCCGCGCCAAGAAACTCACCGTGACCCGGCAAACCCCGGAAATGACCCAGCCGGAAATTATCGATATTGGCCAAGTCGGCGAAGTGACTGGCGTGAATGTTGAACTAATCAATATGCTGGTGTCCGGTAACTTTATTCCGGTCATAGCACCCATTGGCGTCGGCGAAAACGGTGAGTCGTATAATATCAACGCCGACCTAGTTGCCGGCAAGGTGGCCGAAGCCCTCAAAGCCGAGAAGCTAATGCTACTGACTAATATCGCCGGCCTGATGAACAAACAGGGCGAGGTACTCACCGGCCTAAGTACCGAACAAGTAGACGCTTTGATTGCTGACGGCACCATCTACGGTGGCATGCTGCCAAAAATTCGCTGCGCCCTAGAAGCAGTCCAAGGCGGGGTGAATAGCGCGCACATCATCGATGGTCGAGTACCCAATGCAGTGCTGCTGGAGATTTTTACCGACACCGGCGTCGGCACCAAAATCACTAATTGCCAGCCATAAGGCTAACCCTGCAACGCAAAAGACCAGCCGAGGCTGGTCTTTTTGTTTGTGGCAACAATATGTGATGCACCGGCGGACTGTTCGCTGCGCTACTGAGTCCACCCTACGTCCACCCGTCCTGCGAATCACCCTACCACCGCACGGCTTACGCTTGCCCTGCCGTTTGCAGAGTGACGGGTACGCGGCTGGTTACTGCGGTTTTTTCAGCTTGGGATTGGGGAAGAACTGCACTGCCTGCACCTTAGGATCGGCCGGTTTCTTCACGTCACTGACATTGACCCGGGTGCCGAGCTCTTTGGGTACCGACTGGCCGTGCTCGTTGAGGGTGTCGGCGTAGCCACAGGCCACGCACTCACGATTGGGCACACCGTCGACGTCCCACATCTGCACCTTGTCCTGCTCGCTGCAAGCCGGGCACACGGCGCCGGCGATAAAGCGCTTCTTGCCAATGGTCACCGGCTTGTCGTTGCTAGCCTCGCTCATGCTGCCGCCTCGCTCAGGCCGCAATGGCGCAGCAGCGCATCAATGCTCGGTTCACGACCACGGAAGGCCACGAACAGCTCCATCGGCTCTTGCGAACCGCCTTTGGCCAGAATCGCCTCGCGAAAAGCCCGGCCAGTTTCGGGATTGAGCACGCCGTCTTCCTCGAACTTGGAGAAGGCATCGGCCGACAGCACTTCCGCCCATTTGTAGCTGTAGTAACCGGCCGCGTAACCGCCGGCAAAGATGTGCGCGAAGCTGTTGGCGAAGCGGTTGTAGGCCGGTGGGCGCATGACCGAGACCTCGGCCCGAATCGCTTCCAGCACCTCCAGCACGCTGCGGCCGTCGCCGTGGCTGGCGTGCAGTTCGAAGTCAAACAACGACAGCTCGACCTGCCGGACCATTTGCATGCCGGACTGGAAGTTCTTCGCCGCCAGCATCTTATCCAGCAGGTCTTGCGGCAGTGCTTCGCCAGTTTCGAAGTGCCCGGAGATCAGCGCCAGGCCTTGCGGCTCCCAGCACCAGTTTTCCATAAACTGGCTCGGCAGCTCGACCGCATCCCAGGCCACGCCGTTGATGCCCGAGGCGCCGGCCTGCTCGACGCGGGTCAGCAGGTGATGCAAACCATGGCCGAATTCGTGGAACAGGGTGGTGACCTCATCGTGGGTCAGCAGTGCTGGTTGACCGTTGACTGCCGGAGTGAAGTTACACACCAGATTGGCCACCGGGCTGATCAGCTCGCCGTTGGCGGCGCGGCGTTGATCGCGGGCGCCATCCATCCAGGCGCCACCGCGCTTGTTGGCGCGCGCATACAGGTCGAAGAAGAACCGCCCAACCGGCCGGCCTTGCTCGCTAATTTGAAACAGGCGCACGTCCGGGTGCCAAGTGTCGAAACCGGACAGCTCTTGAATCTCGATGCCGTACAACTGCTGGACGATGCCGAACAGGCCGGTCAGCACTTTGTCGATCGGGAACCAGGCGCGCACTTCTTCCTGCGACAGGCTGTAGCGCTGCTGGCGCATTTTTTCGGCGTAGTAACCGGCATCCCAGCTTTGCAGTTCGCTGCAACCCAACTCCAAGGCAAAGGCTTTTAGCTCGGCCAAATCGCGCACCGCGAACGGCTTGCCGCGCACCCCAAGGTCGCGCAAGAAGCTCAATACTTGGGCATTGCTGTCGGCCATTTTGCTGGCCAGCGACAACTCGGCGTAATCGTTAAAGCCAAGCAACTGCGCCAGCTCTTGGCGCAGGTCGAGAATTTCCACCATCAGCGGGCCATTATCGTACTGGCCGGAATTCGGGCCCTGCTCAGAGGCGCGGGTGCAATAAGCGGCATACAGCTCTTCGCGCAGGGCGCGGTCGTCGGCGTAAGTCATCACCGCGTAGTAGCTGGGGAACTCCAAGCTAATCAACCAGCCATCCAGCTCTTTGGCCTGCGCTGCTTGCTGCATTTGCGCCTTGGCCGAGTCGGTCAGGCCAGCCAGCGCCGCCTCCTCGCTGATGTGTTTGCTCCAAGCCTGAGTGGCATCCAGCAATTGATTAGAAAACTTGCTGGTCAGCTCCGACAGCTTCATCTGAATGGCGCCGTAGCGTTGCTGCTCGGCGGCGGGCAAGTCGATGCCAGACAGGCGGAAATCACGCAACGCATGACTCAGGATGGTGCTTTGCGCCGGCTCGAATTCGGCGGCCGCCGGGCTGTTGGCCAGCGCCTGATAGGCCTCGAACAACGGCTTGTTCTGGCCGATTTCGGTCCAGTATTGCGACAGCTTCGGCAGGCAGGCCTCATAGGCCGCACGCAGTTCGGCGTTGTTACATACCGCATTGAGGTGGCTGACTGGGCTCCAGGCCCGGCCCAAGCGTGCACCCAGCTCATCCAGTGCCAGCACCAAGCCGCTCCAGGTTGGCGTACCCGACTGCTTGGCCAGCAGCGCACTCATGGCCGCGCGGCTGTCCGCGAGGATCACATCAATGGCCGGCTCCACATGCTCAGGGCGGATACTGGCGTAGGGCGGCAGGTCAAAATCTTGCAGAAGCGGATTGCTAACAGTCACGGCAAACACCTGTAGGCTGATTATTCTGGGCTGGGCGCGGGCAGTTTGCGCACCTGTATGGCCACCATCTTAAATTACAATCAGCGCAAACCGCAGCTTAAGAGGGCGCAACAGTGAGTATTCGAGCGTATCAAGGTATGTGCCCACAGTTGGGCGCGCGGGTATTTGTCGACCCCAGCGCCGTGGTGCTGGGCGATGTGAGCCTCGGCGAGGACAGCTCGGTGTGGCCGCAGGCGGTGATTCGCGGCGACATGCACAGCATCCGCATCGGCGCGCGCACCAGCGTGCAAGACGCCTGCGTGTTGCACATCACCCATGCTGGGCCGTTCAACCCCGAGGGCTTTGCGCTGATGATCGGCGACGACGTGACCATTGGCCATCAAGCCCTGCTGCACGGCTGCACGGTTGGCAATCGGGTACTTATCGGCATGGCCTGTATCGTCATGGACGGCGCGGTGATTGAGGATGACGTGGTGCTCGGCGCCGGCAGCTTAGTGCCACCGGGCAAACGCCTACGCAGCGGGCACCTGTATATGGGCCGGCCTGCGCAGCCGGTGCGGCCGCTAACCGAGCAAGAGCAGGCGTACTTTTGTTACAGCGCGGCGAACTACGTAAAACTCAAAGACCAGCATCTGGCCGAGGGTTATGAGTAGGTCTTAATCGTTCTTCTGGTAGACGATTTTCTGGCTGCCAAACGCGCAACTGCCCACCACCATGCTCGGGTCAGTGGCTTCGGCGTTGCTGACTATTTCCAAGGTGTAACTGCTGACCCCGGCGGCTTGGATTTTGATTTCGATCTCCTGCTTTAATTGCTCGCAATCTTTCGGTGCGGCCAGCAACGAGGTGCTGCACAACATAAGGGCTAGGGCGCTAAGGCGTAGGTGCATGGAAACTCCAAGGTGGGTGGCAGTGCCGACACTCTAACCCAGATGCCTGCAATTACCGCGTGCCTAGCCATCAAGCACGGCCGGATAGGCGTTTGACGAGGTAAAACTCTCGTCAGTAGTTGACTGGGCAAGCAGCAAACTTCAACTACGCTTGCAAAACGACGATCCGGCAATCGTCGCAAGCGCGCACCGCTCCGCCGCCCTCCCTCTCCAATATGGCGCTGCGCGAAGGAAGTTAACATGTCAGGTATCGACCTCTGGGGTGACGATATAAGTTGCGACAGCACCCCTGTTGAAGCACCCCCACTGCCTATCTACCTGATCGCCGCTGCCGAGCAACAAGCGTCCTGGCGCGACAGTTTGGTGCCTGAAGGCATCGCTTTTTGCGAGACGCTAACGGATGACTGCGAACTTATTTTGGTCGATGAAAGTTGCCCGGATTACCTGCAACAGTTAGCCGACCTGCCCAACCGCGAAGAGCAGCGCCGGCCGCCAGTATTTTTTATGGTTGATAACGGCGCCGAGCCCGACTGCATGCGCGCCTTCTCGGCCGGTGCCGACGACTATGTGCATTTGCCAATTACCCCGGAGGCGCTCGCCGCACGGCTGAAACGAGCCAAGGTGCAATTGCACGACAGCATTAATATGCGTCAACAACTGTCTTCCTCATCCACCATCGCCTTTCAGTCGATGAGCATGAATGCCGAACTGGGCCGCATCCTGCAATTTATGGAGGCCAGTTTTAGCAGCCAAACATTCGCCGACGTGGCTGAACTGACCCTGAAAATGCTCAATGAGCTGGGCCTTAACGGCAGCTTAGGGATCTTTCACGATCGCGGCCTAGAGTACTTTTGCGACGACGGCATCAAGCGGCCGATTGAGCAGGAGGTGATCGAAAACTCCCGTCATCTTGGGCGAATCTCCGATTTCGGCGCACGGACCATTTTGAATTACCCCAACTTTGGCCTGCTGATCCGCAATATGCCGCTCGACGACCCGCTGCGCTACGGCATCCTCAAAGACCATATTTGTTATCTAGGCAACGGCCTAGATGCCCGCTGTATGGCCATGATCACCGAGCGCAGTGCCAATGAACGGGCGATACGGATTCAGGCCACGGCGGCGGTATTGCAACAGATGATCGCCGAAATGGAGCACGCCAAGCTGGAGGTCACCCGCAACAGCACCGAGGAGCTGCAAGGCATGCTCGACAACTTGCAGTTTGGCTTTTCTAACCTGAGCTTGACCGGCCCCGAGGAGGACGTACTGGTTAACCTGCTGACCGAGTCGGGCGACCGCATTCATGCCTTATTCAAAAGCGCCGCCGAGCAAGACCAACTGTTTCAAATGCTCCTTAGCGGCGTGGCGCAAACCCTCGAGCGCTAGAGCCTCTTACGGCTCGCCTTGCAGGGCCAATAACGCGACATTGCGCTCGGCCGGCGGCAGTGCCGCCAATTGCTCGGCGCGCTGATAGAAGCACGACCAGTCAGCGGTACATTGTTTAAACAGCGCGGCAAACGCCGGCAGCCATTGCTCATACAAGCCAAACGGCAGCAACTTGGCGTTGTTTAGCGGCGCATTAATCCAGCCATCGTAGCGGCCATCGCCGGCCCATTGGCGTTCGCGCAATTGCTGGTAATCGGCGCGCAGACGGGCAAATTCTGCCTGTTTGCCGGCACGCAAGGCGGCCGTGGGTAAGTCACTGGCATACAAGGTGGTTAAGCGCTCACGACTGGCCAGCAGCAGGGCGATAAATTGCTCGCGCTGCTGACGCCCCACCACATCAAGCTCGGCCTCGCCGCGACTGGCCAACCACTGGCGCAAGCCTTGCTGCTCGACAAAACTGGCAAACGACTCGTTAAAGCGCGTGTCATCTTGGACATACAGCCGTTGGTGCGCCAGTTCATGGAAGATCAGCGACGCTAAGCGCTGGTCATTCCAATGCAGCATGCTGCTGAGCAGCGGATCGTCGAACCAACCCAAGGTCGAGTACGCCCCAACCCCGGCCACATAAGTGTCTAAGCCTTGTTGTTGCAGTAGCACGGCGGCCGCTTTGGCGTCGGCCTCGTGGTAATAACCGCGATAGGCCACGCAACCGGCAATCGGAAAGCACGACAACTGCGCGGCCAGCGACAGCTCATCCGTGGCGAACAGGTTCCACACCACATAGGGCCGTTGAATATCGGCATACGAGCGATAACTTGGGTTGTCGGGTAGCAGCAAGTGCTCACTGGCAAAGGTGCGCGCGGTTTGCGCCAAGGCCAAACGCTGCTGCAAGGGCGCCGGAGTAGCTGGGTCGGCCAGCAGTTGGCTGACCGGCTGGCGCGCCTGCAGCAATTCATATTGACCGACCGCCAATTGCTGGTAGTAATTAACCGTCGAACAACCGCCCAGCAACAGCGCCAGTAACAGACTAAAGGTAATACGCGCTAAGCGGCTGATTGGGTTCATAGCCGGCAGGCTAACCTAGCGGCCGGAGCGGCGGTAGACTCAAGCCGCAATCACGGAGCAGCCATGCGACCAATTCTGCTACTGCCTAGCCTGTTACTGCTCAGCGCCTGCGCGGGGCCTTTACCCAGCGCCGATCCGCAGCAAGCCTGGGTCACAGTGCAAGGCGCGCCCGGCGTCTCGCTAATGGCCACCCGCCTAAATGGCCTAGCAGTAAAGGACGGCCGCTATTTTCAGCTCAGCCCCGGCCCCCATACCCTGCAAGTACGCTTGCAGTTTGAATTACCGGGCGGCGGTGCGAATGGCTTGCGCGAGCCACAAACCCGCAGCTGCCTGTTTGCTCTCAGCTATGCGCACTTTGCCGCCGGCCAGTCGTATCGCCTCAAGGGCGGCCAACAGGGCTACCGCGGCTGGGTGCGCCTGTATGACCCGCAACAGCAGGTACTGGCGCGCGCTAAAGAGTTGCGCTGCGGCGGTTTTTAGCCAACCTCTCGGCAGCCGCCGGCCGGGCTAACTATCGGCAAGCCGGAAGCCCACTTTGAGCGTCACCTGATAATGGCCGACCTTGCCGTTAGCGATATGCCCACGGGTTTCCGTGACTTCAAACCAGTCCATATTGCGCACGGATTTGGCGCACTCGGCCAAGGCATTATTGATCGCATCCTCGATGCTCACGGGGGAAGAACCGACCAACTCGATTTTCTTATAACTGTGATGGGTAGGCATGCCGTTGTCCTCTGCTGGGGGTGTACTACAACGCTAGTCAAGCATGCCCCAAGCAGCAAGGCAGACAGCCCAACGGCCAAGCGCTGGGCACGCTTGAGCGTCGCCAACCGCAGCGGCCAAGCGTCGTATCACGGCTATTGGTGTTCGCCGCGCAGCCACTGCGCCAGTTGCGCGGCGCGTGGGTCGAGCGCCCGTGCCGGTACCCAGAGCACCAAACGTGCGGCGGTTTCAACAAAGCCCCAGGGCGCGATCAAGCGCCCGGCGGCCAGATCCGCCGCGACTAGCTGCTGCGGCGCGATGGCCACGCCGAGGCCGGCCACCGCCGCTTCCAGCAGGTAATACAGGTGTTCGAAGCCTTGCCCCAGCTTCAGCTCGGCGACAGCCAAGCCCTGTTGTGCGGCCCAGGTCGGCCAGGCTTGCGGACGCGAGCTGGTGTGTAGCAGTGCTTCACCCAGCAAGGTCTGCGGCGCACTGCCAAGCAGCGCCGCCGCGCCTGCATAACGCGGGCTAAGCACCGGGCCTATGGCCTCGATGGCCAGCTCGTACACCTGCATATCCGCCGGCCACGGCGGCTCGGCAAATAGCAGGCTGGCATCCAAGCCGGGGCGGCGCGGGTCGAGGTCGCCCTCGCTACTGGACAGTTGCAGGCGCAAGTGCGGCAGCTCGCGGTTGAGTCGATCAAGACGCGGGATAAACCAGCGCGCCAGCAAGCTGCCGGGACAACCGAGCACAAAGGGCGCATCACTGCCCTGCTGTTTAAGCTCGGCGCACAGATCACGCAGCCGCTCGAAGGCCTCGATGGTGCCGTCGCGCAGCCTTATACCGGCGGCGGTGAGTTTGACCCCGCGCCCGTCTTTAGCGAATAAGACCAGCCCAAGCTGTGTCTCCAGCGCACGTATCTGCCGGCTCACCGCACCATGCGTGACGTGCAATTCATCGGCTGCCAAGCTGATGCTTTGCAGGCGGGCGGCAACCTCGAAGGCGCGTAGGGCATTCAGTGGGGGCAGTTCGCGGCTCATGGTATCTGTGAGTTTTCCTGACGTGTTGCTGCAATCTAATCGCTTTTCAGTCAGCCAGCCAGCGGTACAATTAGCCCATAGCCACTTAAACCTCGGAGCATGCTGATGACTTCTTTACGCAATGGCCCAGACGGCAAAGGTCTGTTCGGCCACTTCGGCGGCCAATACGTCGCTGAAACCCTGATGCCGCTGATCCACGATCTAGCCCGTGAATACGAAGCGGCCAAGCTCGACCCAGCCTTTATCGAAGAACTGGCCTACTTTCAGCGCGATTACATCGGCCGGCCCAATCCGCTGTATTTCGCCGAACGGCTGACCGAGCATTGCGGCGGCGCGAAGATCTATTTCAAGCGCGAAGAGCTCAATCACACCGGCGCGCACAAGATTAACAACTGCATCGGCCAAGTCTTGCTGGCCCGGCGCATGGGCAAAAAGCGCATCATCGCCGAGACCGGTGCCGGCATGCACGGCGTGGCCACCGCCACGGTAGCGGCGCGCTTCGGCTTGGAATGCGTAATCTTCATGGGCACCACTGACATCGACCGTCAGCAGGCCAACGTGTTTCGCATGAAGCTGCTCGGTGCCACCGTAATCCCCGTAGTGGCCGGCACCGGCACCCTGAAAGATGCCATGAACGAAGCGTTGCGCGATTGGGTAACCAACGTCGACAACACCTTTTACATGATCGGCACCGTGGCCGGTCCGCACCCATACCCAGCCATGGTTCGCGATTTCCAAGCGATTATCGGTAAAGAAACCCGCGAACAAATGTTCGAGAAAGAAGGCCGGCTGCCCGACAGTCTGGTCGCCTGCATCGGCGGCGGCTCGAATGCCATGGGCCTGTTTCACCCGTTCCTAGATGACGCCAGCGTGCAGATGATCGGCGTCGAAGCGGCCGGTCACGGCATTGCCACCGGCAAGCACGCCGCCAGCCTGAACGGCGGCGTACCGGGCGTATTGCACGGCAACCGGACCTTCTTGCTGCAGGACGACGACGGGCAAATCATCGACGCTCACTCGATTTCCGCCGGCCTGGACTACCCCGGCATCGGCCCAGAACACGCCTGGTTGTATGAAATCGGCCGCGTCGAGTACTGCTCGATCAAGGACGACGAAGCCCTGGAAGCCTTCCACAAGTGCTGTCGCCTAGAAGGCATCATCCCGGCCTTGGAAAGCGCTCACGCGCTGGCCGAAGTATTCAAGCGCGCACCGAACCTGCCCAAGGATCACCTGATGGTGATCAACCTGTCCGGACGCGGCGACAAAGACATGCAAACCGTTATGCACTACATGGAACAAGCCGAGCAGGAGCAACACGCATGAGCCGCCTACAGAGCCGCTTCGCCGAGCTGAAACAACAGAACCGCGCCGCCCTAGTGACCTTTATCACCAGTGCCGACCCGGACTACGCCACCTCGCTGAGCATCCTCAAAGGTTTGCCGGCGGCCGGCGCCGATGTGATCGAACTGGGCATGCCGTTCACCGACCCGATGGCCGACGGCCCGGCGATTCAGCTGGCGAATATTCGCGCCCTCGGAGCCAAGCAAACTTTGGCCAAGACCCTGCAAATGGTCGCTGAATTTCGCCAAGGCAACCAAGACACGCCGCTGGTGCTGATGGGCTATTTCAACCCGATCCACCACTACGGCGTGCCACGTTTTATCGAGGACGCCAAGGACGCCGGCGTGGATGGCTTGATCGTGGTCGACCTGCCGCCCGAGCATAACGAAGACCTCTGCGATCCAGCCCAAGCCGCCGGTCTGGACTTTATCCGCCTGACCACCCCAACCACCGACGACGCGCGCCTGCCGACCGTACTCAACGGCAGCTCGGGTTTCGTCTATTACGTCTCGGTGGCCGGCGTGACCGGTGCCGGCGCGGCGACCCTTGAGCACGTTGAGCAAGCGGTGGCGCGTTTGCGTCGGCACACCGACTTGCCGATCAGCATTGGCTTTGGCATCCGCACCCCGGAGCACGCGGCGACTATCGCCCGTTTAGCCGACGGCGTGGTGGTGGGTTCGGCACTGATCGACCAAATCGCCAACGCCGCCTCGCCGCAGCAAGCGATTGATGGCGTACTCGGCCTGTGCCGTGAACTGGCAGAAGGCGTGCGCGGCGCGCGCGTGTAAGGTCAATGCGCAGGAGCTAATTGGTAGGGTGGGCTTCAGCCCACCGCCTATGTACGTTGCACCCGCAAAGCCGTTGCCGCCGTCAGGTTGCCGCGGCTTTGTGCTGTCTGGGACTTTGTCCTTGAGCAAACAGCTATCGATAGCCGCAATGATTGGAATCACCACGGCTGATTTTTTTCGTTGAACGACTACTGCGAGACTTGCTTCAACGCCGGAAACGGCAACCATTGAAGGAAGTTAAACATGCAACGCACTAATCAATTACGCACCCTCAGCCTGTTCGCCATCCTCAGCCTGACGGCTATTCAAGCCCAAGCCGAACCCGTTACAGCGCGCTACCAGCCAGCGCAGTTGGCGGAAAACGGCAGCGAGCGAATCCAAGAACGCACCAATAAATTACGCGCCGAGCGGGCGCAAAAACTCGCCGAGAACGGCAGTGAGCGCACCCTTGAGCGCAGCCGTAAACTCTATGAAAAGCAGCAATCACAACTGGCAGAAAATGGCAGCGAACGTACCCTTGAGCAGGCCAAGCGCAACAGCAAACTACGCGATGGGCAGGTGCCCACGATTGCCGAAGGCGGCAGTGATCGGCTGCTGATTTGGCACCAACAACGCTCGGCTTAATGACCCGGCGCCCAAGCGCAGCAACCAGAACCCTAGGTCGGGTTAGCGCAGCGTAACCCGACATCTGTTCGCGTCAACGCACCCGCCACTGTCGGGTTACGCCTACGGCTAACCCGACCTACGCGTTTGCTCGCCCGACCCGTTCAGCGCGGCGCAGATACAGGCCAATCGCCAACCCCAAAGTGCACAGCGCGACCACGTAATAGGCCGGGCCCAAGGCGCTGTACTTAAGCAAAAACGCCACCGTCATCGGGGTTAAACCACCAAAGATCGCGTAGGCCAAATTGTACGAAAACGACAACCCGCTAAAGCGCACCGCCGCCGGGAAGGCGTTAACCAGCACCCGTGGAATGGCACCGATCATGCCCACCGCCAAGCCGGTCAGGGCATACAGCGGCAGGAGTAAATCTGGGCGCGCGGCCATGTTGCTGTAAAAGACCCAAGCCGCACTGGCCAGCAACAGGCTGCCGAACATCAGCACCCGCCCAGCGCCGAAACGGTCGGCCAGCAGGCCGGCAACAATGCAACCAACACTCAGGCAGATAATTGCCAAGCTGTTGGCCTGTAGGGTTTGCGCCGGGGCAAAGCCGAAGGCGGTTTGCAGCACACTGGGGGTCATTAGAATCAGCACCACTATGGCCGCCGACAGCACCCAGGTCAGCAACATCGACAGCACTATGGCCGGGCGATGGTCACGCAGTACGGCTTTTAGCGGCACTTCATCGGCCAAGGCACGCTGTTGTTGCAACTCGGCAAACACCGGGGTTTCGGCCAGCCAACGACGCAAATACACCGCCAGCAAACCAAATACGCCACCGAGTAAAAACGGCAAACGCCAGGCGAAATCCAGCAGCTCTTGAGGGCTGAACAGCCGGTTAATCAGGGTGGCGACTAACGAGCCGAGCAAGATACCAATGGTCAAGCCGCTGGTCAGGGTGCCGCAAGCAAAGCCGACGTGCCGCGCCGGCACGTGCTCGGCGACAAACACCCAAGCGCCGGGCACTTCACCGCCAATCGCCGCGCCTTGCACGATGCGCAACAGCAACAGGCACAGCGGTGCCCACAGGCCAATTTGCGCGTAGGTCGGCAGCAAACCCATCAGCAGTGTCGGCACGGCCATCATAAAGATGCTCAGGGTGAACATCCGCTTACGCCCGAGCAAATCGCCGAAGTGCGCCAGCACTATGCCGCCTAACGGCCGGGCCAGATAACCGGCGGCGAAGATGCCGAAGGTTTGCAGTTGGCGCAGCCACTCGGGCATGTCGGCCGGGAAGAACAACTTGCCGACCACGGCGGCAAAAAACACGAAGATGATGAAGTCGTAAAACTCCAAGGCGCCGCCCAAGGCCGACAACGACAGGGTTTTGTAATCGCTGCGGTTCAACGGCCGCGCGGCGGCAGGGGCAGGCACAGTGGACATTTAGGCTTCTCACTCAACAAATTCGGACCGGCGCGCACCATAGCAAATTGCTCGCCACAGACACAGACGCTGCCGTTGGTCTGCCGGCTGGCGAGCCTGTGGCGCGGTGAAGCAAATAAACCACAGTGTCATCGTTTCTGCTCGCGCGCCTCTATATACTGCCCACGGCGAAACTTGGCCCAGCAGACAATCTATCTCGCTTGCTGGCGCTGGTTTTCATGCTTATCCGTGCCATTTAATAAAAAATCAGGGGCAGAGGCTCCCAGGCATGCTCGAACTCGAACAAGAAGATCCCATCCCGCAGGGCGATTTAGCCTTGCAAATCACCGCGCTACCGCGTGAAACCAACGGCTTCGGCGATATTTTCGGCGGCTGGTTGGTTGCCCAAATGGACCTCGCCGGCACCGCCATGGCCAGTAAAATTGCCGGTGGCCGAGTGGCCACAGTGGCGATTGACCGCATGGCCTTTCTGGTTCCGGTGGCGGTCGGCTCGCAGCTGTCGTTTTACACCCAAGCGCTGGACAGCGGCCGCAGCTCGATCCAGCTGATGATCGAAGTGTGGAGCGACGACCCGACCTCCGGCGACTGGCGCAAGGTCACCGAAGCGGTGCTGGTGTTTGTCGCCATCGATGGCAGCGGCCGCACCCGGCCCCTGCCACCGCGCCGCTAAGCAGCGCGCGCACGCGTTACCTAGTAGTCGCTGAGTGAGCGCGGCGGCAACGCGGCGCGTAGGGCATTGAGCACCGCCAGCACATCAATCACCTCCTGCGCTAAGGCGCCGGCCACCGGTGACAGATAGCCGGCGGCGGCCAAGCCCATGCCGAGCAGGCTTAGGGCCATGCCGCCGAGCGCGCTTTGCAGGGCAATGCGGCGCATGCGCCGGCCGATATGCAGCAGCTCATCGACCCGCTGCAGCGAACTGTCGAGGATCACCGCCCCGGCGGCTTCGGCGGTCACGTCACTGGCCTCACCAAAGGCAATCCCGACCGTCGCGGCGGTCAGCGCCGGGGCGTCGTTAATTCCATCGCCAATAAATACCGTATTGGCCCGCAAGGTTTCGGCGCGAATCAGCGCCAGTTTTTGCTCCGGACTTTGGCTGGCGTACACCTCATCAATACCCACCTTGGCGGCCAGATAACGCACCTCGCTTTCACGGTCGCCGGAGACCAGCAACAGTCGGGCAAAACCATGCAAGGGCCTCAGGTGGTCGATAAAGGGTTTGCCCTCGGCGCGCGGCTCATCGTGGAACCGGCAAGTGCCGGCGTACTGCCCATCCAACAGGACAATGCACTCCAAGCCATCGGCGCTCGGCGCCAGCAACTCGGCGGCGCTGGGCAGCTGCACGAGCAGTTGTTTACGGCTGGTGACTTGCACCGCTTGGCCGTCGATCTGCCCACGCAAACCTTGCCCCGGGCGCTCGCTGACCGCGCTGACTTCCAACAACGCCAGGCCCTGCGCTTGGGCGGCGGCTAAAATCGCCCCCGCCAAGGGATGGCGGGAATAGCGTTCCAAACTGGCCAGCGCCTGCAACACCTGTTCGCGGCTGAAGCCCGGCGCCGCGAGCACCTCGGTGAGGCTCGGCTGACCGCAGGTGAGGGTGCCGGTTTTATCAAAAATCGCCACCCGGCAGGTATCGATTTTCTCCAGCACCGCCGGGTCTTTGATGATGATGCCGCGCCGCGCCGCCAGCGACACCGAACTGATGATAGTCACCGGAATGCCGATCAGCAGCGGACAGGGCGTAGCCACCACCAACACCGCCAGAAACCGCAGCACCTCGCCACTCAACGCCCAAGCCAGCAGGGCGATGGCCACCGCCAAGGGCGTGTACCAAGCGCCCAACTGATCGCCCAAACGGCGCAACTGCGGACGGCGTTGCTCGGCATCGCGCATCACCTGCATGATTTTCGCGTAACGCGAAGCCAGCGCCGTTTGTTCGGCGCGAATGGTCAACGCGCCCTCGCCATTAATCGCTCCCGACAACACCAGCGAACCCGGCGCCTTGGGCAGCACATAGGGTTCGCCGGTCAGGTAGGACTCATCCATGCTTGATCTCCCGCTGAGCACCACACCATCCACGGGACAGGTTTCGTGCGGCAACAGCAGCAACTCATCACCGACGGCGATCTGCTCCAGCGGCACATCGACCACCGCACCATCCCGCTGGCAATGCGCCAACAGCGGCAAACGTTTGGCCAAGGCCTGCAAAGCAAAGGAGGCGCGCCGCACCGCGTAGGCTTCTAACGCTTGGCCGCTGGCCAGCATCAACACCACCAAACTGGCGGCTAAGTACTGTTGCAGCCACACCCCGGTGGCAATGGCGATCCCGGCCAGCAGGTCGGCGCTCAGTTCACGCCGCATTAGACGCCTGAGGATGTCGAGCAACAGGGGCACGCCGCCGCCCAGTAGCAATGCCAATAACGGCCACACCGCCCAAGGCTGGCCCCATAACGCACCGGCAGGCGTCCACAGATAGCGCAGGACTAAATGCACCAGCACCCCGAGCAAACTTGCCAGCGCGATGACGTTGGCAGATTGACGCGTGCGGCCCAGTAACGTCGTTGCGTCAGGCATAAATCCTCCGCCGCGCATGGCTGGCCTTAGCGCCACCACTCACGGTCTTGGTGTTTGCCGCAGACTGCGGTCAAATACCGGCCATTGTTCAAGGAGTGTAGTGATGAACCCGCAATTACCGCCGGCCAGCAACAGCCAAATCGAAACCATCACACTTGGCGAGCTGGCTTGCTGGCGCATTCGCCACGCCGATGCCGAATTACTCATCAGCCAACAAGGTGCGCAGGTTTTAAGCTATCAGCGCGATGGCCAGCCACCCTTGATCTGGCTCAGCGAACAGGCCACTTATCAGCGCGGGCAAAGCGTACGCGGCGGCGTGCCGGTGTGCTGGCCGTGGTTTGGCGACCTTAGCCGCAACCCGCCGGCGGTCCAGGCGCTGCTCGCAGAGCCGAGCAGCGCGCCCTTTCACGGCGGCGTACGCAGCCTCGATTGGCAACTGCGCCTGTTGGCCCCGGATGCCGAGGGCATCAGCCTAGAGTTCGCTTGCCCGGCACCCGCCAGCGCCGCTCACTGGCCGGCCGCCTTGGAATTAGAGCTGCATATTCGCCTTGATCAACGCCTGCGCATCAGCCTGCTTAGCCATAACCGTGGCAGCCAGCCGCTGACCATCAGCCAGGCACTGCACAGCTATTTTGCCGTCAGTGATATTCGTCAGGTCGAGGTCGAAGGGCTGGCCGACTGCCGCTATATCGAGACCCTCGAGGACTGGCAAGCGCGCCAGCAAAGCGGGCCGCTCAGTTTCACTGGCGAGACCGACCGTATCTACCAAGAGCTGCCCAGCCGTCTGAGCATTCGTGATCCCGCTTGGCAGCGGCGTGTTTGCCTAGAGAGCCATGGTTCACGCTCGGCGGTGCTGTGGAATCCGTGGATCGACAAAGCCCAGCGCCTTAGCGGTTTTGCCGCCGATGCCTGGCAGCGCATGCTGTGTATCGAAACTGCCAATGTCTGGGACGACTGCGTGCAACTGGCCGCCGGTGCCAGCCACAGCCTCGGCGTGACCCTGTGGAGTGAGCCGCTGTAAACCGCAATCTTGCTAAACTAGACCAATAGCAATGTGCCACGTCGCCGTTTTTTTGCGTCCGACTATGCTCATAACGTCCTTAACCGTTACGGATTACCTGCCTATGCGCAAAATAGTCTTACTCGTCGATGACAGCCGCGTTTCGCGGATGATGTTGCGCAGCCTGATTACGGCTGAAGACCCGAGTTGGCAGGTGTTTGAAGCCGGTAATGGCGCCGAGGCGGTAAGCATGGCCGAGCAACATCAGCCCAGCCTAATCATTCTCGACATCAACATGCCGGTGATGGATGGTTTCGAGGCGGCCGCGCTGCTGCGCCCCATGCTGCCCAACGCCACACTGCTATTTCTTAGCGCCAACGTGCAGGCCTCCAGCCGTGAGCGCGCCGAAGCACTGGCGGTGCACTTTTTGGCCAAACCAATTTCCGCCATGGTCGCGCGGCAAGCCTTAGCCCTGTGGGGTTCTGAGCATGTTTAACATGAGCCCGTTAGAGCTCGATGCGCTGGGCGAGATTTTTAACATCAGTGTCGGCCGCGCGGCCGCCTCGCTCAGCGAAATTACCCACGAAGTGGTGAGCATGAGCGTGCCGCTGGTGCATATTCTGTCACCGCAAAAGGCTGTCGAATTGCTCGACCCCGAGCAAAAACTACGCATCACCAGCGTCAGCCAGCAATTTAGTGGCAGCTTCTCCGGCAAGGCCTTATTGATGTTCCCAGGCTCCAGTAGCTTGGAGGTGGTGCGGCTGATGCTCGGCGCCGAAATGCCCCTCGATCAGCTGACCGAGATGGAGCAGGACGCCATGAGCGAAATCGGCAATATCATCCTCAACACCTGCTTCTCGACCATCGCCGACATGCTCGGCGAAAGTTTTGACTGTGAACTGCCGCAATTTCAAATCAGCTCCACCGAGCAACTGCTAAATGCCAGCAAAGACCACGCCCAAGTACTCTTCGTGCAAATCCAACTGGCCCTAGAGCAGCACAGCCTTGAGGGCTATGTGGCCTTCGTGCTCGGCAATGCCTCGCTGCTCAACCTGCACAAAGCGGTTACGCGCTTCCTACACGGGGCCACTAACCCATGAATGTCAGCTGCGCATTGCTCAGCGCCACCCTGAGCAAACTGCAAACCGGGGTGCTGCTGGTGGACAGCGAACTGCGGGTGAGTTTTATCAACCAATGGCTGCAGGCTGCGCTGCGCACACCGGTAGCCCTGCGCGAGGACATCCCGCTGCTTGAATTGCTGCCCGAGCTGGCTGGCTCACGGCTGTTGCGAGCCATCCAGCAAGCGCTGCAAAGCGGGCTACCGGCGGTGCTGTCGCCGGGGCTGAATCCACATCCTTTGCCGTTGTTCAGCCCGGCCAGTCAGCTGGGCGATGAGCCACAAGCGATGGTCCACGCACTGCAGGTGATACCGCTGCGCCAAGACGGCCTGCAGCATTGCCTGATTGCCGTCAGCGACCTGAGCACCAGCATGCGTCGCGAGAACCTGCTCAAAGCCCAAGCGGAAAAACTCGGCGTCCAGTCGCTCACCGACGAGCTGACCGGCGTGGCCAATCGCCGCCGGATGAACAATCATCTGGAAGAAGAAGTCCGGCGCGCAGCCCGCTCCTACCGGCCGCTGAGCGTGATCTTGCTGGACATCGATCACTTCAAACTGTTCAACGACCGCTTCGGTCACTTGGCTGGCGATCAGTGCTTGATTCGCGTGGCGCTAAGCCTGCAGGCGCGCATCACCCGGGCCGGCGATTTGCTCGCGCGCTATGGCGGCGAAGAATTTTGCGTGATTCTGCCGGATACCGATAACGACGCCGCACTGGCCTTTGCCGAGTCGCTGCGCCTGAAGGTGGCCGGCATGCAGGTCGAGCACCCAGATAGCAGTTGCGCCTCGGTGGTGACCATTAGTTTGGGCGTGGCCAGTTGGCTGCCGGGCCTGCCAGAGACCAGCACCGGCTTGCTACTAAAAGCCGACAACGCGCTGTATCGGGCTAAACAGCAAGGCCGTAATTGTGTGGTCGGGCATGTTCGCGTCGCGAGTTGCAGCGAGTAAATCGGCGGCTACACGACTGCAAGGACGTAATGGCGTGGCTGGACCTGTTCGCGCCACCGGCAGCAACGAGTGACAGCCGCGACTACAAATCCGCTTCTTCGACTAAGCGCACCTGCGCGGCGTCCAGCGCATAGGCGGCGTCGGCCATATCATTGCTAACCTCCTCGACCTTGAGCGTGCCGCTGACCCAGATCGGCGCATAGATATCGTCGAGCTTAATCCCGCGCGGATAGCGCACCAGAATCATCTGATTGGGCGGCGGTGGCGGCACATGGATGCACGCGCCGGGGTAGGGCACCAAGAAGAACAGGGTACTGCTGCCCTTGGCGTTGCTCTCCAGCGGCACCGGATAGCCGCCAATGCGAATATTTTTACCGTGTAGCGCCGCCACCGTCTGGCTCGAATACATCACCGCCGGCAGCTTTTTGTCTTGCTGCTTAAGACCGCCCTTATTGGTAAATATCCCATCGCCCTCGGCCGTGTCGTGGCTGATCTCGGGCATGCTTTCCAAGGCTTTGCGGTCGTGCGCGGTGAGTAGGCTGAGCCAGTCGGTTTCGGCCAATTCGGCGTGGGCCAGCGGACTCAGCAGCAATAGGGCGAGGAGCAGTAAGGGGCGCATAGGTACTCGCGTAGGGTGGACAACGCGCAGCTTGTCCACCTATTGAGCCGGATTTTCACGGTGGACAACGCTTCGCGGTTGTCCACCCTACATCCACCCGTAGGCGGTTTTACGCCTGTTCGATCAGCGATTCGACCGCGGTGATCTGCCGGTCGAGGGTGGCGCGGTCGGCGCTGCGCAAGGTGGCATGGCCGACTTTACGGCCGACCTTGAAGGCCTTGCCATAGTGATGCAGATGGCAGTCGTCGATGGCCATGACTTTATCCACGGCCGGCACGCTGCCGATAAAATTCAGCATGGCGCTTTCGCCGACCTTCTTGGTCGAGCCCAGCGGCAGGCCAGCCACGGCGCGCAAGTGGTTCTCGAACTGGCTGCACTCGGAGCCTTCGATGGTCCAGTGCCCGGAGTTGTGCACGCGCGGGGCGATTTCGTTGGCTTTCAGGCCGCCGTCGATCTCGAAAAACTCAAAGGCCAGCACGCCGACATAATCGAGCTGCTTGAGCACACGGCTGGCGTAGTCTTCGGCAAGCTTTTGCAGCGGGTGATGGCTGCTGGCAATCGACAAGCGCAAAATGCCCTGCTCGTGGCTGTTGTGTACCAGCGGGTAAAAGCGCGTTTCGCCATCGCGGCCGCGCACGGCAATCAGCGATACTTCGCCGTTGAACGGCACAAAGCCTTCCAGCAAGCACGGTACGCTGCCCAGTTCGGCAAAAGTGCCCGGCACATCTTCAGGCTTGCGCAAGACCTTCTGACCCTTGCCGTCGTAACCCAAGGTGCGGGTTTTCAGCACGGCTGGCAGGCCGATAGTGGCCACCGCGACGTCTAGATCGGCCTGCGATTGGATATCGGCAAATTCCGGGGTAGGAATGCCCAAATCCTTGAACATGGATTTTTCAAACCAGCGATCACGGGCGATGCGCAGCGCTTCGGCGCTCGGATACACCGGCACAAATTGCGAGAGGAAGGCCACGGTCTCGGCCGGCACGCTTTCAAACTCGAAGGTGACTAAATCGACTTCATCGGCCAATTGGCGCAGGTGATCGAGATCACTGTAATCGGCACGAATGTGCTCGCCCAAGGCTTGCGCGCAGGCATCTGGGGCCGGATCTAGGAAGGCAAAATTCATCCCCAGCGGCGTGCCCGCCAGCGCCAACATGCGACCCAGTTGGCCGCCACCGATTACACCGATTTTCATCTGTTTATGCCTCGCGCGGGTCGAAATTCTGCAGCACGGTATCGGTCTGCTCTTGGCGGAACTTCTTCAGCGCCACATGGAACTGCGGGTGTTGCAGACCAATAATACTGGCGGCCAACAGCGCCGCATTGACCGCGCCGGCTTTGCCGATAGCCAAGGTGGCGACCGGGATACCGGCCGGCATCTGCACGATCGACAGCAAGGAGTCGACGCCCGACAACACTGCCGACTGCACCGGCACGCCGAGCACTGGCAAGTGGGTTTTAGCCGCACACATGCCGGGCAAATGCGCGGCGCCACCGGCGCCCGCAATAATCACCTGCAGGCCACGGGCTTCGGCTTCTTCAGCGTACTGAAAGAGCAAGTCTGGGGTGCGATGGGCCGACACCACCTTGACTTCATACGCAATGCCGAGCTGGTCGAGCATCTGCGCGGTATGGCTGAGAGTGCTCCAATCTGACTTGGAACCCATGATCACGCCAACCAATGCACTCATCATCTTGCCTCATCCGGTGCGCCAAGTAGCGCGACAAAAACTAACAAGCCACGCAGAGGCGTGGCTTGGCATGTACAGATCACACCAGCGTGGGGCTGGTGAAGGTCGCGAAGTATACCGAAAAGCCGCGCTTGGCGCGCCCCTGCGATAACCGCCCGTCAGCCGTCGTGCCAAGCGCTAGCACCTAACGCAGCGCTGGGCCAAACATGCAGGGCGCCGCGCGCGCAACGAAATGCACATCGGCAAAACCCGCATGGGCCTGTTCGCCGGTGTTATCGGTATCGGCAGTCACCGCCAGCAACTGTGCCTGTACCGACGCGCCGGGAAACGCCCGCTGGGCATCGGCCAGCACATCGCGACGTTCATTCACCCAGCCGCCCGCATCGACCGCGCCGCTACGCAACACCCACATCTGCGCCCGCTCGGTGTAGGCATTGGGCCGTAAGGTGTCGACTGGGTAGCGGTTATCCCAAACATAATTCAGCGCCGCATCTGGCACCTGCTGACCATACACACTGCGCGCCAAAGCCAGCTTGGCGCGGGTGGCCAAACTCAACTCACGGCTGGGCAGGCTAAAGGCCAGATACAGCCGGGCGGCGTAATCATCGCCGGCCTTCGTGGCCATGTCCGCCGCCAGCAAGGGCGCATCGACCCGCCAACGCCAACACAGCATCGGCGTTTGCTGCAGGTCCACCGTCAACGACCGCGCCAGCAGCGCCATGCTGGCGTTGGCCGTGGCTTCCAGCGCCGCCACGCCATCCCAGTGGCGCAACTGAAACTCGGTTGCCGCGACCTGCTGATCGAAACGAATCAACTGCCACGGCGCTGGCACCGGGCTTGGCGGGCCCTCCGGCAGCTGAAAGCGCCCAACATCGACCACACTGGCGGCGTGCGTATGAGTGCTGCCAACCAGCAAAACAACTAACAGCACACTGCGCATCGCCACCCTCCTAAAGCCAAACGACTCAATTATCCAGCGGCTCGCTAACCACTAATCCGCTGGCATTTGCGCGCAATCATTATGCCGCTAGGCTGCAATCAGGCACGCACTAACCCGCGCTAACTTTACTCACTCAGGGAATCACCCCATGAGCATGCGGTTCCTTCTATTACTGCTCTGCGGCCTCGCCACACCGGCTAAGGCCGGCGAGATAATAGTGTTGGAGACCGACGATGAATACCCGCCATATTCCTATATGGAAAACGGCCAATTTAAGGGCATTTACGTCGAACTGATTAAACGCGCGGCTAAGTTACTGGCACCCCAATATGAGCTGGTGCTTAACCCGGTACCCTGGAAGCGCGGCTTACACAACCTCGAAAGCGGCCAATCGCTCGGTTTAGTGGGCACTTATCGGCATAAGGAACGAACCTTTATCAGCCACTATTCCGTGCCCTTTAATCGCGAAGTGGTGACGCTCTTCTGCACTGAGCAGGTGATGAATAAATCCCCGCGGCACTTTCCCTCCGATTTTACCGGGCTAACCATCGGGATTAATCTGGGTTTTATCCTCGGCGAACGCATGAGCAGCGCCGTCAAGAGCCAGACTTTCAAGACTCGCGAAAGCAAAGGTAACGAGGCCAATCTACTCAAGCTGCAAGCCGGCGAAATCGATTGCTACGCCAATGATCGCCTCGCGGTGTTTTACTCGTTCAACCTGCTCCTCAACAAACAACGGCAGCACGATTTCAAGCAGTTCAGCGGTTTTCGTTTAAATCAAGCGCAAGAAATTTCCGCTGAAGACGTCATGATCGGCTACAGCGCAGCCAATTCGTCCAGCGCCAAAGTCGACTTTATCGAGCAAATGAACAAGGCCTTGGCGCAGCTACAAAAAGATGGGGTCATTGATGAGTTGGTGGCCAAGTCGATTGATCCGGGCTTGCCAGCACCCGCGAATTAAATCTGCTGCCCGCCACATAAACGCCTAAGCGCAGCAGGCAGCACTGTTGCGCCGCTATTTACCCGCCTCAATAAACGGCAAAGTGCCATTGGGCAGCATAGTCGTCGGCAGTTTGCCGTCCCAGCGCTCGGCCTTGGTCAACTCGATTAACGCCGGATTGCTGCTCAGGGCTTGGGTCTTGGCTTTGATTGCATCGGCTTCGGCCTCGCCACGCAAACGAGTCGCCTCGGCATCGGCCTTAGCTTGGGCAACCCGCGAATCGGCATCGGCTTGGGCGCGAGTCACCACGATTTGCGCTTCAACCTGCTCGGTGGCGAGCATCTGCTCGCGGGTTTTAACTTCCACTTCGGCCTTCATGCGCAGGGCAATCGAACGCTCATAGTCGTCAGAGAAATCGATGTTTTCGATTTGCACGCCGTCGATTACCACCGGCCCGGCTATGGCGTCTTTGATCGCCTTGGTCACGTCATTAACGAACTTGCCACGGTTCTGCACCGAACTGACCGCATTGTACTGACCGAAGACGTTCTCCACCTGAGTCGGCACCTGCCGGCTGATTAAGCGCGAGACCAAACCGTCCAAGTCCTGATACTGCATATAGACCTTATCGACCTCGGCCGGCAGCACGTGCCAAGACACCGAGACATTCAGCGTGGCGGTTTGCTGGTCTTTACTGTAAGCCTGCAAGCCCTGATAGGTGGTGGCATTGCTCTGCACCGAGATAAATTTCACCGTCTCGATAAACGGGATTTTGAACGACAGCCCCGGCTCCACCACCTTAACGATCGCACCGTTGCGCAGCAGCACCCCGCGCTCGGTTTCATCCACCGTGTACCAAGAGCCCATCAAGGTCACCAGCACCAACAGCACCACAACAATGCCGATGATAGATTTCAGATTAAATTGTTGATTCACCGTGCTCATCCTTTAGTCAGTCTTGAATTAAGACGCGCAGCATACCCGCCGCGCCAGCCAATCACCCAGGCACAATTTAGCCCAGCGCGACTCTGTCACAACCCCGCAGTGACCATCAGTCGGTTACTGCCCAACAGCTGCGAAAAAACCAAATTACCTTGCGCCAGCTCAATGCAGCCATGCCCATGCGGGCCAGACTCAAGGTTCATTTTGGATTTGCTACGCAGGGAGAACGCTCATGCTCAAAACCATGCAAGCCGCCGTCGTGCACGCCTACGGCCAACCGTTACGCCTCGAAGAAGTCAGAGTGCCGCTGCCCGGCCCCGGCCAGATTCTGGTCAAGATCGAGGCCAGCGGCGTCTGCCACACCGACTTGCACGCCGCCGACGGCGATTGGCCGGTCAAACCACCGCTACCCTTCATCCCCGGTCACGAAGGGGTCGGTTATGTGGCCGCCGTCGGCAGCGGCGTGACCCGCGTCAAGGAAGGCGACCGGGTCGGCGTGCCTTGGCTGTACAGCGCTTGTGGTTGCTGCGAGCACTGTTTAACCGGCTGGGAAACCCTGTGCGAGAGCCAGCAAAACACCGGCTACTCGGTCAACGGTGCTTATGCCGAATATGTGCTGGCCGACCCCAATTACGTGGGAATCTTGCCCAACAACATCGGCTTCGCCGAGATCGCGCCGATCCTCTGCGCCGGCGTCACCGTGTACAAAGGTTTGAAGGTCACCGGGGCGCGTCCCGGCCAGTGGGTGGCGATCAGCGGCATCGGTGGCCTCGGTCATGTGGCGGTGCAATACGCCCGCGCCATGGGCCTGCATGTGGCCGCCATCGATGTGGACGACAACAAACTGGAGCTGGCCCGCAGCCTCGGCGCCAGCCTGTGCATCAACGCGAAAACGCAAAATCCAGCCGAGGTAATCCAGCGGGAAATCGGTGGCGCCCACGGCGTGCTAGTCACGGCGGTGTCCAACAGCGCCTTCAGCCAAGCCATCGGCATGGCGCGGCGGCGCGGCACAGTGGCACTGGTCGGCCTACCACCGGGCGACTTCCCGACGCCAATTTTCGATGTGGTACTGAAAGCTATCAGCATCAGCGGCTCGATTGTTGGCACCCGCGCAGACCTGCAAGAGGCGCTGGACTTCGCCGCCGAAGGGCTGGTCAAGGCCACCGTACACACCGGCAAGCTGGAAAACATCAACCAGATCCTCACCCAACTGCGCGGCGGGCAGATCGAGGGACGGGTGGTGTTGGAGATGTGAGCGAGCCTCGCCGAGCGACTTAACCGCGCTTGGCGAGGCCTCCACGCTTAGAGGCAAACACTGCTATTAGACGCCAATGGCGCGCGACACTCGCGCTGCAAAAACGCCTCGAAGTCCGCTAATGACAGCGGCTTACTGAACAGATAGCCCTGAAATAACCGACAACCGGCCGCGACTAAAAAGGCTAATTGCTCGCGGGTTTCCACGCCTTCGGCGATCACTTGCAAACCCAGACTCTGGCCCAAGACGATAATGGTTTTGGCGATTTTGGCATCGCTATCGTCCGCCAATACATCATTTACAAACGAACGATCAATTTTCAATTGGTCTAGCGGTAAGCGCTTAAGGTAAGCCAGCGAGGAATACCCAGTGCCGAAATCGTCCATGGAAAAACTCACGCCCAGCGCCTTTAGCGCCAACATTTTACTGATCATTACCTCGGTATTTTCTAACAACAAGCTTTCGGTAAGCTCCAGTTTGAGCTTGGCCGGATTAATGCCCGTACGCTCAAGTTGTGCGGTTACCTCATCAACGAAGGTTGGCACCGCAAATTGTTTGGCGCTGACATTTACCGCCAAACTTAAATGCGCGGTTTCTCGGTGTGCAGCCCAGAGAATCAACTGCGTACAGGCAGCGCTCAAAACCCAGTGACCAATGAGCAATATCAAACCGCTTTCTTCGGCCAGCGGAATGAAGTCATTCGGCGCAACCAGTCCGCGCTGTGGGTGCAACCAACGTACTAGAGCCTCGGCACCGACAACTTCGCCGGTCTCATCGCATTGCGCCTGATAATGCAGAACGAACTGTTGTTCCAGGATGGCTTTTTGCAATTCTGCCCGGATCAGCGCCCGCTGATTGATCGACGCCTGCATGGCCGGATCAAAGAAGCACAGCGCATTTCGGCCACCTTGCTTGGCCGCATACATAGAAATATCTGCACCGCGCAACAACTCATCGACGGTCGAATCCAGACCGCTGAATAGCACCGCCCCGATACTGGCGGTAGTTTGATATTCGCGCCCCTCAATCAGGAATACCAAGCCAAAGTTGCCAAGAATTTTCTCACCGACACGCTTAGTTTGCTCAGCCGCAACTATTACCTCGGCATCCAGCCCCTCGAGCATCACCACAAACTCATCACCACCCAAGCGGGCAACTGTATCGCCGGCACGCACGCAGGTGAGCAAGCGTTGTCCAGCCTGCTGTAATAACAAATCGCCGACAGCATGACCGGAGGTGTCATTGACCTGCTTAAAGTTATCCAAGTCGATAAACAGCAACGCATTTTGCTTGCCGTTACGCTGACTGGCTGCGCGCGTTTGCTCGAGGCGATCGAGTAACAAGCGACGGTTAGGCAACCCCGTTAAGGTGTCATAAAAAGCCAACTGATGAATTTCATTCGCCGCTGCCTTGCGCAGGCTAAGGTCACTAAAACTGGCGACAAAATGGCTAATGTCCGCAGAGCTGTTTAGCACCGCACTGAGGGTCATATACTCGGGATACACCTCACCATTTTTGCGCCGGTTCCAGATCTCGCCCTGCCAGATGCCTGTTTCACGGATACACCGCCACATGTCGGCATAGAACTCCGGGGCTTGGTGATCTGAGTGTAAAAAACGCGGATCCTTGCCCACCACTTCCGCCGCACTGTAACCAGTGATACGGGTGAAGGCGCTATTAACCCGCAAAATTTGATGCTTGTTATTGGCGACGATAATGCCGTCGTGTGACTCAAAGGCCACCGCTGCGATGCGCAGTTCCTGCTCGGCCAATTTCTGCGCACTGATATCCACCATCAACCCACGCAACCAACGCGGCGCACCGTCTTGCGCAACCACGGTAACGATGTCGCGCAACCATACCGTCTGGCCATCTTTGGCAATAAAGCGGTACTCAAAATCGTGTGGTTCTAGGCGTCCGGTACAGGCGGCGCAATAGTCTGGCGCCCAAACTTGATCATCGGGATGCACATGCGCGACCCAAAAGCCCGGCTGCAACCACTCTTGCGTGCTAAAGCCCAATAAACGCTCGGCCTTTTGGCTCATAAACGTAAATTGAAAGGTGTTCGCATCGGCCTCCCAAACAATCCCGTCGGCGGTATCCACAATGTCGCGAAAGCGTTGATCGGCGATTACCGCTAACTGTTTGGACTGCAGGTTTTCCTCTGCGATTTGCGCGAGCTGCACTTGCGCCCGTGCCAGCCAGCCCAGCACCGAATACTCATGTGCTTTAACGCTCGCATCGCGCACGGTAAAGTCACCCCGAGCAAGCCGCTCAATGCGCTGATGTACCGTAACCAACGAGCCACCGAGAATATTGCGCAAACTGCGCAGAGCGCCGAATAGACAAAGCAGCAATAGCCCACAAAGCGACACATACAGCCAACGAAGCCACTGAGCCTGCAGTGCCGCCTGCTCAACGGCCACTAAAGTGCGCTGCTGCACCGCCTGTTGCACGGCAAAAATCGGTTGCATGATGCTCAGTTTGGCGCGTTGATAATCTGCATCAAACAAGCTCATCAGCATCGCCTCGCGCTCGGCGGGGCTGCTTGAACCGGCCTGAGCACGCCAGTCCATGGCGGCAACCTCAATTTGAGCCAACGCATTCGAGGCCTGCAGGGACTGCTCCAGCAGGCGTATTTCCTCAGCTGTAAACCCTGCTTGGCGCATCAAGGCTAATAAAGATTGCGCCGCTAACGGCGGATAATCAGAGCCCTGAACCCCCCAGTAACTCGCGTGCAGATCGCTTACCCGCAGGCGACGACCATCTCTGACATCTAAAATTTGCTGATATTGCACGCGATACGCGGGCTCGCCGGTAACCATATACGAGCGCGCCATACGCGTCAGGGCATCCGAGGAGTCACGCAGCTCGTCAGTCAGTTCAAACGATAACAAGCGCGTGTCATTGGCCCGATCAATCAGCTTTTCCGCGCGAACATAAAAGCCAAAAGACACCACACAAATAACCAAAAAACCCACCGCGAGCCACAGATAGTGTGAAAACCATTGCAGGGTGAATTTATTTGGCAGCATCGATCCAAGCCTGTAGAGGTGAGAGTTTGCGGGGTAATCGAAACAAGCCTAAGCAAGCCATCCGCCTCGCGATAAAACTCAGCCGTTAGCTATTATCAGAATAGCCAACATGCCAAAGCTCACAACTTTTAACCCTCCGACATTCATCTCAAACCAGCACCGCCGGTGCCTCCAGCTTGCGCCAAAGCAAGCGAATCGCCGCCTTACGTTGCAGGGCGCAACGGTACAGGCGGATCTCCAGTGGCACCTGCCAGTGCTCGCCACCGCACACCGCCAGCTCGCCCCGTTGCAGTTCGGCGGTCACCGACAAGCGCGGCACCCAGGCCACGCCGAGGCCTTGCAGGGCCATGCTTTTCAGGCTGTCGGCCATCGCCGTTTCGTACACCGTGGTCGAGCGTAGCGCCCGCTGGCGCAGCAGAATATTCACCGAGCGGCCGAGAAAGGCCCCGGCGCTGTAGGCCAGTAACGGCACGCTGTGACCACTGTCGAGATCAAATAACGGCTGACCGGCATCGTCCACCGCGCAGACCGGCAGCATCGCGGTGGCGCCCAAGTGCAATGACGGGAAAGTTTCTGGGGCCAATTGCAAGGCGGCGTCTGGGTCGTAGTAAGCGAGGATCAAATCGCAGGCGCCTTCGCGCAACGCGTGCACCGCTTCGCCGACGTTAGTCGCCACCAGCCGGGTATTCAGGGCTAAACCCTCGCGCCGTAGCCCGGCAATCCATTCGGCAAAAAAACCCATGCTCAACGAGTGGGCGGCGGCGATCTGCAACACCTCGCCTTGCTGGCCCTCGATATTGTGCAGATGACGCACCACCTCGCCGAGTTGCTCGGTGAGGTTGCGCGCGGTGACCAAAAACAACTGGCCGGCCTCGGTCAACTCAATCGGCGTGCGTGTCCGATTCACCAAGGTCAGGCCCAGCGCCGCCTCCAAACTGCGAATCCGTCGGCTAAAGGCCGGCTGGGTGACAAAACGTTTTTCCGCCGCCCGCGAAAAACTCCGCACGGCGGCCAGCGCCACGAAGTCATCCAGCCATTTGGTTTCTAGATTCATTCCAGGCTCCCGATGATTTGCACAATGCGTTGGGTTACGCCGCGCCTCAAGTGGCGTGATGTTTGGCAATAGCGGCAAGCGGCTAACCCACCCTACGCCTGCTCATTGTTTGATATTCAGCACGACTCGCTCTCAACACGAGTCACAGCTGCATTATGCCGATTCTGCATACCACAGCAACTAACGGCATTGGCCTGAAATGAGGATAAAACCCTAATCTATTGGCATCGCGGCATTTGCCGTACTGCCAAAGAGTTACCTTAATCATGTCCGTTATTGCATCATCACGCCTAGAGAAAGACTTACTCGGCTGCCTTGAAGTGCCATTTGAAGCCTATTACGGGATTCAAACCCTGCGCGCCGTGCAGAATTTTCGACTCTCTGGCGTGCCCTTGGCGCACTACCCGAAATTAGTCATAGCGCTGGCGATGGTTAAACAGGCCGCCGCCGATGCCAACCGCGAGCTGGGGCATTTGTCCGCCGCCAAGCACACGGCCATCAGCACCGCCTGCGCACGGATCATTCAGGACGAGTTCCACGAGCAGTTCGTGGTCGACATGATTCAGGGCGGCGCCGGCACCTCGACCAACATGAACGCCAACGAGGTGATCGCCAACATCGCCCTCGAAGCCATGGGCCATGAGAAGGGCGAGTACCAATACCTGCACCCCAACAACGATGTGAACATGGCGCAGTCGACCAACGATGCCTACCCGACCGCGATCCGCGTCGGCCTGCTGCTCGGTCACGAAACCCTGCTCACCAGCCTGGATAAATTGATCCAGTCGCTGGCCGCTAAAAGCCTGGAGTTTGGCCACGTACTGAAGATGGGCCGCACCCAGCTGCAAGACGCCGTGCCGATGACCCTCGGTCAAGAATTCCGCGCCTTTGCCACCACCCTCGGCGAAGACCTGCAACACCTCAAGCGCTTGGCCCCACTACTGCTCACTGAAGTGAACTTGGGCGGCACCGCGATTGGTACCGGCATCAACGCCGACCCCGGCTACCAACACTTGGCCGTGGCGCGCTTGGCGATTATCAGCGGTCACCCGGTAGTCGCTGCCGCCGACCTGATCGAAGCGACCTCGGACATGGGCGCCTTCGTGCTGTTCTCCGGCATGCTCAAGCGCACGGCGGTCAAGCTGTCGAAGCTGTGTAACGACTTGCGCTTGCTGTCCAGCGGCCCGCGCACCGGCATCAATGAGATCAACCTGCCGGCACGTCAGCCGGGCAGCTCGATCATGCCCGGCAAGGTCAACCCGGTGATCCCGGAAGCCGTCAACCAAGTGGCCTTCGAGGTGATCGGCAACGACCTGGCCCTGACCCTCGCCGCCGAAGCCGGCCAGTTGCAACTGAACGTCATGGAGCCGCTGATCGCCTACAAGATTCTCGACTCGATCCGCCTGCTGCAACGGGCCATGGACATGCTGCGCGAGCACTGCATCGACGGCATCACCGCCAACGAAGAGCATTGCCGACGCTTGGTGGAACAGTCGATTGGCTTGGTCACCGCGCTGAATCCCTACATCGGTTACGAAAACGCCACCCGCATCGCCAAGCTGGCCTTGGACAGTGGCCGCGGCGTGCTGGAACTGGTGCGCGAAGAGCAATTACTCGACGAAGCCCTGCTGGCCGACATCCTGCGCCCCGAGAACATGATCGCCCCGCGCTTAGTACCGCTCAAAGGCTGATCGCCCCTGACTCACCAGCAAGAGCGCAAGCTCTTGATCCCTTTAAGGATGGCCTCGGCCATCCTTTTTTTTGGCTATGCCCCAGTTAGCTGTTGCCCACAGCTTTTGTAGGCTGAGTTAGACCGCGCCCGACGGGCTTGCGGCATTCACCCCATCCATGGGGATTGCGCGAACCACGGCCTGCCAACAACGCAAAACCCGACCGCACCGTAACCTACCGTGACGCTCGACCGGCAAACCGCATGGTGGGTTACGCAGCGCCCGGCTTGTGCGGTGATGCAAACCACCACCGTCTGCGCTGCTAACCCACCCTACGCACCCCAAACATTGCGCAACGCCTGCAACGCCTCGGCAATTTGCGCCTCAGGCACGGCGGCAAACCCCAGCACCAATCCCGCACGCTGATCCACAGGCGTAGCGCTGCCGTCCAGCCAATAGCCGCTCAAGGGCGTGACCTCGACTCCCACCGAGGCAGCCGCCGCTACCAGTTCAGCCTCACGCTGCAGACTCTCGACTCGCACACACAGGTGCAGCCCAGCATCCACCGCCGGCATATCGGCGCAGCCGGGAATATTCGCCGGCCAATCACGCAACAGCGCATCGCGGCGACTGCGGGCGGCAATCCGCATCCGGCGGATATGCCGCTGAAAATGACCGGCGGCGATAAACTCGGCCATCACTACTTGGGTGCCAATCTCCGAGTTGCGCATGTCCAGTGCCCGGCGCTGGGCAAATAGCGGGGCCAGCGCCGGCGGCAGCAGCAGATAACCCAGGCGCAGGGCCGGAAAGGTGATTTTGCAAAAAGTACCGACGTAAATCACCCGCTCTTGGCGATCCAGCGCGGCCAACGGTGCTAGCGGCGTGCCGCTGTAGCGGTACTCGCCATCGTAATCGTCCTCGATGATCCAGCCATCATTGCGCTCAGCCCACTCCAATAATTCCAAGCGCCTCGGCAGCGACAGGGTCACACCGGTCGGGTACTGGTGCGAGGGCGTCACGTATACCAGTCGACAATCCTGCACCTGCGCCAAGGCTTGGGTATCCAGTCCGTCGCTATCCACCGGCACCCCGCACAGTTCGCCGCCGGCGGCGGCAAAGGCATGCCCGGCGGCGCGATAGCCAGGGTTCTCGATGGCCACCCGGTCACCGGGATCGACCAGCAACTGCGCACACAGACTGATCGCCTGCTGCGCACCACAAGTGATGACAATCTGCGTCGGATCGCAGTGCAGCCCACGGCTGTTACGCAGATAGGCCGCCACCAACTCGCGCAACTGCGCATCACCGGCTGGATCGCCATAGCCCAATCGCGCAGGCGACGGCTTGCGCCAGAAGCGTGCCTGCAGGCGCGCCCAGGTTTCGAAAGGAAACAAATCGAAAGCCGGTAC
Organism: Pseudomonas sp.; assembly: GCA_044354115.1. Taxonomy (GTDB): domain Bacteria; phylum Pseudomonadota; class Gammaproteobacteria; order Pseudomonadales; family Pseudomonadaceae; genus Aquipseudomonas. Next base: position 44,547 of record JBILAR010000003.1, on the reverse strand, counting down.
GCCGACCCGAAACGCCCGTGGCGCACCCGCCGACGGCACCCGCAGTTGCTGCGCCTGCACCCGCTGCAAGGCCGCACTCGGCGCCGGACTATTGGCCACGCCGGTGGTCCGCTCGCTGTGCAGGGTCAACGGCGCCACATAGGTGCCGTCGCCCACCCGCGCCTGCACATACCCCTCGGCATACAACTGATCAACCGCGCGCCCCACTGTGTTGCGCGATACGCCAAGCACCTCGGCCAGTTCACGACCGGCCGGCAGTCGCGTACCGCTGCGCAAACGACCGTCCAGAATGCGCTCACGCAGCGCCAGATACAGCTGACTGGCCAGCCCCCGACGCGGGTCTAGACAGATACCGGCAAGGTCTACGGGCAGCGGCGCGACAACAGGCATGACAAAACTCCGAGAAAATTGGCTCTATCAAATTCGACATAAATGGATCTTACAACAGGCCAATAGCCTAACTAGGATGATGCCACCCGCACAGGAGTTCGCCCATGTATATCCCCGCTCATTTCCGCCAGGATGACCTCGCCCAACTGCACGCGCAGATGCGCCAGGCCCCGCTGGCCACGCTGGTCAGCCACAGCAGCGCTGGTTTGCAGGCCAGTCATTTGCCGCTGTTGCTGGTGGCCGAAGAAGGTGAGTACGGCACCCTGTATGGCCACTTCGCCCGCGCCAACCCGCAGTGGCAGGTGTTTGCCGAACAGGCCGAGGCGCTGGCGATTTTCAGCGGTGCCGACGCCTACGTCAGTCCAAGCGGCTATCCGTCCAAGGCCGAACATGGCAAGGCGGTACCGACCTGGAACTACATCAGCGTGCACGCCCATGGTCAGCTGGAGGTGTTTGATGACCCTGAGCGCCTGCGCCAGTTACTGGCGCACATGACCGCTGCCCACGAAGGCAACCAGCCTAAACCGTGGGCCATGGACGATGCGCCGCGTGACTATATCGACAGCATGCTGCGCGCCATCGTCGGCTTTGCCCTGCCGATCCAGCGCCTGCAAGGCCAGTGGAAACTCAGCCAGAACCGCAACGCCGCCGACCACGCGGGCGTGCAGCAGGCCCTGAGCGCCAGCCCGCAGGCCAAAGATCAGGCCTTGGCCGCGCAGATGCTCATCGCCCGCCCAGCCACTCGCCAAGCATAAGGAGCGCCCATGTCCAACCTGCAGATTCGCCCCGTCAGCGCCGCCGATCACGCCGCCTGGTTGCCGCTGTGGCAGGGCTACCAGCGCTTCTATAACGCAGAGATAGCTGCTGAGACCAGCGCCGTTACCTGGCAGCGTTTTCTCGACCCCAGCGAACCGATGCACGCCGCACTGGCATGGCAAGACGGCGTGGCAGTCGGTCTGGTGCACTGGATCTTCCATCGCTCGTGCTGGACGGTCGGTGACTACTGCTACCTGCAGGATTTGTTTGTCAGCGACGACGTTCGCGGTGCTGGCGTCGGTCGCCAGCTGATCGAATACGTGTATGCCCACGCGCAGGCCGCGGGTGCCAATCGCGTGCATTGGCTGACCCAAGAAGACAACGCCCAAGCCCGGCAACTCTATGAGCGCATCGCCAACTGCTCGGGATTTATCCAGTACCGGCACTTATTCGGCTAAGGAGCGACCCGATGAATACTCCCAACCTGCAACACTGGCAGCCGGCGCAATTGCCCACCGCCAGCACCCTACTCGGCCAGTACGTGCGCCTAGAGCGGCTTGACCCGGTGCGCCACGGCGACGATCTCTGGCTGGCCCTGCAAGGCCCGGACGCTGACCCGCAAATGTGGCAGTACCTGAACTACGGCCCGTTCGCCACTCGTGCGCCATTCGATCACTGGCTGAGCGGCCATGCGACGAGCAGTGATCCGCTGTTTTACACGGTTATCGATAACGCCAGTGGCACGGCGCTGGGCCTGCTCAGCTACCTGAGTCTGGTGCCGGCGCATGGCAGCATCGAGATCGGCCACGTCTGTTTCGGCCACGCCTTGCAGCGCAGCGTGCAGGCCAGCGAGACGATTTATCTGCTGGCCCGCTACGCCTTTGAACTGGGTAATCGCCGGCTGGAATGGAAGTGCGACAACGCCAACCTGCGCAGCAAGCGCGCCGCCGAACGCTTTGGATTTAGTTATGAGGGAGTGTTTCGCCAACACCTGATCCGCAAAGGCCACAACCGCGACACCGCCTGGTTTAGCCTGCTCGACAATGAATGGCCAGCCATGCAACTGGCCTTTGAGCGCTGGTTGGCGGCGGATAATTTTGCCGCCGACGGGCAACAGCGCCGTCGCCTACAAGAGTTGCGCGACTAAACGCAACTGGACAGGCCGGCGGTGCGCGGCGATGCTGCTGGCTCCGTCCGACGCGCCTGGCAACCGACTATGCTGCACAGCCACCTGACTACGCTGCACTCGATCGCCCTGATCCTGCGGCTGCTCGGCAGCGACAGTGACGCCAGCGCGCAGAGCCTGCTGCTCGGCAGCGGCATTCGCCTGGCAGACCTGCAGCACCCCGACCTGCGCATTACCACCGCGCAAGAAATGCGCGTCTGCGCCAATGCCAGTGCCCGCTGTCAGGCCCTCGGCTTGCTGTTAGGGCGGCGCATGCATGTGTCGTCTTACGGCCTGTTTGGCTTCGCCATGCTGTCCAGCACCACCCTCGGCGACGCCCTGCGCTTGGCGTTGCAGTACCCGGCATTGCTCGGCACCTATTTTCAGCTGAGCCTGCAACACCAAGGCGACACGGTTTGGCTGCAGGCCGACGGCTACCGCGACCAAGCCGAGCTGGCGACCTTCAATGTCGAGTTCTGCCTGAGCTCGATGAAGCTGGTGTGCGACGACCTGCTCGGCCAGCCGCTGCCACTCTGCGGCCTACGCATGCAACATGCGGCACCGGAGTACTTGGCCGAGTACCACGCCAGCTTCCCCTGCCCGCAGCAGTTCGAGGCCAGCAGCAATGCCTTCGGCTTTGCCGCCACCTGGCTTGAGCAGCGCCTGCCGCTAGCCGATTCGGTGACCCATCGCGACATGCTCGAACGCTGCCAGCAGCTCAATCGCGAATTCGTCCAGCGCCAGGCACTGATCACCCGTTGCCGCCAGTTACTCAGCACCCAACTGGTTGCGCCTCCGGGGTTGGAGGCGCTGGCGCAACAACTCAACTGCTCGGCGCGCAGCCTGCGCCGCCATCTTGGTCACGCCGGCAGCAGTTACCAAAAGCTGCTCGATGAACTGCGCTTCAGCCGCGCCCGGCAATTACTAGAGCAGCAGGAACTGCCGATTCAGCAGATCGCCGAGCTGATGGGCTACAGCGAAACCGCCAGTTTCCGGCATGCCTTCCAGCGCTGGAGCGGGCTGTCGCCGAGTCGTTTTCGTAGCTAGCAGCGCCTCGATACATTTGGCCACATCGATCCCCTATTGGCCGTTGCCAGCCTTCTCCCGTGAGCCAGCAAGGCAAACAATGCCTGCACAATCACAAATACGGGAGCCACCCATGCTGACCTATTACAGCGACGACCATCACCTGCACCACGGCAGCTGCGAGCTGATGGACGGGCAGTTGGTGCCCTGTTTCGAGAAGCCGCAACGCGCCGAGCATGTCTTGGCGCGGGTCAAGGAACGCCAGCTTGGGGCAATCCACGGGCCCCGCGATTTCGGCCGCGCCCCCTTATTACGGGTTCACTCGGCGGCCTATCTGGACTTCTTCGAGGGGGCTTGGGCGCGCTGGCAGGCCGAGCAGGGCCAAGGCGACTTGCTGCCCTATACGTGGCCGGCGCGCACCCTGAGTGAGCGGCTGCCCAGCAGCCTGCACGGCCAGCTCGGTTACTACAGTTTCGATGCGGGCGCGCCTATTACCGCCGGCACTTGGCAGGCCGCCTATAGCGCCGCGCAGGTCGCGCTGAGCGCCCAAGCGGCCATCGCCGACGGTGCCCGCAGCGCCTTCGCCCTGTGCCGGCCACCGGGCCACCATGCGGCTGGCGAGCTGATGGGCGGCTACTGCTACCTGAACAACGCCGCCATCGCCGCACAAGCCTTCCTCGACCAAGGCCGCACCAAGGTGGCGATCCTCGATGTCGACTACCACCACGGCAACGGCACCCAGTCGATCTTCTACGCGCGCAATGATGTGCTGTTCACCTCAATCCATGGCGATCCGGTCGCCGAATTCCCATTCTTCCTCGGTTATGCCGACGAACTGGGCGAGGGCAGCGGCGCAGGCTACAACCTCAACTTGCCGCTGGCCGCTGGCAGCGGCTGGGATGTGTGGGGCGCGGCGCTGGAAACCGCCTGCCAACGCATTGCCGCCTACGGCGCCGAGGTGATCGTGGTGTCGCTCGGCGTCGACACGTTTAAAAACGACCCTATCTCGCAGTTCAAGCTCGACAGCCCGGACTACCTGCGCATGGGCCAGCGCATCGCCGCACTCGGACTGCCCACCCTGTTTGTCATGGAGGGCGGCTATGCCGTGGCGGAAATCGGCATCAACGCCGTCAATGTACTCGAAGGTTTTCAGAACGCTTAAACCACGTCCAACCCCAGGAGAACAATATGCATAAACTCCAACAACTACTCGGCGGCGCACTCTGTGGCGCTGCCCTACTGGGCACCACAGCCCCAGCACAAGCGGCAGAAACGCCACGCCAACTACGGGTGTATAACTGGGCCGACTACATGCTGCCCTCAGTACCCAAAGACTTCGCCAAAAACACCGGGATCAAACTCACGTGGGACATCTTCGACACCAATGAGTCGCTAGAGGCCAAGCTGCTAACCGGCAACTCCGGCTATGACCTCGTGGTGCCGACCAACACCTTCCTCGAAAACGAAATCAAGGCCGGCGTGTTCCAGAAACTGGACAAAACTCAGCTGCCCAACTGGCAGCACCTCAACCCGGAACTGCTGCAGTTAATGAGCGCCAACGACCCCGACAACCAGTACGCGGTGCCCTACATGTATGGCACCGTGCTGATCGGTTTCAATCCGGCCAAGGTCAAGGCGGTACTCGGCGAGAATGCCCCCGTGGACAGCTGGGACCTGATCTTCAAGGAAGAAAACATCAGCAAGCTCAAGCAGTGCGGAGTCGCCATGCTCGACTCGCCGGGCGATATCCTGCCCATCGCCCTGCACTACCTAGGTCTCGATCCGAACAGCCACAACCCGCAAGACTATGAAAAAGCCGGCGCGTTGCTGGAAAAAATCAAACCGCACATCGCCTACTTCAACTCAGCCAAATACATGACCGATATCGCCAACGGCGACATCTGCGTGGCCATCGGCTATTCGGGCAGCTTCTACCAGTTTGCCAATCGCGCCAAGGAAGCCGGCAACGGAGTAGTGGTCGACTGGCGTCTACCGAAAGAAGGCGCACCGTTGTGGTTTGACTCCTTTGCCATCCCGAAAAGCGCCAGCAACGTCAGCGAGGCCCACGAGTTCCTCAACAACCTGCTGGACCCCAAAGTGATCGCGCCGATTAGCGATTTTCTCGGCTACCCCAACCCAAACAAGGACGGCATGCCACTGGTACAGAGCGAGATCCGCGACAACCCCAACCTGACCCCAACCGCTACCGCGCAGAAGAGTCTCTACGTGCTGCAAACGTTGCCGCAGAAGGTCGAGCGTATCCGCACCCGGGTATGGAGCAAGGTCAAAACCGGCGGCTAAATCCGCTCGGCTGACGGTCTTAGCCAGTGGCTAAGACCGTCATGCAAACCGGTGAGCCCACTGCAACCACGCCTACCGACGCCCGCAAAGGCGGCGCGGCAAGGCTTAGAATTTCTCCGGGCGCAGCACTTCCACTTGGGTCAAATAACAGACCATCGCGTAGTTGGCGTAGTACTTGGCTTGCAGGTGCTCGGCAATGCGTTCGGCCAGTTCGCGGGCGCAGATGATCTCCACGCGGATATTGCCGTCGGTGTCCCAGCCGGCGCTGCGCACGCCGCGACCGCCACGACCACGGGCATCGGAAATGGTCCAGCCGGGGGCGCCGAGTTGTTCCAGATCAGCTTGCAGTTTTTTCTCCAAGGCCGCCTCGCAGATCACCGTCAGCAAGGTTCGTAGGTGCGCGTTCATATCAGTTTCCCCACGCCATTAAGTGCTCGGCCAGCAGCAGATAAAGCGGAATGCCGACCAGAATATTAAAGGGGAAGGTGATCCCCAGTGACGCCGTCAGCGACAGCGACGGATTGGCCTCCGGCAAGGCCAGCCGCATGGCTGCCGGCACCGCGATGTAGGAGGCCGAGGCCGCCAGAGTGGCGAGAATCGCCGTGCCGCCCAACGACAGGCCCATGCTGCGCGCCAGCAGGCCGCCAATCAGCGCACCGAGCAACGGCATCAGCAGGGCAAACACCGCCAGTCGCACACCGTGTTTCTTCAGCGCGCCGAGCTGAGTGGAGGCGATCAAGCCCATCTCCAGCAGGAAGAACGCCAACACCGGCTTGAACATTCCGGTGTACAACGGCTCCAGTGGCTTGATCGCCTCTTTGCCGGCCACCGCGCCGATGATCAAACCGCCGAGCAGCAGCATAATGCTCTTGCCGAGAAAGATCTCCCGGCCCAAGGCGCGCCAGTCGGTGTCGCGCGACATGCCCTTGGCCAACAGGATGCCGACCAGAATCGCCGGGATTTCCAGAATCGCCACAAACAACGGCATGTAGCTTTCAAAGCTGATGCCGCGCGCGGTCATGTAGGCCACCACCACGGCAAAGGTGCCGGCGCTGACCGAGCCATAGTGCGCCGCCACACTGGCGGCGTTCACCCGGTCAAAACGCAGGCCGCGCAAAAAGCCAAACGCCACGATCGGCAGCAACACGCCCAAGCCCAGCACCAATGCCGCTTGGCCCAACAGTTGCGCACTGGCTTGCGCCGCCAGCTCCACCCCGCCGTGCAAACCGATGGCCAGCAACAACAGAATCGACAGGGTTTCATACAGTGCCGGCGGCAACTTCAGCTCGCTTTTCAGCAAGCCTGCGGTCAGGCCAAAAACAAAAAACAGTACAACCGGGTCGAGCCCCACTTGAGTAACCTCCGTTAACTAGCCCGCGAAAAAAAGGGGCGCTCAATGCGCCCCAATCTTATTTACGCCTCAATCTCAATGAGGACTTCGCCCGGCGTCACCCGGTCACCTTTGCCGACATGAATCGCCTTAACGGTGCCGTCGATCGGCGCCTGCACTTCGGTTTCCATCTTCATCGCTTCGCTGATCAACACCGCTTGACCGGTCTTGACCTTGTCGCCTTCTTTAACCAGTACCTCGACGATATTGCCCGGCATGGTGGTGCTGACATCGCCCGGTGCGCTGGCTTGTTTACGTTTGTTGGCGCTGCCTGCGACAAACTGGTTAAGCGGCTCGAACACCACTTCTTCCGGCATGCCATCCAGCGACAGGTAGAAGTGTCGCTTGCCGTCGGTCTTCACGCCCACACCGGTGATGTCCACCCGGTAGGTTTCGCCGTGTACGTCGATGATAAATTCGGTCGGCACGCCCTCGCCCGGCACCGGGCACAAGCCGCCAAATTCCGGAGTCGGCAGCAGCGCTTCGGGGCTCAGGGTGCCGGCCTCGCGCTCTTGTAAAAACTTGCGGCCGATGTCCGGGAACATCGCGTAGGTCAGCACGTCTTCTTCGGATTTAGCCAGCGCACCTATCTCTTCGCGCAGCTTGCTCATCTCCGGTTTAATCAGATCGGCCGGGCGCACGTCGATCACTTCTTCGCTGCCAATCGCCTGCTTGCGCAGGGTCTCGCTGACCTGCCCCGGCGCTTTGCCGTAACGACCTTGCAGGTACAGTTTGACCTCGTTGGTGATGGTCTTGTAACGCTCACCGGCGAGCACGTTAAACACCGCTTGGCTGCCGACAATTTGCGAGGTGGGCGTGACCAGTGGCGGGAAGCCTAAGTCTTCGCGCACCCGTGGAATCTCGGCGAACACCTCATTAATACGATTGAGCGCGCCCTGCTCTTTGAGCTGGTTGGCCAAGTTGGACATCATCCCGCCCGGCACCTGATTAACCTGCACGCGGGTGTCGACGGCGGTGAACTCGCTCTCGAACTGGTGGTACTTCTTGCGTACCGCATAAAAATACAGGCCGATCTCTTGCAGCAATTCGAGGTTCAGGCCGGTGTCGTACTGGCTGCCGCGCAAGGCCGCGACCATCGACTCAGTGCCGACATGGCTGGTGCCCCAGGCGAAGCTGGAGATAGCCGTGTCGATATGCGTGGCGCCGGCCTCAATCGCCTTCATCTGGCACATCGAGGCGAGGCCTGCGGTGTCGTGGCAATGGATAAAGATCGGCACCGTCAGCTCGGCCTTCAGCGCGCTGACCAGCTCGCCCGTGGCATAGGGTGTGAGCAGCCCGGCCATGTCCTTGATCGCCACCGAGTCGCAACCCATGGCCTGCATCTGCTTGGCTTGCTCGACGAAGGCTTGCACGCTGTGCACCGGGCTGGTGGTGTAGCAAAGAGTGCCTTGCGCATGTTTACCGGCAGCCTTGACCGCCTCGATCGAGACGCGCAGGTTACGCACATCGTTCATGGCGTCGAAGATGCGAAACACCTCGATGCCATTCACCGCCGCCTTGGCGACAAAGGCGCGCACCACGTCATCGCTGTAATGCCGGTAGCCGAGCAGGTTCTGCCCGCGCAGGAGCATCTGTAAACGGGTGTTAGGCAGCGCTGCCTTGAGCTGGCGCAGGCGCGCCCAAGGGTCTTCCTTGAGAAAGCGCACGCAGGCGTCGAAGGTGGCGCCGCCCCAGACTTCCAGCGACCAGTAGCCAACCTGATCGAGCTTGGGACAGATCGGCAGCATGTCTTCGGTGCGCATGCGGGTAGCGATCAGCGACTGATGGGCGTCGCGCAGAATGGTGTCGGTGACGAAGATGCTATTGGCAGGCTTAGACATAACTGGTTTCCCCTTACAGGCCGGCGTGGGCGGCGATAGCCGTGGCAATTGCCAGGGCCAGGTGCGATGGGTTTTGCTTGATCGAGTACTGGGTCAGCTCCGGGTGCGACTCAACGAAGCTGGTGTTGAACTGGCCGCTGCGAAACTCCGGGTTACGCAAAATCTCTTGGTAATAGGCGGCGGTGGTTTTCACCCCTTGCACGCGCATGTCGTCCAGCGCCCGCAGGCCGCGATCCAGCGCCTCTTCCCAAGTCAGCGCCCAGACCACCAGTTTTAAACACATGGAGTCGTAATACGGCGGGATGGTGTAGCCGGTGTAGATCGCCGTATCGGTGCGCACGCCGGGACCGCCGGGCGCGTAGTAACGGGTGATCTTGCCGAAGGAGGGCAAAAAATTGTTCTTCGGGTCTTCGGCGTTAATCCGAAACTGCAGGGCAAAGCCACGGTACTGAATGTCTTCCTGCTGCATCGACAAGGGTAGACCGGAGGCGATGCGGATCTGCTCACGGACGATGTCGATGCCGGTGATTTCTTCGCTGATGGTGTGTTCCACCTGCACCCGGGTGTTCATCTCCATAAAGTACAGTTCGCCACCTTCGGCGAGCAAAAACTCCACGGTGCCGGCGTTCTCGTAACCCACCGCCTTGGCCGCACGCACCGCCAGATCGCCGATATAGGCGCGCTGCTCGGGGGTCAGCTGCGGGCTAGGGGCGATCTCGATCAGCTTCTGGTTGCGGCGCTGAATCGAGCAGTCGCGCTCAAACAAATGCACCACGTTGCCGAAGCTGTCACCGAGAATCTGCGCCTCGATGTGCTTGGGGTTAACGATGCATTTCTCTAAAAACACCTCGGCGCGGCCGAAGGCCTTGGTCGCCTCGGAGATCACCCGTGGGTAGGCCTGTGTCAGTTCCTCGGCACTGTTGCAACGGCGGATACCGCGACCGCCGCCACCGTTGGTAGCCTTGAGCATCACCGGATAACCGATCCGCTCGCCTTCGCGCAGCGCCTCGGCCACATTCGCCAAGTTGCCCTCGGTGCCGGGGGTGACCGGCACACCGGCTTTAATCATGCTGCGCCGCGCCTCGGTTTTGTCACCCATGCGGCGGATCACCTCCGCCGAAGGGCCGATAAATTTGATCCCGCGCTCGACGCAGATATCCGCCAACTCGGCGTTCTCCGACAAAAAACCGTAACCGGGATGCAGCGCATCGCAGCCGGTTTCCACCGCTAAGTTGACCAGCTTGCGCGGGTTCAAATAACCCGCCAGCGGCTCGGCACCGAGGCTGTAGGCTTCGTCGGCACGCTTAACGTGCAGGGCGTGGCGGTCGGCATCGGCGTACACCGCCACCGAACGCACGCCCATTTCGGCGCAGGCGCGCACAATACGCACGGCAATCTCGCCACGGTTGGCGATCAGGATTTTTTTGATCACGCGAGTGTTCCTCGGCCAATGAACCGGCCAACCGCAACGCGGCTGGCGCATGCGCGGGCTCACCAGCCCATCGCCTAACCACCCTAGTCGTGGTTAGCCGTTAACCCAAATTAATAATTGTTCGCCTAGATATTAGTAATTGCTAATAGACTGCGTGAAAGCTTAGATTTATCCCTTATAGCGCTGCCAGCCGAGGCCATTATTTATGCGTAAGTCATTGATGCGTATGACCTTGCGTCAAATTCAAGTATTTCGTGCGGTCTGCGACCAGCGCTCTTACAGCCGCGCCGCCGAAGACATGGCCCTGACTCAGCCCGCCGTTAGTTTGCAAATCCGTCAGCTCGAAGGGCTGATCGGCCAGCCATTGTTTGAGTACGTGGGTAAAAAACTCTACCTGACCGAGGCCGCCGAGGCGCTGCGCCGCGCCAGTGGCGATATTTTCCAGCGGCTGGAAAACCTCGACATGCAGCTCACCGACTTACAAGGCTCGCTGCGTGGCCAGCTGCATCTGGCGGTGGAGTCCAGCGCCAAGTACTTCGTGCCGCATTTGTTTGCCGCCTTTAAGCAGCAGCAGCCGGATGTCAGCTTGCAGTTAACCGTGGTCAACCGCGCCCAAGTGATTAAGCGCCTCGGCGAGAACCGCGACGATTTGGTGATTATGTCGCTGGTGCCGCAAGACATGGCCTTGGAGTTTTTGCCGTTTTTAAACTACCCAATCATTGCCGTGGCGCCGCCCGATCACCCGCTGTGTAACGCCGGGCCGCTGACCCTCAAAGACCTCGAAGCTTATCCGTTGCTGGTCCGTGAACCGGGTTCGGGCACCCGTAAAGCCTGTGAAGAGTTCTTCCAGCAAAAGCGCGCGCACTTCGCCCAAACGCTAGAAGTGTCGTCGCTGGAGGGCGTGCGTGAATGTGTGGTGGCGGGGCTGGGGCTGGCGTTGCTGCCACGCCACAGCGTCTGCCAAGAGCTGGCCAGCGGGCGATTGATTCAGCTGCCGGTGGAGGAGTTACCGCTGTACCGCAGCTGGTGCGTGGTACATGCGCGGGGCAAACGCTTGTCGCCGGTGGCGCAAGCGTTTCAAGCCTTTATTCGCAGCGAGCGCAGCCAAATTAGCGCGCTCGCCGAGGGCTTTAACGGCAGCCTAACCGTGCCGGTGTAAGACCAAACCGACCATTGCGTTAGCCGCCACCAACTCGGGGTAGTCGTGCATTTCGTAATTCAAACGGCGGCGCTCAGAGAAATCTTCAATCGCTCGGCGGTATTCCATACGCTTGCGATCTTCCAAGTCACGACGCTTACGGGCGGGGCTGTGCGACGAGTCATCAACGGTACGAGTCATGTCCTAACTCCCAAGGCGAGATGCGGGAGCCGTAGAATCGACGAATAAGATGACGGTTTAGCGGCAAGTGAGTGAAACTTGGGTGAAACGCTGCAAGCAACAGGCGCTAGGCACTCACCCCGCGCTGGCCACAACCCATAGTGCAGTTTGGATGGCCCATAAAAAATGGCGCCTCAAGGGCGCCATTGACCGAACTGCAGCCCAATTCAGGCCGGCAATACCGGGATTTGCATACCGACTTTGGCCGAGGCGAAGTCCAGATTGCCAGACCCAGACGTGGCCTGATAACCCGCGCCGATCAGGTCCTTCACAAACAGGCTGTTGTACATAAAGCAGAACACCAAATTACTCAAACCGGCCGTCAGTAATGCGATTAGAAATTGAATAACCGCCCACTTCCAGTCGCCGCGAAACAGCGCCGGGAAAAACCCAAAGAAGAACGTCGTCCAGCTAAAGCCAATAGGCGCGAGCTTCATTTGCCCAGTCATGGGGTTCTTGAAAGTTATTGTAGTGAAAGCCATTTGATTCTCCTTTAGCCCGTTTTTAGTAAACAGCATACTGGGCCTAGCACACTGCTTGGTGTTTCCCTGCTGAGCGTTAACGCCCTCAATCGTCCAGCGCTTTCACCGATTTAGGTGACAGGCGCAGGCTGCGCAAGCTGCGTTTAACGCTTTTCAGGTGATTGACCAAGTCCGGGCCACGAGCCATGGCCACGCCCATGGCCAGCACGTCGATCACCACTAGGTGGGCGATGCGCGAGGTCAGCGGGGTGTAGATGTCGGTGTCTTCGACCACGTCGATGGCCAAGTTAATGCTCGCCAACTCGGCCAGTGGGGTTTGGCTCGGGCACAGGGTGATCAGGGTCGCGCCAGTTTCGCGGACCAGATTGGCGGTAATCAGCAGGTCTTTCGAGCGGCCCGACTGCGAGATGCAAATCGCCACATCGCTTGGTTTTAAAGTCACCGCCGACATCGCCTGCATATGCGGGTCGCTGTAAGCGGCGGCGGTCAGTAGCAGGCGAAAGAACTTGTGCTGGGCATCCGCCGCCACCGCCCCCGAAGCGCCAAAACCATAGAACTCGACGCGCTGGGCTTGGGCGATGGCGTTGATGGCTTTCTGCAGCGCCAGCGGGTCGAGGCGCTCGCGCACTTCCATCAGGGTGTGCAGTGTGGTGTCGAAAATTTTCAGGCTAAAGTCGGCTACCGAGTCGGTCTCGGTGATCGCAAACTGGCCGAAGCTGGCACCGGCCGCGAGGCTCTGCGCCAGTTTGAGTTTTAAGTCCTGAAAGCCGGTGCAACCAATGGCGCGGCAGAAGCGCACTATGGTCGGCTCGCTGATGCCGACATCATGGGCGAGGTCGGCCATGGAGCTGTGCATCACCGCCGTCGGGTCGAGCAAAACGTGATCGGCAACCTTGATTTCCGATTTGCGTAGCAGGTGACGGGATTGATCGATGTGCTGCAACAGGTTCACAGGGCTAGACTCAATGATGATCGGCGATGCCGAGATTACCGGCTGATTTCACCGCGCATAACCAAGCGCAGTAGTTTTCGCTCAGCCTGTGTAGTGAGCTTGTAGTTATACTACATATCCCCCTTTAACGCACCGACAAAGCCCGCTGGAGTAAGCCGTGAACATCCCCTGCGACATGCTGGTTTTTGGTGGCACCGGCGATTTAGCCCTGCACAAACTGCTGCCGGCGCTTTACCACCTGCACCGCGAAGGCCGCTTGCCGGCGGATATGCGCATTCATGTGGCGGCGCTCAACGAGCTGACGCGCGATGCCTACCTGACCCTGGCCGAACGGCATTGCCGCGCCCAAGTGGCGCGCAGCGAGTTCGCCATTGCAACTTGGGCGAGTTTTGCCGAACGACTCGATTACTTCAGCATGGACCTCAGCCAGAGCGCTGACTTTGCCCGCCTGGCCAAGTTTTTGGGCGCCAGTTGCCAGCGCGGCCGCGTCTATTATCTGGCCACCGCCCCCGACCTGTTCGAGCCGATTGCCGAGCATTTGCATAACGCAGGCCTCGCCGGTGCCAACACCCGCATCGTGCTGGAAAAACCCATAGGCCACTCGCTGGAGTCGGCGCGCGAGATTAACCAGTCGATTGGCCGGGTTTTTGCCGAATCCCAAGTGTTTCGCATCGACCATTACTTGGGCAAAGAAACGGTGCAAAACCTGATGGCGCTGCGCTTTGCCAACGCATTGTTTGAGCCGGTGTGGCGCACCGGGCATATCGACCATGTGCAAATCACCGTCAGCGAAACCCTCGGCGTGGAGAACCGTGGTGGCTACTACGACCACACCGGCGCCATGCGCGACATGCTGCAAAACCACCTGCTGCAACTGCTGTGTTTGGTGGCGATGGAAGCGCCGGTGCGCTTCGACGCCGAGGCCGTGCGTAACGAAAAGGTCAAAATCCTCCAAGCCTTAAAGCCGATCAGCGGCCTCGATGTGCAGGACAAAACCGTGCGTGGCCAATACGCCGCCGGCAAAATCGGCGGCCAAGACGTACCGGCCTACTACTTCGAAAAGAACGTTGATAACGACAGCGACACCGAAACCTTCGTCGCCGTGCAGGCCGAAATCGACAACTGGCGCTGGGCCGGGGTGCCCTTTTACCTGCGCACCGGCAAGCGCATGGCGAAGAAATACTCGGAGATCGTCATCCAGTTCAAACCCGTGCCGCATCGCTTGTTTGAAGGCAGCCAAGCCAACTGCCTGCTGATTAGCCTGCAACCCGAGGAGCGCATTAGCCTGCAACTGATGGGCAAGAGTCCGGGGCGCGGCATGCGTTTAACCCCGATAGAGCTGGACCTGAATCTGGCTCAGGTGTTCCCGCAGAACCGCCGCTGGGATGCCTACGAACGCCTGCTGCTGGACGTGATCGAGGGCGACTCCACCCTGTTTATGCGCCGCGACGAGGTGGACGCCGCTTGGGGCTGGATCGACCCGATTATCACCGGCTGGCAGCAGACCTACCAAAGCCCCCGGCCGTACCCCGCCGGCAGCAACGGCCCAGAACAGGCACAAAATCTGCTGGAGCGTAGCGGGCGGGAGTGGCATGACTGAATCGCGGCGTGTTGCATAAATAAATCCATCCCCTTTTCCTGTCGGGAGCCAATTCAGCGCGTCGGTTGACTTCAGTTATAGACAGCGAAAAAGCCTGATTCCGTGGGCACTCAGGCTACTAAGAGGGGAGGTGAGTAATGCTTGGATGGCTATCAGAACGAACCCGGATGGCAAAGCTTGCAGGCCTGTGGGCAGATGCTACGCGACTCGATCCCGGTGATGGTGGACAGGTCGCCATTATGGCTTCTAATTTCATCAAGATGGCAGGTGTCAGGACTGAGGATGCTTGGTTGTCTGCACTGGTTAACTGGTCGTTCAATCATCCTGATCCTGAGGCCAGATTCGTCCTAGCCAGCGGCATCATTAGATTCCTCGGCATCTATGGTCACAGCGCCGGCTTGAGCCCTGAATGCCGCGATGCTTCTCGTGTAATAGCTGAAAAACTTGCTTCAGATAATTCGCTTTTCAACCCCGTAATCCGGCAAGCAGGCGAGCGCCTCGCGGCGCAGGAAAGGGTAGAGCAGCTAGAAGATCAGCGCAGGCAGGATGCCAAACACTTGGAAGATAAGCGCCGTGATGCTGAGTTACTCTCGAACATTCGTCATCCTCGGCCACCGAAACGCGTACAACCGGTAGAGCGTAAGCCCGTGCAGATTGTTGGTCGAGCAAGCAGGTCGGACGCCTATAAGCTTGCTTTGGAGTTTCTCAGCCTGAGGCTCTGTGAAGACGGATATGCAATCCAGTGGATGGGGGAATGCCGTGGAGATGTACCCAGCTTAATCATCGATAAGGGCAGTGTTGTGTTTTACGTGTTGTTACACCTAGACATCTGGCCTGCAAACACGACCCCTGCACCCTTTGTGCTCCAGAGGTTTCTAGAAGAGGCGACAGCCGTAGGTGCTTACAGACGGCTTGCAAAGCTTGTAGCGTTCAATCGACTGGCTCAACAGGAGCATGAAAAGTTTGAAATCACAGGGATAAATATTGACTTTAGCTTCAGTGACCTCGAAACCCTAGAATAAAGCTGGCAGCAGACCTATCAAAGCCCAAGGCCCTATCCCGCCGGCAGCAACGGCCCGGAGCAGGCACAAAACCTGCTGGAACGCAGCGGCCGGGAGTGGCATGACTGAACATGAGCAAGGTCGCTAATGCGCTGTTCTATGGGTAAGTCATGTAGGGCGGGTGCAACCCGCATCAATCGATAATTGCCGACAGCGTCATGCGGGTTGCACCCGCCCTACCGATTCAATTCCACTGCCACTTCATCCGCCCACGCCAGCCAGGCCTGCTCGCCCAAAATCCCCCGGCGTAGCGTCAAGTAGGGCAAGCGCCAAGCTTGCCGTTCGGCGGCAGGCAGGGCCAGATAATCGCGCTCGATATTCAGCAGGCTGTCTAGGGTTTTGCGGTGCACGGCGACGTGGGCGGTCATTTCGTCACGCAGGTTGTCTAGGCTGGTCAACTCGCCGGCAAACAACTTCACCAGCAAGGCATCGTTGATTTTGTTCGGCTGCACCGGCTCGCTCAGCCAGCGCAGTAACTCAGCATGCCCGGCCGGGGTCAGGCGGTAGTTTTTCTTATCCGGGCGGGTGTCTTGCGCCTCGGCTTCGAACTCCAGCCAACCGGCCTGATTGAGTTTTTTCAGCTCCAAATACACCTGCTGGTGCTTGGCGTTCCAGAAATAGCCGAGGCCATCCTGGAAGCGTTTCAGCAGGTCATAACCGCTGCCCGGCTGGCTTTCAAGCAGGATAAGAATGGCGTGTTTGAGTGACATAGACAGGTTTCATCAGGCAGGCAAATGAGCGCCGCAGTATACCGGCTATGCAATAAGTTGCATTAGGACAAAGACTCAATCTAATATGCAAAACATTGCATAACAAACGACAGCGCTTGTAGCGAGCGAGCTAGAGCCCGCTTGCAACGACGTATGGCCGACGCGCAGCCGCTACCCTCAGGTCAACATAAGGAGTCTCCAGATGAAACGCACCGGCACCCGCTTCCGCCCACGCCTGGCCCGCACCGATTACGACGCCATCGTCATCGGTTCCGGCATCGGCGGCCTGACCACCGCCGCCCTGCTGGCCAAGCTCGGTAAACGCGTGTGCGTGCTGGAGCAGCACTACACCGCCGGCGGCTACACCCACAGTTACGAGCGCGAGGGCTACGAGTGGGATGTGGGCGTGCACTATGTGGGTGAGGTGCATAAACCGTGGTCGGCGATCCGCCGGGTGTTCGATGTGATCAGCGATGGCAACCTCGAATGGGCGCCGATGGATGCGCGCTACGATCGTATCGTGCTGGGCGACAAGAGCATCGACTACGTGGCCGGGCGCGAGGAGTTCAAGGCCGAGATCAAGCTGCACTTCCCCCAAGAAGCGGCGGCCATCGACCGTTATGTCGAGTTGCTCAGTGAGGTCAGCGCCAAGGTCCCGCGCTTCTTCGCAGGCCAAGCGTTGCCGCGCACGCTGGGCGTGCTGTACAGCAAACTGCGCCGTTATTGGCTGCCTAGCTACTTCTTTAAAACCACTCGCGAAGTGCTCGAAGGCCTGACCCAGAACCAGGAGCTGATCGGCCTGCTCACCGCCCAGTGGGGCGACTACGGCCTGCCGCCGGCACAAGCGGCGTTTGTCATGCACGCGATGGTGGCCAAGCACTACATCACCGGCGGTAACTACCCGGTGGGCGGCGCCGTGCGGATTGCCGAGAGCATTATCCCGGTGATCGAAGCGGCCGGTGGTCAGGTATTCACCTATGCCGGGGTCGAGCAAATCATTGTCGAGAATGGCCGGGCGGTGGGCGTGCGCCTGCACAAAGATGGCGTCGAGCTACGTGCGCCGCAGATCGTCAGTTGCGCCGGGCTGATCCCGACGTACACACGCTTAATCCCCACCGAGGTGGCTGCCAAGCATCGGCTGCTAGCGCCGCTGCAACAGGTCGAACCGTCCGCCGCGACCCTGTGCCTGTACGCCGGCTTTAAGGGCAGCGCCGCTGAACTGGGCCTGCCGAAAACCAATTACTGGGTCTACCCAAGCTTTGACCACGACGCCAACGTGAGCAACTTTAAGATCGCCGAAGATGCACCCATGCCGCTGATTTACATGTCCTTCCCGTCGGCCAAAGACCCCGCCTGGGATGCGCGCTTCCCCAACAAGGCCACGGTCGAAATCGTCGCCGCCACCCTGCCCGAACGCTTCGCCAAGTGGCAGGGCAGCACCTGGGGCAAGCGCGGCGCCGAATACGAAGCGTTCAAGGCGCAGCTCACCGAGCACCTATTGGAAACCCTCTACCGGCACCAGCCACAACTGCGCGGCCATTTAGACTTCTGCGAGCTGGCCACACCGCTGTCCACCGAGTGGTTCCAATGGAACGTGCAGGGCGAAATCTACGGTATCGATCACACCGTTAAGCGCTTCGAGCAACACTGGATTCACAGCCAAACACCGATCAAGGGGCTGTACCTGACCGGGGCCGACACTGTTACGGCTGGGGTCGGCGGCGCGCTGATGGCCGGTGTGCTGACCGCCACGCGGATGCTCGGTTGGCGCGGCTATCAGGTGGCTAAGGTGCTGAAAAACTGGACAGCAAACCAACCACCGATAGGCGCCGATAACGCGGCTGAGACGATTTAAATGGCTATGTACCCGTTATGTGTTGAAACGTGCGGGTCGGTTAGGCGCTGCCTGGTACGCGGTAATTCGTAGGGTGGGTTAGCGGCGCGGACGGTGATTGTTTGCATCACCGCGCAAGCCGGGCGCCGCGTAACCCACCATGCGGTTTACCGGTCGAGCACCATGGTGGGTTACGGCGCGGTCGGGTTTTGCGTTGTTGGCAGGCCGTGGTTCGCGCCTAACCCACCCTACAAAAGCTGTGTGCAACACATAACTGGGACATAGCCATTTAAATCCACCTAGCCGCCCAATCAGCTGAGCGCCCTACGCCGCTGAGCAAAAACTAACCAGCTCGCTGCAGGCCTCGTCAATGTTGGCCTGCAGCCATGGCCGCACAGCTTATCCACAGATGGCTGCACAGTAGCTGTGTTTAACTTTTAGCTAAGTGATTGAAATTGAATGAATTTTAACCACTACCCGGAAGCCCTTGGTGGTACTGGGCTGAGGCCAGCCGTGGACAGCTTATCCACAGCTCTGTCCACGCGAACTGGGGATGAGTGACACCGCCGCTGCATAGCCGGATGCACTCAGCCTTCGCCTCGGCGGCAGAGCTGCCGCCGAAGCGCTAGCACTATTGCGCTTCGACGCTCACCGCAACGGCTACGGTCATGCGAATTACCACTTGGCGATTCAAGTAGTCTTTTTTCAGCTCAATGTCCGGGCGCACGGCAACCACTTTCTGCGTGCCATCGGCAAAGGCTAAGGTGGCGGTCCGGCGGGTGGTATCAATGCTCTTCACCAGCGCCGTGACTTCAAGCACCTTGGCTTTAAACATGGCCGGCTTTTCGCCCTCTGGAGCGGTCAGCAATACCCCGACAGCGCCATCATCGGCGCGAGCTGCATCGACATCACGCAGGAATATCACGCGCTCTACACCAACGGTCGCGGTCACTTGGTCGCCCACTTTTAATTGGGCAAAATTCAGCATCTCCGGTGCCGCCTCCAGCGTGCGCTGGTTGCCTTGTGCATCGCGTAGGGTGAAGGTGCGATTTCTCAGGTTGATGGCACTCACCACCGCGCTGATTTGCTCGAACTCGGTGGTAATGCTGCCCGGCACGCCCGGCGCAACAACCTGACTGCGGCTCACCGAGCGGGTTAAATCATCGATTTTTTCTTGAGTGCTACAAGCACCCAGCAAGGTCGCGCTAACAGCCACTAACAGCACATTTGTAAATCTAGACATAAACAACTCCTTGGATGATCGGGACAGGTATTAGCGCCGGTATAAACAGTATTTTCGCAGCGCAGCCGATCGTACCGAGTGTCCCGGCCAAAAAACCATGAGCGCAGGTTAGGCTCTCGCTGCAACCGCATGCAGTGGCTCTCGTCTAGACTGAAAGCTAAAGTTTTACCGCAGAGGCTCACGCATGGCAGGCTTGCGCAGAACTAATCAAGCCACACCCCCAAGGCCACTGCAAATGCAATTTACAGTACCTACAATCGCCGATCCGCTAACGCTAAACCGACCAACAGGCAGCATCCAATGAAGCTCACCCGTTATCGTCTTTTGGCCGTGCTGGCCCTGTTGTTGCCACTGCTATTTATTGGCAACCAAGTGTGGCGCAGCAGTGCGTTAGCCGGCGATAACAACCCGCCGCCGGCTGACCTCGAGTTACCGCCGCTAGCGTTGGACGCCCAAGAGGAAGCGCAAGTCGACAGCTTGGTGCTGCCTATGCCCAAGGCGCGGATTGGCGATTTCGACGACATGCAAAAGCACCGTACCGTGCGAGTTCTGGTGCCCTATAGCAAGACCTTCTTTATGGTCGATCGCGGCAAGCAGCAAGGCATCAGTTATGAGCTCGGTAAAGCCCTGGAAAGCTGGCTCGACAAAACCAAGCCGAATGCCAACAAGTCGCTGAAATGGCGAATCGCCTTTATTCCAGTGGCGCGTAACGAGTTACTGCCCAAGCTCCTCGCCGGTGAGGGCGACGTGGCCGCTGGCGGTCTGACCATCACCGAGGGCCGGTTGAACACGGTCGATTTTGCCAGCCCCTTTGCCACTGGCATTCGTGAAGCCTTAGTCACCGGGCCCGCCAGCAAAACCTTGAACTCGCTAGAAGAGTTGGCCGGCCAAGAGGTAATGGTGCGCGCCTCCAGCAGCTATTTTGAACACCTGATCGTGCTGAACAAGCGCTTCAAAGAACAGGGCTTGGCGCCGATTAAGGTGCTCGCCGCCGATGAGAATTTAGAAGCAGAAGACCTGCTGGAGATGGTCAATGCCGGGCTGATCAACGCCACCGTGGTCGACCGTTATCTGGCCGAACGCTGGCTGCCGCTGTACACCGACCTGCACATCCAAGACGGCTTTTACCTGCACGAAGGCGCTGAGTTTGCTTGGGCCATTCGCAAAGGCAGCCCGCTGTTGAAGGCCGAGCTGAACGCTTTTTTTGATAAACATAAAATCGGCACGGCCTTCGGCAACTCGCTACGGACTAAATACGTCACCCACAGCAAGCGCATGCTGAATGCCACCTCGCAGCAAGAGATGCTCAAGTACCAAGAGTTGGTCGGCCTGTTTGAGAAACATGCCGGCGCGTATCAGTTCGATGCCCTGATGCTGATGGCGCAGGGCTTTCAGGAGTCGCAACTGGATCAGCGCGCGCGCAGCCCACGCGGGGCCGTCGGGGTGATGCAACTCTTGCCAAGCACGGCGGCCGATCCGTCGGTCAACATCAAGGGCATCGACAGCAGCGCCGACAAAAACATTGAGGCCGGCAGCAAGTACATGCGCTTGCTGGCGGACAAATACCTGAATGACCCTGAACTGACACCGACCAACAAAACCCTGATGACCTTCGCCGCTTACAACGCCGGCCCCGGTAATCTGCGCAAGTTTCGTCGGCTGGCGGAGAAATCCGGGCTGGACCATAACGTCTGGTTTGGCAATGTCGAACACGCCGCCGCTCGCGTGGTTGGCCGCGAGACCGTCGACTACGTCGGCAATATCTACAAGTACTACGTGGCCTACAAATTGGTCGCCGAGCGGCAACAACAAAAGCCGCAGCGCTAGTTAATCCGCGATTAGTCCGGTAACCGCCACGGCGGATTCAGGCGGTTTTCACCGGCATAGTAGAGGCACAGTGGATTGCCATCCGGGTCGGCCAGCAGGGCTTCGCGCCACAGCCATGGCTGATCCATCGGCAACTGGCTGAACAGCACGCCAGCGGCCTGCAAGCGCGCCACTGTGGCATCCAGCTCGGCGCATTCAAAATAGATCAGGGTTTGGCTCGGAGTTACCTGTTCAGCCAAACTCAGCGAGAACGTCGCTTGGCCATCCGGGCAGATAAACCGCGCATAGTGCGGCAAGTCACGGACGATCAAGGTCAGCCCCAAGCGCTGGTAAAAGGCGATGGCGCGCGCCACATCGGTGACGGCGATTGTGACTTGATTGAGGTTCATGGGTGGCCTCCCGAAGGCGCATAAGTGCGGTAGGGCATGCCGAGGCTCGGCTCAGGCACTATGGCAAATTTCGCCCCGTTAAGTCACTTCTATCCGAGCGTGGCGCCGGCATGTAGGGCTCGCCCTGCAGCGCGCGCACGCAGTCTACCTCTGCGGCTAACAGCGACCACGCTGGCTGATTACCCTCCCACGCCAGCACACTCGGCAACGCCCCCACTCGACGAATCAGCTCGGCAAACAACTGCCAACTGGCATCACTCACGGCGCTGGTCGGTTCGTCCAACCAGAGCGAGCGACCATTGCCTAAGGGAACTTGCCGATGCCCGGACAGCTGCATGGCCAGCACCTGCTGCAGAGGTAAAGTCGCCAACCAGGACGCCACTGGAATATCGCAGTTGTGGCTGCTAATCAGTAGGTTAGTCACGTTCAGCAGCAGGCCACAGCCGCTGCGCTGGGTCAGCTCGGCGAGAAACGCCGCTTGGCTCATATCACTCTCGGCCAACGGCAGATAACTGGCCGGATTCTCGATCAATAGTTGCCGCCCTAGGCTGTTCTGCCAGCGCTCTAGGTGCTGGCAAGCCCGCTGCAAGCTGGCGCTGTTATACGCCAGCGGCGCGCCACCGGATAACACCCCGCCGTGCAGCTCAGGAGCGCTTATGCGTACCGACATCCAAGTAGCGCAGTAACGTCGACAGAGCGCCACTAACGGCTGCATCTGCTGTTGCGCTGGCAGGCTTGCGGCTGTCAACGACACGCCCTGAGCCCGCACCACCACCGGCAAGTGCTCAGCCAGACAGTGCAATTGCTGTTGCTCGTCGGTGCTGGCCGTCAGGTAACTGCCGGCCGCTACTTGGAGAAAATCCAAGCGTTGGGGATCCGCCAAAATGGCCTGAACATGCTGCGGGTTAAACACCACACCAGCTCCGGCCAGTGTCGCGCGCGTTGCCATCGTAATTACCTAATAAAGTTTAATGTGCGGTCAGCGAACCCGTGCCAACCGGCGTGACGATGGCGGTGCAAGTACCTTGCGGCACTAAGCGCCAAGCGTTGGCTTGGTAGTCTTTTTTCGCGGTACCGGCGCACGAGGTGCCGGGGCCGGCAGCGCAGTCGTTTTGTCCGGCCAGGGACACGCCGTAGCATTTCTCCTTACCGGCATTTACAGCCGATTCGGCGGCCAAACTCGACCCAGTCGCCAGCAGCAAAGCACTGGCTAGCGAGGCGACAAGTAAGCGGTTGCTGGTTACAGGCTGCATGTTTATTTCCTCATAGTTCTTGCTTGACCGCCTGACGCGGCGGGGGGTGTGTTGCGCCGTTAATCCTTGTCCAAGGCGCCTTTACTGCAGCGCCGCCAAGCCGCGCTGCACCGCCGGGCGGGCGGCAATACGCTGCAGCCAGTCGGTCACGGCCGGGAACCGGCTTAGGTCGAGGCCGGCATATTCGGCCGAACGCAACCAGGAAAAATTCATAATGTCGGCAATCGAATAGCTGCTGCCGGCCAACCACGGATGCTCAGCCAAGCGCGTTTCCAGCACGGCGGTCAGACGTAGCGCTTCGCTGCAAAAGCGTTCAATGGCCAACGGCATAGGCTGCGCCGCTGAACGCAAAAACCAACCGGCCTGACCGAAGATCGGGCCAATACCGCCGACCTGAAAAAACAGGTACTCCATCGCCCGTTGCCGCTCGATGGGGTCCAATGGCAGCAGTCCCGGAGCTTTTTCGGCCAAATAGAGCAGGATGGCCCCCGACTCAAACAAGCTCAGTGCTTGGCCACCCGGCCCTTGCCCATCGACGATGGCCGGAATCCGGCCATTCGGATTGATTTTGAGAAACGCCGGCTGTTTTTGCTCGCCGCGGGCTAAGTCGAGCTTAATCAGCCGGTAGCTCAGCCCTAGTTCTTCCAAGGCAATCGACACCTTGATGCCGTTTGGCGTATTGGCGCTGTAGAGTTCGATCATCACGGCCGCTCCAAATGACATAGCGGAATATCACTGCCGTCCTGACGGCGACGGCGATAACGACGGATCAAATCGTCCAGCGCCCAGCGGCCTGAGCCATCACGCAGCAGTAATAAAAAAGCCAGCGCCCAAGTGCCGTGAGTCGGCCAAGCGTCAGGGTAAACCAAGGTCTGAATCACCAAGGTCATGGCCAGCAGCGCCAACGCGGAAAAGCGCGTGGCCAAACCCAGAATCAGCAGCAGCGGAAAAACATGCTCGGCACCGGCGGCCAACCAAGCGGCAGTTTCCGGCGCCAACAGTGGCAGTCGGTATTCTTCTTGAAACAGGTAGATGGCGCTGTCATTGAGCTGCCAATCGGTAATCTTGGTACGCCCTGACTGCAAAAAAATTGCCGCTGGGAATAGCCGGGCCAACAGTAACAGCAGGTCTTGATAGAGACCGGCAAAGCCCTGCGCAACACGGGTGCCGGGCTTAGCAATAGATGTGTGCATCGCGAGCACCTCAAGGGGTGAAACCCGGCACCCCTTACGGAGTGCCGAGCGGGCAGCTATTACAAGGTGTTAGCGGCTTTATCTTTGATCGCAGGCCAGTTGGCATCGGCTTTGACGATATTGCCCGGCACGTCTTCGGACCACTTCTTGAACACGTCGGCGTTAACGTTCAGGTACAGCTTGCCATCGACCACTTTGAACTGAGTTGAGTCGACATCCAGCTTCTTACCCAAGGCCGCACCCATGGCGCAATAGCCGCCAAATTGTGGGGCGAATTTTGCCGGGTTAGCTTGGAAAGCCTTCATGTTTTCCGCCGAGGCGAAGTAGTAGGTGGCGCCGTCATGTTCAACCGCAAAGTTCTTGCTGCCTTGGGTCGGTAGACCCTTGGTGAAGTAAGCCACGGCGTCGTAGCCATTCAGAATGACGTGCTGGGCATTCACGTTAATCGCCGCAGTCGAGGTTTCGTCATAGGCATAGCTGCTGGCCGCCGTGAATAAAGCGCCGGCGCCCAGGGTCAGAGCCACAGCCAGAGCCAGAGAGCTGCTGATAAAAGATTTTTTCAAGTTCATGCTGGGATTCCTTGCAAACGAGATTCAGTGGTTTAGGTAGCGTCGAAACCAACTGCGTTCGACGTGTAGCCACTGTAGGTCTCGAACAAATAGATAAGAACACCCAGCTTTTACAAGGCACTATTGCAGAAAGTGGAATTGATCAAGCATGCTGATATCCCCCAGCAGGATCAGCACAGAGGAGCCCCGGCGCAATGGACAGGTTTCAGGAAATGCAGGTGTTTCTCGCCGTGGCCGAAGAGCACGGTTTTGCCAGTGCCGCGCGCAAGCTAAATATGTCGCCGCCGAGCGTGACCCGCGCGGTGGCGGCGCTGGAGGAGCGCATCGGCACCCTGCTGCTGGCCCGCACCACCCGC
Organism: Pseudomonas sp.; assembly: GCA_044354115.1. Lineage (GTDB taxonomy): Bacteria > Pseudomonadota > Gammaproteobacteria > Pseudomonadales > Pseudomonadaceae > Aquipseudomonas. The sequence continues at coordinate 19,399 of JBILAR010000003.1, read as the reverse complement.
AGCGTGCACCTGACCGAAGCCGGCCAACGTTATGTGGAAGACTGCCGGCGGATCCTTGCCGAGCTGGAGGAGGCCGAAGAGTCCGCCGCCGGCAGCCACGCCATTGCCCGTGGCCTGCTGACCGTGACCGCACCGGTACTGTTCGGCGAGTTGTTTGTGACCCCGGTGATGGTCGGCTATCTCGATCAACACCCGGCGGTGCAAATTAAAGCTCTGCTGGTCGACCGGGTAGTGAACATGCATGACGAGGGTATCGATGTGGCCGTGCGCATCGGCAACCTGCCCGACAGCGGCCTGCATGCTATTAAGGTCGGTGAAGTGCGCCGGGTTATTTGCGCCGCGCCGAGCTTCCTCGACCGGCACGGCCGACCGCAGCACCCCGAGCAATTACGCGAGCAACCGCTGGTGATGTCGTCCGCCAGCAGCCTGCTTACCGACTGGCAATTCACTGACGGCCAGCACAGTTTCAGCTTACGCACCGAACCGCGCTTGGTGGTCACCGCCAACCAAGCAGCAATCGCCGCCGCCACCCTCGGCTGGGGCCTGACGCGAGTGCTGTCCTATCAGGTGGCCGCGCAGGTGGCTGCCGGGGAGTTGGAGCTGGTGCTGCAAGACTTCGAACTGCCGCCGCTGCCCATCCATGTGGTCCACCAAGGCGGACGTAAGGTGGCCGCCAAGGTGCGTACCTTTGTCGACTACTGCAGCAGCCAGTTACAACAACACCCGGCGCTGCAAACGCCTGACCGGGGCTAGCCAACATGGACCGCTATCAGCACATGCAGATATTCCTCGCGGTGACCGAGGACCTCAGTCTGGCCGCCGCCGCCCGCCGTTTGAATGTGTCCGCGCCTACCGTGACCCGGGCGATTGCCGCTCTGGAAAAGCGCCTAGGTGTCGTCCTGCTCGGGCGCAGCACCCGCGGCGTGCAACTGACCGACGCCGGCGAGCGCTTTGCCGAGGATAGCCGGCGCATCCTCGCCCAAGTCAGCGAGGCCGAGGCCTCCGCCAGTGGCCTGCACTTACAACCACGCGGCCGGCTGACGTTGGCCACACCGCTGCTGTTTGGCCAACATCTACTGACGCCGATTCTGCTCGACTACTTGAGCGCCTACCCCGAGGTGAAAATCCTCAGCCACTATATGGACCGTTTTCCCAACCTGCATGAAGAGGCGGTAGACGTCTCGGTGCTGGTCGGCGAGCTGCCCGACTCTTCCTTGTTTGCCCTTAAGGTTGGCAGCATTCGTCGGGTGGTTTGCGCCAGCCCGAGCTATCTCGCCGAACACGGCGAGCCCGCCACACCGCAAGCACTCAGCGGCCATAGGATCATCCATTCGAGTGCCGATGCGCGTTTAAGCGAATGGCGTTTTAACCATCAAGGGCAGATCCAAACGGTTAGCTTGCAGCCGCGCCTAAGCAGCGCCACCAATCAGGCGGCAATTGCCGCCGCAGTGGCGGGGGCCGGCCTGACCCGCTGCATGAGTTACCAGATTCATCCACAGCTCCAGCAAGGACAGCTGCGTACCGTGCTGCACGACTTCGAGTCGGCGCCGTTGCCGGTGCATATTGTCTACCGCGAAGGGCGCAAAGCCGCCGCCCGCGTGCGTAGCTTCGTCGACTTCGCCGTGGCCCGCCTGCGCGCCGAGCCGAGTATTAATCCCAGCTAATTCCGGCTACTCGGCTTTATTACACTTACTGAAACAATGGATTGTATTTTTTGGTGATTCTGCTTATTCACAAACGGGCAGATTATGGCCTCCATCAGCGCGGCACACCGCCCATGCGAGCCGCGCTGCACAGCCCTTAATTGCCTTGCGGAGTTACCCATGTCTAAGTCTATCTCGCTGTTTCGTCACCCATTGTCTGGCCACGCTCACCGCGTTGAGCTGATGCTGTCACTGCTCAACCTGCCAACCGAACTGGTGTTCGTTGATCTGGCTAAAGGCGCCCACAAGCAGCCTGAGTTCCTCGCCAAAAACCCGTTGGGTCAAGTGCCGGTGCTCGACGATAACGGCACCGTACTGACCGACTCGAATTCTATCTTGGTGTACCTGGCCACCACCTACGGTGAAGGCCGCTGGTTGCCGACCGATGCCGTTGGCGCGGCGCAGGTGCAACGCGGGTTGTCGATTGCCGCCGGGCAAATTGCCTCAGGCCCAGCCCGCGCACGCTTAATTACCGTATTCGGCGCTCCGTACAACGCCGAAGAAGTGATTGGCCAATCGCACGCCCTGCTCAAGGTCATTGAAGGCGAGTTGCAAGGCCGGCAGTTCTTGGTCGGTGCACAACCAAGCATCGCCGATATCGCCAGCTATACCTATATAGCCCACGCCCCAGAAGGCAATGTGTCGCTGGCCGAGTATCCAAACATTCGTGCTTGGTTGGCTCGGATCGAAGCCCTGCCGCGCTTCGTGCCAATGCAGCGCACTCCGGTCGGTCTGCAAAGCGCTTAAGCAAAGTTTCGGCAACTGCGCAGCGCCGGCGACCTTGGGGGGAGGCCGGCGCTGCGTCATTGCCTGTTTTAGTTGCTGCTTATTGGAGTCACCACTATGCCAACCATCACTGCAGATACCACGCCCTCACCTTGGCATGCCGGCGAAGTTGCCTTGCAGCAACGGGTGGGCATGGCCGAGCGGATGGAGGTGTTTGGCCGGCGGGTGATTCGCGACTTTATGCCCGAGCAGCACCGCGACTTTTACCGACAATTGCCCTTTATGTTGCTCGGCTCAGTAGATGCCGAGGGCTATCCGTGGGCCAGTATTTTGGAAGGGCGACCGGGCTTTGCTCAGTCGCCTGATCCGCGTTTATTGCAGTTCAATTGCCGCCCGGCGCAGGGCGACCCGGCCGCCGCTAACCTAGCCGCTGGCGCTGCCGTTGGCCTGCTCGGCATCGAGCTGCACAGCCGCCGGCGCAACCGCATCAATGGTCATGTGCAGAGTGCCAGCGACGGCGGTTTTAGCGTGGCGGTGGAGCAGGCCTTCGGCAACTGCCCGCAATATATCCAGCAACGCGCGGCGCACTTTAGCCAAGAACCGGGGCAGCTGCAGCAACAAGGCTATCAGCGCTTAACCGGCCTGGATGAAGCGGCGCGGGTGCTGATTAGCGGCGCCGATACCTGCTTCGTGGCCAGCTATGTCGACCTCGATGGCGATGCCAGCCGCCGCTCGGTGGATGTCTCCCATCGCGGTGGTAATGCCGGCTTCGTGCAGGTCGATGGCGACTGCCTGAGTATTCCGGATTTCGCTGGCAATATGCACTTCAACACGCTCGGCAATCTGCTGCTCAACCCGCGCGCGGGCTTACTGTTTATCGACTTCAACAGCGGCGATATTCTGCAGGTCAGTGGACGTACCGAGATGGTTTTGGAGGGGCCAGAAGTGAGCGCCTTTCAAGGCGCAGAACGGCTCTGGCGGTTACACGTTGAGCAAGTAGTCCGCCGTCCTGCCGCCTTGGCGCTGCGCTGGGATTTCCAACAGTTCTCGCCCAACAGCCTGATGACCGGCTCCTGGCAACAAGCCCAAGCGCGCTTGCAGGCCGACGCGCTGCGCGATAGCTGGCGGCACTTGCAAGTGACCCGCATTGAGGACGAAAGCAGCCAGATTCGCTCGTTCTATTTAGCCCCCACCGACGGCGCTGGGCTGCCGCTGTTTCAGGCCGGCCAACACTTGCCGATTCGTCTGCAACTGCCGGGCGCGACGACGACGCTGATTCGTACCTACAGTTTGTCCAGCGCACCCAGCGATGGGTTTTTTCGGATCAGCGTGAAGCGTGACGGCGCGGTTTCGAACTACCTGCATGAACAGCTGCAGGTCGGCGATTTACTCGAGGCGCGCGCACCACAAGGGCGCTTTGTGGTGGATGCCAGCGAGCGACGGCCACTGGTATTGCTGGCCGCCGGGGTCGGCGTGACGCCATTGCTGTCGATGCTGCGCGAGGTGCTGTACCAGGGCAAACGTCTACGCCACACCCGACCGACTTACTTCGTGCAAAGTGCGCGCAGCTTGGCCGAGCTGCCGTTTAAAGAGGAGCTCGAACAACTCACTGGCACTGCCGACGACGCCTTGCACGTGCTGCGTCTGCTCAGCCAACCGGCCGACGATGCCCGCGAGGGCCAAGGTTTTGAGCTGGCTGGGCGGATCGATATCAAGCTGTTAAAAGCCCTGCTGCCGTTTGACGACTTTGACTTTTACCTGTGCGGCCCCAGCGCCTTTACCCAAGATTTATACGACGGTTTGCGAGCATTGCGCATCAGCGATGAGCGCATCCACGCCGAAACTTTTGGCCCCTCCAGCTTGCGCCGCCAACTGGATAACCTCGCGTCAGTCGTCGAGCAACCACCCGCCGCCACCGCGCCAGTGCCGGTGTTGTTTGCCCGCTCGGCCAAAGAAGCGCGCTGGGCACCGGGCAGCGGTAGCCTGTTAGATCTGGCCGAAGGCCGTGGCCTGAGCCCAGAATTTAGCTGCCGGGGTGGCTCGTGCGGCACCTGCAAAACCAAGCTGGTCAGTGGTGCTGTGCATTATCCAATACCGCCCGCAGAGCTGCCCGCCGCTGGCGAGGTGCTGATCTGCTGTGCGGTGCCGGCCGCCAGCAGCGGCGAACCAAACACCCTGGTGCTGGACCTGTAGCCGGAGAATTGATCGATGAAAATCATCCACAGCAAAAACTTTACCGCCGAGCGCGCTTGGGGCGCGCTGGATATCGCCAACATGAATGGCATCAGCACACGATTGCACTGGACCGATCAGCCGTATCACTGGCACGTCAACGACGGCGAGGAGGTGTTCGTGGTGCTCGATGGGCAGGTGAACATGCACTACCGCGAGGACGGTCTAGAGAGTGTTTGCCTGCTGCAAGTTGGCGACATTTTTTACGCCAGCATCGGCACCGAGCACGTGGCCCGCCCCATCGGCGTGGCACGCATTCTGGTGATCGAAACGGCCGGCAGCGAGTAACCGTACAACCTTTGTAACCACGACGAGGAAACCCTGATGAGCAATCCCGAAGCCCGCCCACCGCTGCCGCCGTTTAGCCGTGAGACGGCGCTACAAAAAGTCCGCATGGCCGAAGACGGCTGGAACAGCCGTGACCCCGAGCGGGTGGCGATGGCCTATACCGTGGACAGCCGCTGGCGTAACCGCGCCGAATTCCCGGTTGGTCGCGAACAGATTCGCGAATTTCTGGCGCGCAAATGGCAAGGCGAGGGCGAGTATCGGCTGATCAAAGAACTCTGGGCCTTCGAGGGCAATCGCATCGCCGTGCGCTTTGCCTATGAATGGCAGGACGCGGCCGGCCAGTGGTTTCGCTCCTACGGCAACGAAAACTGGGAATTCGACGAGCACGGTTTGATGGCCCTGCGCTATGCCAGTATCAACGACTTGGCGATCCGCGAGGACGAGCGCAAGTTCCATTGGCCACAAGGCCGCCGGCCAGATGAACATCCAGGTTTGAGCCAGCTTGGGCTGTAACGCCTGAGCAGCGACCGCGGCGCAATGCGCGCTGTTGACAATCCCTCGCGGGCCTGTCAGCAGCGGCGTGCAGAGCTAGAACATTTGCTGGCCGAGGCCCATGCCGGGGTCGCTGAAACTAGGCCGGCCATCCTCCAGATGCCCACTTAAGCGCCGCAGGAAATTACCTGCATGCTCGGCGCGGATACTAAAGTCATACCAGTTGGCACTGCTGTGCAGGTCGAATTCGACACTTTGGCTGGCGCCGGGAGCCAGTTCCAGTTGCTGGCTAGCACCGTTACGGTAGAGGTTATCTTTAACCGTGATACGGCTGCTTACAGTGCCGCGATTGGTTAGTTGCAGTTGCAGTATGGCGCTACCCGGTTGCGCATCGATACGCACTTCCGCAGCCGCCCACTGGCCCTTTAGTGGCCGCCGTAAGTTGCCCTGAAAGCAGCGCATAAAACCATTGGGGCCAAACACCTCAAGGTCATAGTCGCCGTGCAAATTGCCTAGCCAGCGATCGCTCAAGAGCGCGCCAGCCGCCACGGTAAAGCGCCGCGGTGGCAGCAATGGATTGTGCCGGTCGTAGACGTGCAAGACCGCCGCAGCCTGACCGCTGTTAATGAAATTCAACACGATGCTTGGGTAACCGGGCAAATAGCGGCTGTGGACCTGCAACTGATAAGGCAGCGCGCGGGCCGGTCTTGCGCCCATCTCCTGCACGGGCATCTGCGCGTGCAGGGGTGGATGGGGTTTGGGCAGTTGGCTTTGGCTGGCAACCAAGGCGTCGGCTTGGCTGGTGTCGGGCAGGCGGGGCAACTCTGCGTCGTTCGGCAGGCTGAAGTCGAACAGGCTGGTGAGGTCGCCGCACACCGCGCGGCGCCATGGGCTGATGTTCGGCTCCATGACGCCAAAACGGCTTTCCAGAAAGCGAATCACCGAGGTGTGATCGAACACCTGCGAGTTGACCCAGCCACCCTTGCTCCAAGGCGAAATGGCATACATCGGCACACGCGGGCCGAGGCCGTAAGGGTGCTGGCGATACAGCAGGTCACCTTTAAGGTGGTATTCCCCCGTGGTATCGATGCTGCTTTTGCCATAGGTCAGGTCGCCAATGGCGATGCTCGGCGGTGCCGGTGGTGGCATATGGTCGAAGAAGCCATCGTTCTCATCGAACATCAACAGCAGTACGGTCTTGCTCCACACCTCGGGGTTGGTAGTCAGCACATCCAGCACCTGCGCGGTGTACTGCGCGCCCCACGCGGGGCAAGAGGGGCCGGGGTGCTCGGAGTACTTGGCCGGCGCTACCAACCAAGATACCTGTGGCAGCCGATTGTTCAGCACATCGTCGCGCAGGTGCTCCAGCGTCCAAGTGCTCAGGCCATTGATATGCAACGGCGAATCGGGGCTGGCGGCGCGAAAACTACTAAAGCCCACCAAAGGGTTGTCGGAGAAGTTATCCGCCATGTCTTGATAAATCCGCCAGCTGACCCCTGCCGCTTGCAGGCGCTCGGGGTAGGTGGTCCAGCGATAGCCTTGCTCAACGGGCCCGAGGCCGTCGTGGTCGTTAGTGGTGACGGGACCGCCATACGCGCCGCTGGCATCGTTAGTGCCACTCCAAAGGAACAAGCGGTTGGGATTGGTGCCGCCCTGAAACGAGCAATGGTAGGCATCGGCGATGGTGAAGGCATTGGCCAAGGCGAACTGAAACTCAATATCTTGCTGCTGGTAGTAACCCAGCGAGCGCACGGTCTTGGCGGTTTGCCACATGTCCATGCGGCCATCACTCCAAGCCAGTTGGGCATCTGGCCAAGTGTGCGGCGTGCCCTCCACGCGCTGGGCGCTGGTGGTCTTAGTATCGAAGTGATAGGGCGGTATAGCGCCCAGAATACCCTTTTGCTGCCAGACCCGATCGCCGTCTGGTAGCGGGATGGTGATGCGGTCGCCAAAGCCGCGCACGCCCTTGAGCGTGCCGAAATAATGGTCGAACGAGCGGTTTTCCTGCATCAAAATCACCACATGCTCAACATCCTGCAGGGTGCCGGTGCGGCGGTTTGCCGGTATCGCCAGAGCAGCCTGAATGCTGGCCGGAAGCAGACTGGTGGCCGCATAAGCGGCGGCAGCGGTAGCGCTGAGGCGGATAAAGTTTCTTCGCGTAGTGGTAGTCACGGCTTCGCTCATCTGGGCTGAATGCGAGACGCTATGGCGTCTGGTGTAGCCCAGTGATAATCAGCGTGATACGCGCTTGGCCGGGCCGATACAGAAGCTAATTGGCCGACACTACGGTTTAATGACGGAAAAATTGCGGTTTTTTGCGGCTTTTACTAAGCGTGCACGAACTCAATAATTTTTGGTGTAGACCAATATCATTAAGCCACTTAGCCCGCTTGGATTAGGGCGAACGTTGCGCCGCGCAAGGTTGTGGGCAGCCCTAAGTAAACCCTGATCCAACGGGTATGACCCTCGCTGACGCGGCCTATCCACCCACGTGCAGTTCGCTCAGTTAGCCCTAGCGACGGCACCCGCCCGAGTGCTTTTAACCTCTGACGCTTGAGCGCAACCGCTTAATTTACTTAGTATTTTTAACCAACTATAAAGCGGCTACACTCCAGCGCAGACAGTTGCAGCGGAAACGGCTGACGACTGCGCAGATTTCAGGAGTAGTGCATGCAGAAAACTTGGCTGTGGATTTTTACCTTACGGCTCAGCGCTCCCAGCATGGCCCAACTGAGTGGCTCGTTTCGCGCGCAGACGCTGAACATGCCGCCCTTCTCGGTGTCAGTCGACCCCGCCAAGCAGGAAATGCAGGGCTATTTTGGCGAAATTTTCGTCGGCGCCATGCGCCATGCCGGGCTGATGGAAAACATCGCTGTCGACATGCTGCCGTGGAAACGTGCACAACAAAATGCCCTGACCCAAGCCAACGTGGTGATCTTCCCGCTGATCCGCACGGCTGTGCGCGAGCCGCAATACCGCTGGCTGACGCTGATTTTAGAAGAGCCCTGCTACGCCTGGACCACCCTGCCAGAGTTGCCCATCGACACCCTTGAGCAGGTTCGTCAGGCCGGGAAAATTGGCGGTTTGGCCGGAGGCCCGCAAACCACCGAGGTACGGCGGATTCTCGGCGCCGACTATGCCGACCAGGTTGAAGACTCCGCCAGCGAAGAGTTGGCCCTGCGCAAGATGCTCGCCGGACGCATTCAAATGTGGTCGGCCCACGGCATCACCGCCGATCATGTGGCGCGCCAGTACGCCCGCCTCAATCAACTGCCGGAGATCAAGCTGCGTCGTGGTTATAAGTTTTTTGATGCCAATATCTGGATAGCCGTGAGCAAACAAACCAGCGAGAGCGATGCGCAGCAATTGCAGCAGGCCCTCGATGCGTTTCTGTTGACTGAGGACTATCAAACGATCAACCGCAAATACCACATCGCCGGCCGTAGCCAAGCAATCGCTCAGTAGCATCGAGGTAAACCGCTTCGGCCGCCTAGGCAGACTAACTCCGCTCGCCATTCAGCCGGCTGACACTCTTGATCTCGCTTACTGCGCAGCGCGTTGTGCGTACTTTTGTTGCTTATAGGCCAGCGCCGCCGGGGCTACGGGAGTAATCACCCCAGTTTCTAGCCACTTTTTTAGGCGCCCAGCATCGGCGATATGGGTGTACTTGCCGAAGGCATCCAGCACCACAAAGGCCACGGATTTGCCGGCCATTTGGGTGCGCATCACGAGGCAGTGTCCGGCTTCATCGATAAAGCCGGTTTTGCTCGCTTGAATGCTCCAGCCGGCCTTATCCACCAAGCGGTTGGTGTTGCGAAAACCCAAGGTGTAATTCGGTTTACGAAAGGCCGCCGTGTGCTCAACGGTGGTGCTGAATTGGCTGATTTGCGGGTACTGCTGGGTGGCCTTGAGTAACTTAACTAAGTCGCTGGCATTCGAGACATTCAACTCCGACAGGCCGGTTGGCTCAACGTAGCGGGTGCTATTCATGCCCAAGGCTTTGGCCTTGGCGTTCATGGCCGCGACAAAGGCCGGCACGCCACCCGGATAGTGGTGGGCGAGGCTTGCCGACAAGCGATTTTCCGAGGACATCAGCGCCAGCAAGAGCATCTCTTGGCGGCTTATTTGGCTACCGAGCTTGACCCGCGAATACACCCCGCGCATCTGCGGCACATCGCTAATGATCACCGGCAACACGTCAGTCATCGGCAGCTTGGCGTCCAGCGCCACCACCGCGGTCATCAGTTTGGTCACGGAGGCAATCGGCACGACCATGTTGGGGTTACTCGAATACAGCACTTCATTGGTTTTTAAATCCACCAGCAAGGCGCTGCCCGAGGCTAACTCCTGTTGTGCCGGCGCCTTGTTGGCGGCTACGGCCGCCGGTGCCAGCACGAGGCTGCAGGTGAGCAATAACAGGGAGCACAGCGGCGAGCGAATTTTCACGGACAATACTACCGATCAGAATAATGCGGGCGCTAAGGTGCGCGACAGGGCGCGCAGTATACGGAAAGCCGCAGCGCCCGGTCGACCGCTGACCGACTGAGCGCCACAGCGGCGCTAGAGAATTGGCATGTCGTGCATATGCTCACCACGCTCATAGACCACATTGGCGCGGCCGACGATCAGCGGATCGAGACTGCCGAGCAACTTCGGGTCTTTGCCGCTGTAGGGCAGTTTGTGCAGCACATAACGCATGGCATTTAGCCGCGCACGTTTTTTACAGTTGGACTTAATCACCGTCCAAGGCGCATCGGCGGTGTCGGTGTAGAAGAACATCGCCTCTTTGGCCTTGGTGTAGTCGTCCCACTTGTCCAGCGAAGCGAGGTCGATCGGGCTGAGCTTCCACTGTTTCAGCGGGTGTTTCTCGCGCTCTTTGAAACGTCGATGCTGCTCTTGGCGGCTGACCGAAAACCAAAATTTAATCAGGTGCACGTTGTTGCGCACCAGCATGCGCTCGAACTCCGGCGCCTGACGCATAAACTCCAAGTACTCCTCGTCGGAACAGAAGCCCATCACCCGCTCGACACCCGCACGGTTGTACCAAGAGCGGTCGAACATGACGATTTCACCGGCCGTCGGCAGGTGCTGCACATAGCGCTGGAAGTACCACTGACCACGCTCCATTTCACTGGGTTTTTCCAACGCGACTGTGTGCGCGCCACGCGGATTGAGGTGTTCCATAAAGCGCTTGATCGAACCGCCCTTACCGGCCGCGTCACGCCCTTCAAAAAGGATGACCACCTTCTGCCCAGTTTCCTTGACCCAGGCTTGCAGCTTGAGCAACTCGACCTGCAGGCGGTATTTTTCGCGCTCGTAATTACGCCGTGACAGCAGGTTTTTATACGGGTAACCGCCGTTGCGCCAGTTGCTCGCCAGCTCATCGTCGGCATGTACCGGGGTGGCATTGAAGGGCAAAGCGTTGGCTTGACTGAGCAGACTATTGCGCAAGGCCAGCGCGTCATCGGCCGACAGCCCGGACATAAATACTTCGAGGGTTTTCAGCAGGTTGTCGGTATCGCCCGGCGGGATTTGGCTGAGGATGTCCTGCATGGCCACCCCTGAGGCCAACTGCGCGGTGGCAATCGCCTCATGCACCACATGCCGTTCAATATTACCGGCTTGCAACGAGGGTGCGGTGTCACCGGAACTGGCCTTGCGTGGCCGAGCCGTACGACTGACTGGGCGCTTGCTGGAGGGCGCAGGGGTGGGCAGATTTGGCGATACAGGTTCACTCATGGTGGGCTCCATTAAATGCGGTGGCGCGACGCAGTCGCAAAGGCTTTTAGCCTAGTTATACGCCGCCGTCCTAGGCAAAACCTAGACCCAGATCAGTCCCCGCGAAGATTCTCCAGCACCTGCTAACTCAGCGTTCACATTCGCACCGGACGACGCCTAAGCGGCGCTAAGCAGTTCGCGCAAATGCGCCAGCACCGGTGCCGACTGCGGGCGCAGCCCACGCCAAAGCGCGAAGGCTTCCGCCGCCTGCTCAACCAACATGCCCAGCCCGTCGAGGGTTTGCGCAGCGCCCTGCGCAGCGGCCCAGGCATTGAACGCGGTGGCTTGCTTGGCGTACATCATGTCGTAGCACAGGGTGTGGCCGGGCTGGATCAGGCTCGGCGCAATCGGCGGAACATCGCCGGCTAGGCTAGCCGAGGTGCCGTTGATGATCAGATCGACCGGCTCATCCAGCCAGTCAAAGCCGCTGGCCATGATCGGCCCGAGGTCGGCGAATTCGCGCGCCAGTTGCTCGGCCTTGGCCACAGTGCGATTGGCCACCACCAAGGCTGCCGGACGCTCGGCCAATAAGGGTTCGAGCACGCCGCGCACGGCACCGCCCGCCCCCAGCAAGAGGATGCGTTTGCCGGTAAGGCTCAGCCCGGCGTTCACGGTGAGATCACGCACCAAGCCGGCGCCGTCGGTGTTGTCGCCGAGCAAACGGCCATCGTCGAGCTTCATCAGGGTATTCACCGCCCCGGCGCGCTGGGCGCGAGCGGTGAGCTGGTCGGCCAAACGAAACGCCTGTTCCTTGAAAGGCACAGTGACGTTGGCGCCCCGACCATTAACGAAGAACGCCCGGGAAAAACCGTCAAAATCCTCCAGCGGCGCCAGCAGCGGCTCGTAGCTCAACGACTGGCCGGTTTGCGCGGCAAACAGGCGATGAATCAGCGGGGATTTGCTGTGGGCAATGGGATTGCCGAAGACACCGTAGTGGTCCATGGAAAGTTCCTTTGTATTAACCGATAGGCCGCGTAACCCAACAGACCGCCGACAGGCACACACGATGATGGGTTACTTATTTAAATTTGCGCTGAGCGCGTCGTGAGCGAAGGCAAGGCAAGGCGAAAGCAGGCGAGGAAGCGGAGTTTACTGGTGTAAATGAGCATTCCGAGCCTGCTTTCAACGCCGCATGGCCGAGCGCAACAGCGCTCAGCGTAAATTTGCCAGCCAGTCGCGATCCGTGAGGAAGTGCTCGGTCAAGCGCGCCTCTTCGCTGCCCGGTTCGGCCTTCCAGTCATAGCCCCAGCGCACTTGGGGCGGCAACGACATGAGGATCGACTCGGTGCGCCCGCCCGACTGCAGGCCAAACAGGGTGCCGCGGTCGTAGACCAGATTGAACTCCACATAGCGCCCGCGCCGATAGGCCTGGAACTCGCGCTGCTGCTCGGTGAACGGAGTGTTTTTGCGCTTTTGCACGATCGGTAAGTACGCCTCGATATAGGCATCGCCGATGGCGCGGATAAAGGCGAAGCTGGTGTCGAAATCCCACTCGTTCAAGTCATCGAAAAACAGTCCGCCGATCCCGCGCGGCTCGTCGCGATGCTTGAGGTAAAAATAGCGATCACACCAGGCTTTGTAGCGCGGATAGACGTCGGCACCGAAGGGCACACAGGCCTGTTCGGCCACTCGATGCCAGTGCACGCAGTCTTCTTCGACGCCGTAGTAGGGCGTCAGGTCGAAGCCGCCACCGAACCACCAGACCGGCTCTTCGCCGTCTTTCTCGGCGCTAAAGAAGCGCACATTGGCGTGCGAGGTCGGCACATGCGGGTTCTGCGGATGGATCACCAGCGACACGCCCATGGCCTCGAAACCGCGACCGGCCAACTCAGGGCGATGGGCACTGGCCGACGGCGGCAGCGAATCACCAAATACATGGGAGAAGTTAACCCCACCCTTTTCGATCAGTGCGCTGTTTTCCATCACCCGGGTACGTCCGCCGCCGCCGGCAGGACGCTGCCAACTGTCCTCAAAAAACTGGCTCTGACCGTCCTCAATTGCCAAGGCAGAGCAGATACGGTCTTGTAGATCGAGCAGATAGGCCTTCACGGCCGCAGTGCGATTGGACACCAGATCACCTTAATTAACGCGCCGAGGGCAGCGCTTATAAATCTACGGAAAAGTGCCGGACGCCAGCGCAAAGGTTTGCCGGGGGCCGCCACGAAACAGCGCCAAGCATAGCATTAGCGCGGCCCACAGCGCTGTTGCTGCGGACCAAGCGAGGCTCAATCAGTGCCGCTAAATGCTGACTTTAAGCCGGCCGGTGTACCACCCCGGTGACTAGATCGCGGATCTGACTGGGATTCTTACGCCCGCCCAACTTGCCGGCCAACACCTCATCAAGCTGGCCGGCAAAGTACTGCTCAATCCGCAGCCGAGTCAGAGCGGGCGGGCGCCCAGCCGGATTGGCTGAGGTGGAGACCAGCGGCCCGGTCAGGGCGCACAGGTCGCGCACCAGCGGATGATCGCTCACGCGCAGGGCAACAGTGGCGTGCTTGCCGACAATCCACTGGGGTAAACGGTTCTGGTGCGGCACCAGCCAGGTGTTCGGCCCCGGCCAGGTGCTGGCCAGCTGGTCTTGCCAAACTTGCGGCAGATCGGCCAGCAGAAAATCAAATTGGCGGATGCTATCGGCCAACAGAATCAGGCCTTTTTCCACCGGCCGCTGCTTGAGCGCCAACAGCCGATACACCGCCTCGCGGTTCCATGGGTCGCAACCCAGGCCCCAAACCGCTTCGGTTGGATAGGCAATCACGCCACCCGCACGCACCACTTGCGCCACTTGCTGGGCGCGCCAACTGGCCACTTGCGGCGCAGCCGACGAAACATGGCTACCACTGATACTGAGCATTGCCTGCCTCCAAATAAAAACTGCGAGCAGTGTAACTGGCCGCCGTTATTGCACGCGGCAATCAACCAGCCAAGCGCTGAAGTTTTTTGTGTCTGCAAGCAACATCGCCGGCCTGCTAAGAGTGCTAACCCCGCGCCAACCAGCAGCCGGCTTGATTAGCCACCAGACCGTCCAGCTCAAGTTCGGTCAGCGCGGCCAGCACCTTGGGCAACGGCCAGCCACTGCTCAGCGCTAGGGCTTCGCTGCTCTGTGGCGCGGCGTGGAGCAAATCTAGCAAAGGATGGCGGGCGCTAGAAGCGGCGTGGGTGCTGGTCGGTGTAACCCGCTGCCAGCCACGCAGTGCTTGCAGAATATCCTCAACCGATTCGACCAAGGTGGCGCCATCGCGAATCAACTGATGACAGCCGCGCGCACCGGGATGATGGATCGATCCGGGGATCGCATACACCTCGCGACCCTGCTCGGCGGCCAAGCGCGCGGTAATCAAGGAGCCGCTGGACGGGCTGGCCTCAACCACCAGTACGCCCAAGGACAAGCCGCTGATAATACGATTACGTCGCGGGAAGTTGCCCGCTTGCGGTGGACAATCCAGCGGCAACTCGGACACCAGCGCGCCGCCTTGCTCAATGATGCACTCGGCCAAACGCCGGTGCCGCGTCGGATAGACCCGCTGCAAGCCAGTGCCAAGCACCGCCACGGTCTTGCCCGCGACGTCCAGCGCGCCCTGATGCGCGGCGCCGTCGATGCCCAAGGCCAAGCCACTGGTAATGCAAAAACCGGCCTGCGCCAAACTGCGAGCAAAGGCTTGTGCGGTATCTAGGCCGGGGCGCGAGGCGTGCCGGCTACCGACTATGGCCAACTGCGGCAACTCGAGAATATCGGCGGCGCCGGCGACAAACAGCAAAGGTGGTGCATCGGCGAGTTCGGCCAATAATGCCGGGTAACTGGGCATGTCCCACATCAGCAGTTGATGATCTGGCCGCTCCAGCCACGTCAGTGCCGCCGCCGCTTGTTCGCGCACCTCAGGAGTTCGCCGTGCCTCGGCGCAGCACGCCGGCAATCCCAGTGAGCGCCACGCGGCGGCGGGCGCACTCAGGGCCGAACTGGCGCTGGCAAAGGCTTCGAGCAGGCGAGCAAAGCGCCGCGGCCCCAGCTGCGGTAAAGCATGCAGACGCAAGCGCGCTTCTAATTCGGCGGGGGCAATAGTATGGGTAGATGAGTGCATGCCGATCATCCTTGATCAACCAAGACGCAGGGCCACGCGAGCATGCGCCTGAAATAAAAAACCCCGCAGCGCGGGGTTTGATGCTTAAGGGTTTACCACCCGGTCCTGTATGGCCAGGTCACGGCTGGCGGCCAGTACCAAGCCGTAGCTGATTTTGTCGAAGGTTCTAAACACCATCAACAGACCGCCACGACTGGCGGGTACCTGAACCGACTCACCGGTGATCCGATCACGCACCGTCTCGCCGGTTTTCATGATCGCCAGCACGTTGCCTTCAACCAAGCCATCGCGCGTGCCCTTGTTGATGGTTACCACATCCATAGAGCCGATCTGGTTAACCCCACGCGGTACATCGATAATCACGCCGTCGATCTGCTTGGCCGGCTCGCTTGGAGTAAAGGTGGAGTTAACCGCCCGCTCGTCGGTTGGGAACAGGCGGTCGCCGATGCGCACCTCTTCATTACTACGGGTCAGCGTAAGGGTGGTGATATCACCCTCAACCGAGTTGGCTTCGGCATTACCAATAACATTGGCGTTGATGCCTAAAAACTCTTTGCTGACCGGATCTGTATAGGTGCGCCCTTGACGATAGACGCCGTAGGCTGGTTGCTCTTGGGTAAACTTACCGCGCGCATAGATGTTCTGACCCGCGCCCATTACCACGCTCTCGCCAGCGCCGGCCAAGACGTAAGGCGCGGCGGAAAACTCTTGCTCTTTATTAATAATGCGGTTGTTAAACAAAAAGCTATTAATAGCTTCTAGCGGAATGGTCGGAATCGCTTGCGACATCGGCGTGCTGCGCACTGTCGGGGACAGTTTGACAGTGCCCGCAGACGCGCCACGGCTGACGCCCAAACGTGGCTGGCCATTCACGTAGGTCAGGGTCAGGGTGTCGCCGGGGAAAATCAAATTAGGGTTTTGGATCTGCGGGTTGCCCTGCCAAAGCTCAGGCCACTTCCATGGCTGGCTCAAGAAACGCCCGGAGATATCCCAAAGGGTATCGCCTTTAACCACCGTATAAGTCTCAGGATGACCATCCTTGAGTTGCACTTGCGCTTGAGCCAGACCGCCAGCGGTAAGCAATAGCAAGGCGAGTAGTGATTTCCTCATACGGTGAATCCCTTTATTATATGTCTTGGCGTAGAACGCCTGAGGGCTGCCCCCACTCATGGGAGCCGCAGCCAGAAACTGTTTTCCAATGCTGCTCAACATATTAGCAGCGCTTTTTGACTTTATTCCACAAGTGCATCACAAACGTATATGGCAATCCTGAACATACTTGAGTTTCCAGATCCGCGTCTACGCACCATTGCCAAGCCAGTGACGGTGTTTGATGACGCTTTGCGCCTGCTTATCGACGATATGTTCGAGACCATGTACGAGGCTCCGGGCATTGGCTTGGCCGCCACGCAGGTCAACGTGCATCAGCGTTTGGTAGTGATTGACGTCAGCGAAGAAAAGACCGAACCGCTGGTGTTTATCAATCCGCAATTTGCCCTGCTGACCGAAGACCTTGAGGAATATCAAGAGGGCTGCCTATCGGTGCCGGGCTTCTATGAAGTGGTCCAGCGCGCACAGCGCGTTCAGGTTAACGCCCTTGATCGCTTCGGCGAGCCCTTCGAGATGCTCTGCGAAGGCCTGCTGGCGGTGTGCATCCAGCATGAGTGCGACCACCTGAATGGCAAATTGTTTGTCGATTACCTGTCCACCCTTAAACGGGATCGGATCAAGAAGAAATTGGAAAAACAGCATCGGCAGAACGATTAAGTGCCGACCTCAAAGGCTTGCCTCGGCAAGCCTTTTTCTTTACCCAAGATTTTAGCGAGCCGCCATGACCCAGCCCCTGCGCATTGTTTTCGCTGGCACCCCCGAGTTTGCCGCCGAACACCTCAAGGCGCTGCTCGACAGCCCGTATCAGCTCGTAGCCGTGTACAGCCAGCCGGATCGCCCAGCCGGGCGTGGACAAAAGCTGATGCCCAGCCCGGTCAAGCAGTTGGCGCTGCAGCACAATATTCCGGTACTGCAGCCGCAGACCCTGCGCGACCCGTTGGCGCAGGCCGAGCTGGCCGCCTTGCAGCCGGATTTGCTGGTAGTCGTGGCCTATGGCTTGATTTTGCCGCAAGCCGTGCTGGATATCCCGCGGCTGGGTTGCATCAACAGTCACGCCTCTTTACTGCCGCGCTGGCGTGGGGCAGCGCCGATTCAGCGCGCCATCCAAGCCGGTGACGACGAAAGCGGAGTCACCGTAATGCACATGGAGGCGGGTTTAGACACCGGCCCGATGCTGCTCAAAGTCCGCACCCCAATCAGCCCCGAGGACACCGGCGGCAGCTTGCATGATCGCCTCGCCGAGCTTGGCCCGCCGGCGGTGCTCGAAGCCATTGCCGGCTTGTGCGCCGGCAGCCTGCAGGGCCAAACGCAAGATGACAGCCTCGCCAACTACGCGCACAAACTCAATAAAGACGAAGCCCTGCTCGATTGGAGCCGCCCAGCCGAAGAGCTTGAGCGCCTGATTCGCGCCTTTAACCCCTGGCCCATCTGCCACAGCCGCCTGCACGGCGAGCCGCTGAAAGTATTAGCCGCCAGCATCGGCGAGGGCGGCGGTAGTCCCGGCGAGATTCTTAGCGCCAGCAAAGACGGTCTGACCGTGGCCTGCGGCAGCGGCGCACTGCGCTTGACCCGACTGCAATTGCCCGGCGGTAAAGCGCTGAATTTTGCTGATTTATTTAACAGCCGGCGCGAACAATTTGCCGTTGGCACTGTGCTTGGAGCATCAGCATGAACCCGCGTCTGGCGGCGGCACGGGCGCTGGCGGCGGTATTGGCCGGCAAAGCCTCACTGAATAGCTCGCTACCGCAGCAACTGGACAAAGTCGCCGCTCGCGATCGCGGCCTGACCCAAGAACTGGCCTTCGGCACTGCCCGCTGGCAGCCACGCTTATCGGCATTGGCGGCAAAGCTGCTGCAAAAGCCGTTTAAAAACGCCGATAAAGACGTGGAAGCGCTATTGCTGGTCGGCCTGTATCAATTGCTCTACACGCGCATCCCGGCCCACGCGGCCATCGGCGAAACCGTCGCCTGTATCGACAAGCTGAAGAAACCCTCGCTCAAAGGTCTGGTCAACGCCGTGCTGCGCAACGCCCAGCGCGATGGCGCGGCCTTGCTGGCCGAGTTGGAGCACGATCCAGTGGTGCGCACCGCTCACCCGCGCTGGCTGCAAAAAGCCTTAAAAACCAGCTGGCCCGAGCACTGGGAAGCCATTTGCGCAGCCAACAACGCCCATCCGCCGTTGATTTTGCGGGTTAATCGCCGTCATACCAGCCGCGATGCTTACCTTGCTGAACTACAGCATTGCGGCATCGACGCCAGCGCCTGCCAGTTCAGCGCCGACGGCATTCTGTTGGCTCAGGCGTGCGATGTGACCGGCTTGCCGGGCTTTGCCGCCGGGCATGTCAGCGTGCAGGATGAGGCCGCGCAATTGGCCGCCGAGTTGCTGCAACTGGCCCCCGGTCAGCGCGTGCTGGACGCCTGCTGCGCGCCGGGCGGAAAGACCTGTCATCTGCTTGAGGTCGAACCGCAACTGGCCCATGTGGTGGCGGTCGATCTGGAAGCCAAACGCTTGCAGCGGGTGCGCGAGAATCTCGACCGACTCGGCTTAAACGCCGAACTGATCGCCGCCGACGGTCGCGCAGTGGACAGTTGGTGGGACGGGCAACTGTTCCAGCGGATTTTGCTCGACGCGCCCTGCTCCGCCACTGGGGTGATCCGTCGCCACCCGGACATTAAAATTGCCCGCCAAGCCGAAGACATTGCCCCGCTGGCCACCCTGCAAGGCGAACTGCTCGATGCCCTGTGGCCAACCCTGGAGGTGGGCGGGATTCTGCTGTACGCCACCTGCTCGGTACTGCCAGAAGAAAACAGCCTAAACATTGCGGCCTTTTTAGCTCGCACCCGTGACGCTCGCGAACTCGAAATTGTTGGCCAAGCCAGTCAACCTGTCGCCGGCATCACGCAGCCGCACGGCCGGCAATTATTGCCACAAGTAGAAGGCCACGACGGCTTTTACTATGCCAAGCTGACTAAAATTGCCGACACTCAGTAACGG
>JBILAR010000004.1:0-99890 GCA_044354115.1 Pseudomonas sp. | reverse complement strand
GGCTGCATTTATACGGCCAGCCAAGGCCTGCCCTACAGGAGCCATCTGTGAAAATTATTATCCTCGGTGCCGGCCAAGTGGGCGGCACGCTAGCAGAACATCTAGCCGGCGAAGCCAACGACATCACTGTGATCGACACCGACGTCGAGCGCCTGCGCGAACTTGGCGATCGCTTGGACATTCGCACCATCGTCGGCCGCGGCTCGTTTCCGACTGTGCTGCGCCAAGCCGGCGCCGACGATGCCGACATGCTGGTGGCCGTCACCAGCAGCGACGAAACCAACATGCTCGCCTGCCAGGTGGCCTACACCCTGTTTAACACCCCGACTAAAATCGCTCGGGTGCGTGAATCGGCCTACCTGACCCGCAGTGAACTGTTCGACAACGAAGCCATTCCGGTCGATGTGCTGATCAGCCCCGAGCAGGTGGTGACCAATTACATCAAGCGCCTGATCGAATACCCCGGCGCCCTGCAGGTGATCGACTTCGCCGACGGCAAAGCCCAGTTAGTGGCGGTGCGCGCCTATTACGGCGGGCCTTTGGTCGGCCAACAGCTGCGCCAACTGCGTAAGCACATGCCGGATATCGACACCCGTGTGGCCGCCATCTACCGCCGCGACCGAGCGATTATTCCGCAAGGCGACACGATCATTGAGGCCGATGACGAGGTGTTTTTCATCGCCGCCAAGGCCAATATTCGCGCGGTAATGAGCGAAATGCGCCGCCTTGAAGACAGCAACAAACGCATCGTAATTGCCGGTGGTGGCAACATCGGCGAGCGCTTGGCCGAGGCTATCGAAAGCCGTTATCAGGTGAAAATTATCGAGCGCAATCCAGCCCGCTGCCGGTATTTATCCGACACCTTAGAGAGCAGCATCATTCTCCAAGGCAGCGCCTCTGACCGCGACTTACTGCTGGAAGAGAGCATCGGTGATACCGATATTTTCCTCGCCCTGACCAACGACGACGAAGCCAATATCATGTCCTCGTTGCTGGCCAAACGCCTCGGCGCGCGCAAGGTGTTAACCCTGATTAACAACCCGGCCTACGTCGACCTGGTGCAAGGCGGTGAGATCGACATCGCCATCAGCCCGCAACAGGCCACCATCGGCACCCTGCTAACCCACGTGCGCCGTGGTGACATCGTCAGCGTGCACTCACTGCGGCGCGGTGCCGCCGAAGCCATCGAGGCGATTGCCCACGGCGATGCGAAGTCGAGCAAGGTGGTCGGTCGCGCTATCAAAGACGTGAAACTGCCGGCCGGCACCACCATCGGGGCGATTATTCGCGATGAAGAAGTGCTGATCGCCCACGACATCACGGTGATAGAAGCCGGCGATCGGGTGATCCTATTCGTGATCGATAAAAAGCAGATACGCGATGTTGAGCGACTGTTTCAGGTTGGCTTGACCTTTTTCTAGTGGCGCAGCTTGGGTAGCGTGAGCGGCCAATTGCCACCGCAATTTCAGCCGCCGCGTAACCCGCCATCGCCGAGTCTGCGGGTTACTCTTCGCGAGTAAAGCGCAGACCGACGCCACCCGGCTCGAAACGTATGACTTCCATTTGTAGAATCGGCGCTTCCATGGGCAGACCTTGCACCTGCCCAGTCACCACTTCACCGATTTTCAACAGGCTTTGCGCATCATCAATGATGACAAACACGCCACTGTCGGAAATATCCCGAGTCATCACCTGTAATTCGCCGTGCACCGGGTGATCGATGCGAATGCGCACCTTTAGCGGAGCTCGGCTGGTATCGCGCTGGTTAGTCATGACGGCCTGTTATTCAACTTTTATGGACGTGACACTGACGTTAGTGGCTAAAGCGCCACACTTCAACCGCATTTCACGTCACTTGTTTAGCGCCTGAACCTTTCTTTAGGTACCGCAACGCTCAATACCATTTGGCTTCACCGGGCGGACGCTTCTTAAAGCGTTTCATGCTCCACAGGTATTGGCTGGGGTACGCGCGTACGTATTTTTCCAACATGCTGCTCAGCACCGTGGCCGAAACAACCGGGTCGGCGCTGTAAATAGCCTCGGGGGCGGCCTCACAAATCACTTTAAAACCGCTGCCATCCGCTAGACGAATGGCGTTTAAGAACACCCCGCGCGCCTTACCGCCGGCCAACATGCCCGGCACAAATTTACTGGTCAGCGCTTGAATGCCGAAAAACGGCACAAACACACCACTGGACAAACTCGGCTCGGGATCGGCTGGAATGCCCACCACTCCGCCTTTACGCACCTCTTTGATGATGCTGAGGATGCCTTCTTTGGTCGAGGCCGCGACTCTATTACCCAGCTGCGCGCGCTGCTTCTTTAACAGCTCATCGAGCGCCTGCAACTTCGGTGGACGATAGAAAATAACCGGTTTACACAACGAGCAGAGATAGTGGTTAAGCACTTCCCAGTTACCAAAATGACTGCCGATCACCACCACCCCAGAGCCACTGGCCAAGGCCTCGTGCAAGGCCTCAATGCCCTCGACTTCGCGTACCAAGCCGAGGGTTTTGTGCGCCGGCCAGATCCACGCGCAAGCGCTTTCGGTCAAAATTCGGCCGATATCGCGGTGGGTTTGCCACTCGAGCAAACTGAATTCAGCCGCTGACAACTCGGGGAAACACTTGCTGAGGTTGATCCGCACTACCTCGCGCGAGCGGCTGGGAATTTTCCAACTCAGCCAGCCCACTGCTGCGCCCACCGCTTGCACGGCGCGCCAAGGCAGCAAGGCAAACAGGCGCAGGAATCCGACGGCTAATGCGCCTTTGATCTTTTCCACCATTAAGTCCTCAAGCAATCCGGGCCGGCATTGTACCTGCCAACCGTGCATAACTATCACAGTCGCTGGTGTGGTCCATGACCATGCCGCTGGCCTGCATAAAGGCGTAGCAAATGGTCGGGCCGACAAAGGTGAAACCGGCTTTTTTCAGCGCCTTACTCATGGCCTCGGCCTGCGGGGTAATCGCCGGCACCTGGCTGCGGTCTTTGAAGTGATTAACCAGCGGCACGCCGCCGACAAACGACCAGAGCAGCGCCGCCGGATTATCCAGACGCAACCACGCCTGCGCATTTTGCCGCGAGGCCTTAAGCTTTAAGCGATTGCGAATAATCCCGGCGTCTTGCATCAGCAGTTCGATCTCGTCGTCGGTTAACCGCGCTAAGCGCTGCGGATCGAAAGCGAACAGCACCTCACGGTAGCGCTGGCGTTTTTTCAGCACTGTGATCCACGACAACCCAGCCTGAAAGCCCTCGAGCAACAGCAACTCGAACAACCTCTGCGCATCGCGCAGCGGCACGCCCCATTCGTGGTCGTGGTAGGCGATGTACAGCGGATCGTCATTGCACCAGAAGCAACGTGGCATAGGTCTTCCTTGCAGGCAGTGTGAAAACTACTGCGCTTGGTTATGCGGCGTTAAAAACAGGCTCGGACAGCGGGCTTGCCCGCTGAACGCACTTCAGTGCGGCCCGGAGGGCGAGCAAAGCGAGTACTGCTCAAGCACGTAAACTCGGCTTTGGCATCCTGCGTCGCCCTACCTCCTGCATCCATGCAGTCGTCCGCGTCCTCGCCGGCTTTTGCCTTGCCTAACCTTCGCTCGCTACGTTTTCACGCAGCCTGCCTTGCCATGGGCAGAGCAGGTTGGGGGCGGGTGAAGGGGCGAATGTTTCGGGTATACTCGCCGGCTTTACGCCTCCGCCAAAACCGGTGAATTTCGTGACCCAGACTACGCCAGCCGTGCGCACCTTCCAAGATTTGATCCTGGCCCTGCAACAATACTGGGCTGAACAAGGCTGCGTGGTGCTGCAGCCCTACGATATGGAAGTGGGTGCCGGCACCTTCCATACCGCCACTTTTCTGCGCGCCCTCGGCCCGGAAACCTGGAATGCCGCCTATGTGCAGCCAAGCCGCCGCCCGGCCGACGGTCGCTACGGGGAAAACCCCAACCGCCTGCAGCACTACTATCAGTTTCAGGTGATCTTGAAGCCCAACCCGGAGAACTTCCAAGAGTTGTACCTGGGTTCGCTCAAGCACATCGGCCTCGACCCGCTGGTGCACGACATTCGCTTCGTCGAAGACAACTGGGAGTCACCGACCCTCGGCGCGTGGGGCTTGGGCTGGGAAATCTGGCTGAACGGCATGGAAGTCACCCAATTCACCTACTTCCAGCAAGTCGGCGGCATCGAGTGCTACCCAGTGACCGGCGAAATTACCTACGGGCTAGAGCGTTTGGCCATGTACCTGCAGGGCGTGGACTCGGTGTATGACCTGGTCTGGACCGACGGCCCGTTCGGCAAGGTGACTTACGGCGATGTGTTCCACCAGAACGAAGTGGAGCAGTCGACCTATAACTTCGAACACGCCAACGTCGAGAAGCTGTTTGAGCTGTTCGACTTCTACGAGTCGGAAGCCAACCGCCTGATCGAGCTGCAACTGCCGCTGCCGACCTATGAAATGGTCCTCAAGGCCTCGCACACCTTTAACTTGCTGGATGCCCGTCGCGCCATCTCGGTCACCGCCCGCCAGCAGTACATCCTGCGGGTGCGCGCCTTGGCCCGCGCCGTGGCGCAAAGTTATTTAATCGCCCGGGCCAAGCTCGGCTTCCCGATGGCTCCGGCCGATCTACGCGATGAAGTCTTGGCCAAGCTGGCCGAGACCGGCGTGCTCGACGCTCAAGCGCCCGGCAGCAACAACAGCAAGCAGGAGGCAGCACAATGAGTGCGCAGGATTTTTTGGTTGAACTGGGCACCGAAGAGCTGCCACCGAAATCCCTCAAGTTGCTTAGTGAAGCCTTCCTTAGTGGAATTAAAAATGGCTTGAAACAAGCAGGTCTGCACGAAGGCGATTTTTACACCTCAGCTCGCGTTTACGCTGCACCACGCCGACTGGCAGTTTTGATCGAGAACCTGGCAAGTGAAAAGCCAGGAATGCAGGTCATTCAAGATGGCCCACCAATACAAGCAGCCTTCGCCGCCGACGGCACGCCGACCCAGGCAGCCCTGGGTTTCGCCAAGAAGTGTGGTGTTGAGCTGGATCAAATCGACCAGAGCGGACCGAAGCTTAAATTCACTAAAGTTGTTCCAGGCCAACCGATTCAAGACCTGTTGCCCGGCATCGTCGAAGCATCATTGAATGCCTTACCAATCCCTAAGCGGATGCGCTGGGGCGCACGCAAAACCGAATTCGTGCGGCCGACCCAGTGGTTGGTGATGCTGTTTGGCGACGCGGTGATCGACTGCGAAATCCTCGCGCAAAAATCCGGCCGCTTGTCCCGTGGTCACCGTTTCCACCACCCCGATCAGGTGCGCATCAGCTCGCCGGCGACCTATCTGGAAGACCTGCGCAGCGCCTATGTGTTGGCCGACCTGAATGAGCGCCGCGCGCTGATCAGCAAGAAAGTCGCCGAGTTAGCCGCCGAGCAGCAGGGCACGGCGATTGTGCCGGCTGATTTGCTCGATGAAGTCAGCTGCTTGGTCGAGTGGCCAGTGCCGCTGGTGTGCTCCTTCGAGGAGCGCTTCTTGGACGTACCGCAAGAAGCCTTGATCATCACCATGCAGGACAACCAAAAGTACTTCTGCCTGCTGGATGCTCACGGCAAGTTGCTGCCGCGCTTTATCACCGTGGCCAACATCGAAAGCAAAGATCCGCTGCAGATCATCTCCGGCAACGAGAAGGTCGTGCGTCCGCGCCTGACCGACGCCGAGTTCTTCTTCAAGCAAGACCAAAAGCAACCGCTGGAAAGCTTCAACCAGCGCTTGGCCAATGTGGTGTTCCAAGCCCAGCTCGGCTCGGTATTTGACAAAGCCATGCGTGTTTCCGCCTTGGCCGGTTTTATCGCCGAGCGCATCGGCGGCGACAGCCAGCGAGCGGCGCGCGCCGGTTTGCTGAGTAAGTGCGATCTGGCCAGTGAAATGGTCGGCGAGTTCCCCGAGATGCAAGGCGTGGCCGGCTACTACTACGCCCAGTTAAATGGCGAAGCCGCCGACGTGGCGCTGGCGCTGAACGAGCAATACATGCCCCGTGGCGCCGGTGCCGAGTTGCCGAGCACCTTGACCGGTGCCGCCGTGGCCGTGGCTGACAAGCTCGACACCCTGGTCGGCATCTTCGGCATCGGCATGTTGCCGACCGGCAGCAAAGACCCCTATGCGCTGCGTCGCGCCGCCTTGGGCGTGCTGCGGATTTTGATCGAGAAACAGCTGGATCTGGATCTCGCCGAGGCGATCGAATTTGCCATCGGCCAGTTCGGCGAACAGGTCAAAGCCGAGGGGCTGGCCGCACTGGTGCAGGACTTTATCTTCGATCGCCTGCGCGCTCGCTATGAAGACGAAGGCGTGGAAGTCAGTGTCTATCAAGCCGTACGCGCCCTGTCTCCAAGCGCGCCGCTGGATTTCGACCAGCGTGTGCAAGCCGTGCAGGCTTTCCGGGCGCGCAGCGAAGCTGCCGCATTGGCCGCCGCCAACAAGCGCGTGTCCAACCTGCTGAGCAAGTTCGACGGCGAGATTCCCTTGGTGATCGCCAACGCCTTGCTGCTGGAACCGGCCGAACAAGCGCTGGCCCAAGCGGTGTTCGCCGCCGCCCATGCAGTGGCCCCGTTAGCGGCAGATCGCCAATACCGCGCGGCGCTGGAGCAACTGGCCAGCCTGCGTGAGCCGGTGGACGCCTTCTTCGAGGCAGTGCTGGTAAATGCCGAAGATGCCGAAGTGCGCGCCAACCGCTACGCGCTGCTGGCGCAACTGCGCGGGCTGTTCTTGGGCGTGGCCGATATCTCGCTGCTGGGCTAAGCGGAATAGGCGGGATAAGCAAAAACGTAGGGTGGAATCGCCACAGGCGCTTCCACCGCTTACCGCTGTAAATCCCATTGCTTAATCGGCGGATTGTTCGCTGCGCTCCTGAATCCACCCTATGGGTTGTCTATGAAACTGTTAATTCTCGACCGCGACGGGGTGATCAATTACGACTCCGACGCCTATATCAAATCGGTGGACGAGTGGCTGCCGCTGCCCGGTGCCATCGAGGCCATCGCCAACCTGAGCAAAGCCGGCTGGACGATCGCGGTGGCCACTAACCAGTCGGGCTTGGCCCGTGGTTATTACGACCTCGCCACACTCGATGCCATGCACCAGCAACTGCGCCACTTGGTGGCCGAGCAGGGCGGTGAAGTGGGCCTAATAGTGCATTGCCCGCACGGGCCCAATGATGGCTGCGCCTGTCGCAAACCTAAACCCGGTATGCTCGAGCAGATCGCCGCGCATTACGGCGTGAGCCTTGCCGGTATCTGGTTTGTTGGTGACAGTTTGGGTGACCTACAGGCGGCGGCAACCGTCGACTGTCAGCCCGTATTGGTAAAAACCGGTAAGGGCCAAGGTACTCTGGGCAAAGATTTGCCCGCAGCCACTTTAATTTTCGAGGACCTAGCCGCCGTCGCGGCGCAACTCCTCCGTTAGGGTCAGAGTTTTTATGTCGATAGTGCAGGCTGGCAAAACCTTTCTTTTCTACCTGCTGCTCGCGCTCAGCGCCTTGCTCTGGTGCACCCTCAGCCTGTTTATCGCGCCGTTTTTACCCTTCCGCCAGCGCTACCGCTTTATCAATGTGAACTGGTGTCGCTGCGCCGTATGGCTAACCCGAGTGATGCTCGGCATCGACTATAAAGTGCTTGGCGCCGAGAACGTGCCGAGCCAGCCGTGCGTGATTCTGGCCAAGCACCAGAGCACTTGGGAAACCTTCTTCCTGTCCTGCTATTTCGAGCCGCTGAGCCAAGTGCTTAAGCGCGAGCTGCTGTATATCCCGTTTTTCGGCTGGGCCATGGCCATGCTCAAACCCATCGCCATCGACCGCAGCAACCCCAAGGCGGCCCTCAAGCAATTGGCTAAACGCGGCCAAGAATGTTTAGACGCCGGCGCTTGGGTGCTGATCTTCCCCGAAGGCACGCGCATACCGACAGGCCAGATTGGCAAGTTCACCCGCGGTGGTGCGGCCTTGGCGGTGAACGCCAACCTGCCGGTATTGCCGATTGCCCACAACGCCGGGGCTTTTTGGCCCAAACAAGGCTGGGCGAAAAAGCCCGGCACCATCACCGTGGTAATTGGCGCCCCGATGTACGCCGAAGGCACTGGCCCACGGGCGATTGCCGAGCTAAATGACCGCGCCTTCGCTTGGGTTAAACAAGCGCAAATCGACCTCGGCGCTTTGCCGGCCGATGCCGACGACGCCGCCGCCAGCAACGAGACGCCGACAGCCTGAAGAGGACGCGGTTATTTACCGGCCGAGAGGCCAAAGTCGATGGCCAGATTGGCCCCGCTGATAGCCTCGGCGTAGGGCTGGCAGAGAAACCAGACCAGTTCGGCAACTTCCTCTGGGCGAATAAAGCGTGCATTGCGGCCCTGTGGGTAGAGCGCCAGCAATTCGCGCTTGTAGCCGTCGGGGTCGCCTTGGCCATATTGCTCGGCTTGAAAATCCAGCATCGGCGTGGCGATATCGCCGGGCGATACGCAGTTCACCCGCACGCCGTCGGGGGCTAAGTCCAATGCCAAGGTTTTGCTGAGTAACGTCAGCGCGCCCTTGCTGGCGCAGTACAGGGCGGCGTTGCGATTGCCTTGATGACCGGCGTCGCTGGCGATATTGACGATCCCGCCACGGCTGTCGCGCAGCGCTGGGATGGCCGCCGCACACATGAAGAACGCCGCTTTGAGGTTGACGTCCATGACTAGGTCAAAGTCGGCCTCGCTGCAGCTTTCCACCGGGCCTTCGCGCCATACTCCGGCGGCGTTGACCAAGGCATCGAGGCGACCAGTACTGGCCAGCACCTGACTGAGCAACTCGCTGCAGTTAGCCGGGCTACGCAGGTCGATGGCCACGCTGGCGGCCAGTGGCAGGTTGTGTGCCAGCGCCTGCAAGCCAGCGCTATTGATGTCGGTGGCGGCCACGCGCCAGCCGCCGGCGGCAAAGCGCCGGGCCAGCGCGCTGCCAAGGCCACCAGCGGCGCCAGTGATTAGTACTACGGGTTGGCTCATGGGGTTCTCCGGTGTGTAGGGTGGGCTTCAGCCCACCAGAGGGCGGCGCAAGCGGCGGGTTGAAGCCCGCCCTGCGGCGAGTACATAGGTATTGGCCATCCGCCGTCCGCTTTAGTCCGCCTCACGCGTGAGTCAGGTACCAGCGCCAGTCCTGCTCGCCGACTTCGCCCATAAACTCGCGGTATTCGGCGTGTTTAATCGCCAGAAACACCTTGAGAAATTCCGCGCTGAACTGCCCTTTGGCCCAGTCCGATTGCTCCAGCGCACGCAAGGCGGTGAGCCAGTCGGTGGGTAAAAACTCCTTGGCTTGCGCGTAGCCGTTGCCGGTGATGGCCGGGCCCGGGTCGACTTGGTTATTAATGCCGTGATGGATACCGGCGAGGATGGCCGCCGCAGCCAGATAGGGGTTGGCATCCGCGCCGCAGATGCGGTGCTCGATATGCCGGCTGTTGGCTGGGCCGCCGGGCACGCGAAATGACACTGTGCGGTTATTCACGCCCCAACTCTTGGCCAGCGGCGCATAGCTGTTGGCCTGAAAACGCCGGAACGAGTTGGCATTCGGGCAGAAGATCGCCAGCGAATCCAGCAAGGTGCTCATCATCCCGCCGATCGAATGACGCAGCAGCGGTGTGCCCTGCGGGTCTTCCGAGGCATACAGATTATTGCCGTCGGCATCGGCCAAACTGACGTGCATATGCATGCCGCTGCCGGCCTGATCGCCGAACGGCTTGGCCATAAAACAGGCCTGCAGCCCGTGCTTATGCGCCACACCCTTGACCAGCCGCTTGTAACGCACGCCCTCGTCAATTGCTTGCAGGGCGTCGAAGCGGTGCTCCAGGGTCAGCTCCAACTGGCCGGGGGCGTATTCGGAAATCGCCGTGCGCACCGGCAAACCTTGCACTTCACAGGCGGCATACAGGTCATTGAGAAACGCCTCGACCTGTTCCAGCTCGGCCACGCCATACACCTGCGGCGCTAGGGGGCGCACGCCGTTAGCTTGGCGCGCCGGTTGCGGGCGGCCATTGGCATCCGGTTGCTGGTCGAGCAGGTAAAACTCCAGCTCCACCGCCATCACCGGGTGATAGCCATCGGCTTTCAGGCGGTCGATTACGCGGATCAAGGCATGCCGTGGGTCGGCCGGGCTGGCGGGCAAACCTTGAGTGGGGTGCATGCTCACTTGTAACTGGCCGGTCGGCTGGGCGCGCCACAGTTGTAGGGTCAGGCTGCCGGGTAGCGGATAAGTCCAACAGTCAGCATCCGCTACGTCCCATACCAGCCCGGTGTCTTCGACGTCTTCGCCGTTGATGGTCAGCGCCAAAATCGAGCTGGGCAGTGGTCGGCCGTTTTCATAGATGGCCAGCAACTCGGCGCGGTGCAGCAGCTTGCCGCGCGGCACGCCATTGGCGTCGATCAAAAACAGTTCAATCAAACGTACTTCCGGGTGCTGCTCGAGAAAGTCGCGGGCTTCTTGGATCTGGGCAAATTGCATGATGGGCTCTCACCTTGGGGGCACGTTATGCACCGGGGCGTAGGGTGGATGGCGCTTTATCCATCCACCATGGGGATTGGTTGTCGATGCGGCCTGCTGGTGGATGAAAAGAGCGTCATCCACCCTACGTTCTTGTGTGCCTTTATTCCCGCGCGCCGGGGATGGTCAGCAGTTCGGCCAAGGCGTCGTCGAGGGTGGCGATCAGCTTATCCACATCCGCCGCCGAGGTGCTCGGGCAGCACAGGGTCATGTTGTGGAACGGGGTAATCAAAATGCCGCGATTGATCAGGTACAGGTGCAGGGCCATTTGCAGTTCGTCGTGAAAGGCCGCCTCGGCTTGCGCGCCGGTGCTGGGCGGTTGCGGACAGAACTGGAACTCGCTGCGTGCGCCTAACTCGGTTACTGACCACTTGAGATCGTACTTGCCGATCAGGCTACGAAAACCATCGGCCAGGCGTTTGGCCAGCGGCAACATGTGCGCGTAGGCGGCGGGTGTCATTACCTGTTCAAGGTTGGCGCGCATGCAGTGCATGGCCAGCGCATTGGCTGATAGCGTGGTGCCCATGCCGCTGTGGCCATGCCCATGATTGCCGGCACTGGCGCGCTGACGGGCGGCCTGCATGGCCTCGGCCATGGCCGCGCTGCAGCCAAAAATACCGCAGGGCACGCCGCCGGCGATCGGTTTACCGACCACGAAAAAGTCCGGTTCGAGGTTCCACAATTGAGTGCAGCCACCGATGTCGGTGGAGATGGTGTGGGTCTCGTCGATGATCAGCAGGCTGCCGTACTTGCGGGTCAGCTCGCGACATTTCTGCATAAAACCGGGCTCGGGCATGACCATGCCGATGTTGGTCATCGCCGGTTCGCACATCAACGCGGACACGTCGCCTTGGGCCAGCGCGGCCTCCAGTGCGGCCACGTCATTGAACGGGATCGAGCGGCTGTACTGGGTCAAATCATAGGCCTGACCGATCAAGCCGGAGCGCGGCTGGGTCTCGCCGTCGTGGCAACGGACCATCACGTCATCGACGGTGCCGTGATAGCAGCCGTCGAACACCAGCAGCACCTTGCGCTCGGTGATGCCCCGGGCCCAGCGCAACACATAGCGGTTGGAGTCGGTGGCGGTGGCCGTTACCTGCCAATAGGGCAGGCCGAAGCGGGCAGCCAGCAGCTCGCCGGCAACGATGGCGTCTTCGCCGGGCAGCATGGTGGTCAGGCCATTATTGGCTTGCTCGCTGATGGCCTTGGCGATGGGGTCTGGCGAGTGGCCGAACATGCTGCCAGTGTCGCCGAGGCAGAAGTCGATGTACTCATGGCCGTCGACATCATAAAAGCGTGCGCCCTTGGCCCGCTCGACAAACAGCGGCGAAGGCGTCGACCAGTCGGCCATCCAGTGCATCGGCACGCCGCCGAACAACGAGTTGCGCGCCCGCTCGGCCAAGGCCACGGACTTAGGGTTTTGTTGGATAAAACGCTGCCGCTCACGGGCGGTGAAGGTTGCTACGGCGGCTGGGCTGATACCACTGGAGGTCATGTTGAACGCCTTGTTCGGATTTATGCACATTGTTATTTGTGATCACAAAACTGTCAATGGCTGGATTTAACGCTTATTTTTGTTAGGATTGATTTAATTTGTGATCACAGAGATAAGTAAATGCCTCATTCCATCTGGCAAGATCAAGTCGCACTGGTGAGTGGTGCCGGCAGCGACAGCGGTATCGGCTTGGCCATCGCCCGCCGTTTGGGCCGTGCCGGCGTGCGGGTGCTGCTCACTGCCAGCAGTGCGCGCATCCACCAGCGCGCCGCCGAGTTGCACGCTGAAGGTATAGACGCCCGCGCCATGCCCGCCGATTTGACCGACGAAACGCAGGTGGCGGAACTGGCCGCCTGGGCGTTGGCGCAGTTTGGCCATATCGACATTTTGGTGAATAACGCCGGCATGGCCATGCAAGGCAGCCCGGAGCCGTTTGCCGAGGTGGCGACTATGGATTTGGCGACTTGGAACCTGTCGCTGGCGCGCAACCTGACCACCACCTTTTTGCTCACCCGTGCGCTGTTGCCGGGTATGCAGGCGCGGGGTTACGGACGCATCGTCAATATCAGTTCGACCACCGGCACCCGTGGCAGTAATCCCGGCGAGGCCGCTTACAGCGCGGCCAAGGCCGGCATGCTCGGCTTCAATATGGCGCTGGCCTTGGAGGTGGCTAAGCAGGGCATCACCATTAACAGCGTGGCGCCGGGTTGGATTGCCACTGGTTCGAGCACCGAAGAAGAGCGCCATGCGGCCGAGTACACGCCCATCGGCCGCGCCGGCCGGCCGGAAGAAGTGGCGGCGGCGGTGGCGTTTTTGGCCTCGCCGGAGGCCAGTTACATCACCGGCGAGGTTCTAGTCGTGGACGGCGGTAACTGCCTAATCGAAAACAAAGCCCCGTAGGTTGGGTTAGCAGCGCCAGCAAAAACTGCAAATCAACACATTATTCGAGCGCTGCGTAACCCAACACAACGCCGGCAACCGCCACAACCCCGTTGGGTTACGGCGCACCCCAACCTACGAACTGACGATTAGTGACGCAAGGCATCGCCAGCAAGCTGGCTCCTACACAAACGAATCCCTCCTGGAGAACCCCATGCACAACTGCTTACTGACCCTTAGTCAACTGCCCGCCCCACCGTGCGGAAAGCGCTAAGCCATGGCCGATAACCTGCAAGAACAGCTGTACCAGAACATTCGCGCCGGCCTGTTGAGCGGGCGTTTCCAGCCCGGTGAGCGGTTGAAAATCCGTGATTTGGCCGCCGAGTGGGGCACCAGCCCGATGCCGGTACGTGCCGCCTTGCAGCGGCTAGTCGCCGAAGGTGCGCTGGAGGGCGAGGCGCAGCGTTCCTTGCGGGTGCCGGCGATGACCCGTGAGCGCTTCGAGCAGTTGCTACCGGTGCGTTGCAACCTCGAAGGGCTGGCCGTTGAACTGGCGGCGGCGCGCATCAGTGCGGCCGAATTGGCGACCCTGCAGGGCTGCGTCGAGCGCATGGAAGTGGCCCTGCGTGAGCGCGATGTGCAGGCCTATCTGGCCGACAACAGTGGCTTTCACCTAGCGTTGTATGGCGCCTGCAACAACCCGGTATTGCTGCGGCTGATCGAGTCGTTGTGGCTGCAAGTGGGGCCGTTTTTCAATCGGCTATTTACCGAGGCCGACTTGTCGCTGCGCTTGAATGACTTTCACGGCGACTGCCTAAAAGCCCTGCAGGCCGGCGACGGCAAAGCGGCGCGGGCGGCGATCGAGCAAGACTTGAATTACTTTGGCCAGTTCTTGCTCAATTTACTCAGCTTGCAAACGCCGCGTTAAGCGGCCAGCGGCTCAGCTCTCCAGCCACACGTCGCGGGCCCAATGCCAGACCGAGTCCCAAGTCTCATCGGTGAGTTCGGCTTCGGCGCCGGACCACAGGGTTACTTCGCCTTCGACATCGACCACGTAGTAATCGTCGCCATCTTGGCAGATCGGTACCAGATCACGCGGCACGCCTAGGCTCCACGCGGTGGCGGTGACTTCTGGCAGGTAGGTGTGCGATTGCGGGTCGCTGGCGGTTACCGGCTCGAGGCGGCCGTAGACCACGTCGCTGACTTTCAGCAAAAACTCGCGCAGCTCAAACGGCAGGTGAATCAGCAGTTGCTCTTGAATCTCGACCAGCACTTCTTCTTCCGGTAACTCCAGCGGCACCGGCACAGTTTCGTTGAGTTCACGCAGTTGTTCGATGACTTCTTCCATGCTCGGCTCCGGCAGATGGGTGGCAGCGGGCAGGCCAATGTTGGCGTTGCCAGGCGAATGTCGGAGAGTTTACAGGCTGGGCCGGCGGTCTTGGCGAGGATGCTTAAGGGTTTTGCTGCTATGGTCGATAAATAAACTAAGACCCGCACCTGTAGCCAGATGAGAGAGCCGCATGAAAAGCGAAGCCGAACCCAGCAGCGACGCCGTCCTGAGCGATGCCGACCGCCTGCAACTGTTAGAGAAGGCCAGCAAATTAAATCGGCTGATTATTGCTGGGGTGGCTGCGGTGGTGCTGGTCATCGTCTTGGTGACGGTGATAGTGCAAGTGGTCACTCTGATGAGCAGCGACCCCGCCGATGAAACCGCAGCACAGATCGACGAGTTAAAAAAACAACTGCACGACGTGCAGGGCGAGGTCGCCGAGGTAAAAGATCAGCTACTTCAGCAAGAGGCGAAAGTCGCCCAAGTGGCACAACAGCAAACCGGCAACTTGGCCGGTATTTTGAAGCCCACGCAAGATCCGGGTACCGTTGAGCAATTGGCGAAAACCCTGCTTGGCCAAGAAAAAGACTTCCAGCAGGTGGTGCTGACCTTACAAGTGGGCATGCGTGATCTGGCTTATATGCTGCCGGGCTCGCGCACTTGGTTGGAGTATTACACCGAGGCGCTGAGCAAGTCGGTGGCTACCAGCAAGGTGCGCAGCACCGAGATTCAACAATGGGCCAACGGCCAGCCACCGGTTGCGGTGGTGCCAATCGTGCCACCGGTCAAGGGCGCGCAGGCCGCCGCCCCAGCGGCTCACGAAGCGCCTGCCAAGCACTAACGCCCTGCTGCGCCCTTGGCCGATCTGCCCGGCGCGGCGGCGGTTCGGCGCTAAGTTCGCGGCCATCGCTGTGCCAAGCTCCACGGCCCTTAACGGTTGCTTTGGAGTGCTGCGTGGTTGTGCATAATCGTCTTAATCGCGTGGTGGCGTGGATCTATCGGCTGCCGGCTAGCTGGCGGCCAACGCTGCTCAGTCGCTTGTTTGGCTCGCAGGTGAAACTGGTCGGCACGGCGGGCATTCGGGTGCAGGCGATCAGCCGTAGCAGCGCGACCTTAAGCATCGCCAATCGCGCTAAGGTACAAAACCATATTCAGGGTGTGCACGCGGCGGCCATGGCTTTGCTGGCCGAGTCGGCGACGGGTTTTTTGGTTGGCATGAACCTGCCAGACAGCAAGCTACTGCTGCTTAAGTCGCTGCAAGTGGATTACCGCAAGCGTGTGGTCGGTGGCTTAACCGCAGTGGCTAGC
Organism: Pseudomonas sp.; assembly: GCA_044354115.1. Classification (GTDB taxonomy): domain Bacteria; phylum Pseudomonadota; class Gammaproteobacteria; order Pseudomonadales; family Pseudomonadaceae; genus Aquipseudomonas. The sequence goes on along the minus strand of JBILAR010000004.1, from coordinate 84,341 downwards.
CTGACGCCTGAGCAGATTGCCGCGATTGCTCAGCAAGATAAGGGCGAGTTGTGGGTGGCCGTGGCCGTTACCGATGAAACCGGCACTGCGCCTATTGAGTGCGCCATGTGCTGGGCCTGGCTTAGTAAAAAGCCCCCGTCACCCAGCAACGGGGGCTAGCCGCATGGCGTTAGCCGATATGCACAAAGGCCAGCTTGTTGCCGTCTAGGTCGCGAAAGTACGCACCATAGAAACCCGGCATACGCTCGCCCGGAGCGCCTTCGTCGGTCGCGCCGAGGCTGATGGCCTTGGCATACAACTTATCGACGCCTTCACGCGAACCTCCGGCCAGCGCGACCATATCGCCGTTGCCTGCGCTCGGCGCTTCTTTATTGAACGGGGTGCAGATGCCAAACATCGGCTGACCCTTGCCGGCGCTGAAGAACGCGGCGCGGCCCACATCCATCGCTACCTTGGCGCCCATTTCACCGAGCAGAGCAGCGTAAAAGGCTTTGGCTTTTTCCAGATTAGCGGTACCGACCATTGCATAGGCGATCATTGCGATATCTCTCTATTGGGTTGGGATGTGGCGTTTAGGAGACTAGATTTAGACACTTGGAATGTAGCAGCTTTACGCCTGCTTGCTGGTGCTGAGACGGCGCCAGACAAACAAAACCCGGGCAAGCCCGGGTTTTGTTATAGCGCGACTGTGGCTTAGTTTTGCCGCATGCCGGCGATCAGCCAAGGCTGGTTGTCGCCCTGCAGGCGCTCCATGCGCCAGCTTTCGCTAAAGGCTTCGCCTTGGTCAAAGCGCGAGGACTTCTCGATGCCGCTGAAGGTCAGGGTGGCGACAGTTTTGTCAGCCATGTCATCGAGGCCATCGAGTTGTACATCGAGGTCGTCGATATAGGTCGACTGGAAGGCATCGCCCAAAGACGCGCGCTCTTGGCGCAAAAACGTCAGCAGTTGCGGGGTGGTGAACTCTTCCAGCTTGTCCATCTCATTGGCGTCCCAATGCTGTTGCAGGCTGAGGAAGTGCTCACGGCCAGCATTGATAAAGCTGCTTTCATTGAACCAAGCCGGCGCTTTGATCACGGGCTTGGCGGCCACTGAGCTGATGGCGCCGCCGAAAATATTGTTCGCCGCCGGGCTGACTTCGCGCTGATAAGGCACACCGCCAGCGGTAGCAGGCTGAGCGGTTTGCGCCTGTTGCTTGCGCCGCGAGGCGATAAAGCGAAAGGCCAAGAAGGCGATCAGGCCCATGATCAGCATGTCCATGATCTGCAGGCCTTCAAAACCGCCGCCCATAAACATCGATGCCAGCAGGCCACCGGCGGCCAGACCGGCTAAAGGCCCGAGCCAGCGCGACATGCCGCCGGCTGCGGCGGCTTTACCGGCCATGCCAGCGGCTGGAGCTGTTGCTGCAGCCGGCGCAGCTTGCTTGGTTTGGCTGGCTTGATGGCTAGGGGCTGAGCCGAGGGACTTGCCGCCACCCATGCGCTTGGCATTGGCGTCGAGGCTCAGGGTCAGGCCTAGGCACATCACCATGAAAAAGGTCATAAAACGTTGCATAGAAGTCGTTCCACCAGTGGTTTACTCGCGCGTAGTTTGCCGGGCCTGTGTGACAGAGGCTAGCGCTAGAGTGTTTCGAGGTTTTTGCTGGCGAGGTTGCTGTCGATGGGCTGGCGGGTTGTGCGCAGTGAACATTGACGAATTGTTCGCCGCCGCATTGCGGGCCTCTTCGCTGCGCTCATGAGACCAGCCTAGGATTCGGCCTAAAACCTAACGGGGACAGTGTTTTTAGACCGCGCCTCAGACCACGCCCAGCACGAAGCTGGCCACCGCGCTGAAGCTGCCGCCAAAGTTTAAACAGCCGACCTTACGCGCGCCCTCGACCTGATAGCCGCCCGCTTGGCCTTCCACTTGCCGCCAGGCATCCAGCAACATGCGCACGCCACTGGCGCCGACTGGATGACCGCCACCGATCAGCCCGCCGCTGGGATTAACCGGCAAACGGCCGCCCAGTTCAATCGCGCCCTCTTCAATCAATTGCCACGCCTGCCCCGGCGGCGCTAAGCCAAAGTGTTCCAGCGCCAAATACTCGCTGATGCTGAAACAGTCGTGGGTTTCGATCGCATCGAGCTGCCACGGGCTGCTCAGCCCGGCTCGCCCTAATGCATCGGCGATGGTGCGGGCCAGATGGGGAAACATCAGTCCGCGCTGATCGGCCTCGGGCAGTTTCTCCGCCAGCGGTAACACCGAGCTGCGCTGGCCCCAGCCGAGAATCGCCGGGAACGGCTGCGTCCGCCCCAGACGCCGTGCATGTTGCTCGGCAAACGCTGCCGAACAGAGAAACAGCACGGCACCACCATCGCTGATTTGCGCGCATTCACGGCGGCGGATCTGCCCCTCGACCCGCGGATTGAACTGATCATACGCACTGAAGTGCTCGGCCTGCCATTGCCAGTCGCGGGTTTGCGCCCAAGGGTTGAGCTTGGCGTTGCTCAGGTTTATTTCGGCAATCCGGCGTAAGTAGCCATCGTCCAAGCCATGCTGCTCGCTGTAACGCTGGCGAATCTGCTCAAACATCCACGGCCAGAGAAACTGCGCCGGTTGGCCTTCATGGCCTTGCCACGCCGCCGTGGCCAAATGCGCGGCGGCTTGCTCGCCCGACACGTTGCGCATCTGCTCGATACCCAGCACACAGACGCACTCGGCGCGCCCCGACTCGATGCTGGCCATGGCCGCCAAAATCGCCATGCTGCCCGAGGCGCAGGCCGCCTCATGGCGCATCACCGGGATCTCGCTCCACGCCGGATCGCAACGGGCCAGTAAGCCGCCGAGCAAACCTTGGCCACAGAACAACTCGGCGGCAAAGTTACCGATATGCGCGGCCTCGACCTGCGCCGCCGCCAAGCCACAATCGGCCAGCGCGGTTTGCACCAAGCGCTGCATTTCGCCGGCTAAATCACTGCCTTCACGCTGCCAGTGGCGGGCGAAATCGCTCTGCGCGCCGCCCAGCACATACACCTGCCGACTCATGCCGGTAGCTGCGCGGGCAAATCCTTAGCCTCCACCCAGCAAGCATGAAAGCCCAAAGGCACCCGCTGCGGGATGGCCAGCCGGGCGCAGGGGCCGGCCGCAAGGTTGCGCGCGTCATAAATCCACAGCTCGGAGCTGTTATTCGGCTCGTCTTGCACGAAGCTCAGCAAGTAGCCACGGTCTTCGTCGGCAGCCGCCTCGGTGGCCGCGGTGCTAGGAGCAAAGGGACTCTCGCTGCCACAGATGCCCTGGCCAAACAGCACCTGCTGATGCTCGCCGGTGAGCAGGTCGTACTTACGAATGCCGTCAAAGCGCAGGGTCTGGCTGGCCCCGATAGTCACCGCATAACCGTAGCGGGTCGGGTAGCCCAGTTCACGCGGGTTAGTGCTAGGGAATTCGGCGTTCGCCACGTCTAGGCAGCGCTCGGTGGTTGCGCCGGTAGTCAGATTGAAACGCCACTCCCACAGCTCGGCGTGCATCTGCAGATTTTGCAGCATGCGCTCAAATTCACTGGCGCTGGTTTCGGCATGATTAGCCACCGGATTGGCCACCCGATGGGCAACCATCACCAGCTCATCGGCCTCCTCCCAGGAGTTCACCACGTGATAAATGTAGCAAGGCGAGGCCGTGAACCAGCGCACCTGCTCAACCGTGCCGTGGCGTGGCACCACGGCAAAGCGTGAGCCTAACTCTGGCTGATAAACACTGCGCCAGCGCCCGCGTTTGAGCGCTTCGGTGTCCACGCAAACCGGCAAGTCCATCAGAATCGAGTAGTGCTCGGTGATGGCCATGTCGTGGGGCAAACGCGGGCCGGGCAGCTCGACGGGGATCAGGCTGGTTTGCTCACCGGCGGCATTCACCACCCCGTAGTGCATATAAGGCGGGCGCACCGAATACTCAAAAAACATCATCTCGCCGGTTTTCCCATCCACCTTCACATGGGCCGACACCGGCGTGCTGCGTTTGCCGGCAAAGTCATCCACGGCCAAGGTTTGCAGGCTCAGCGGGTCAACCCGGTAAGGTTCGCCGCACTGATACCAGAGCGCGAGCAGGGCGCCATTATGAAATTTCACATCGGTATTGGCGGTGTCTTTGTACGGCCGGCCGAGGGTTAGCTGACGGACTGGCTCGCGGATGCCCTGCCACTGCGCCTGACCACTGCTTTGCTCAAGCTGTAAACCTGCGGTATTAACCCAGCGATTGCGGTAGGTGGCGCGACCATTATTGAACTCGACCGCGTGCAACATGCCATCGCCATCAAACCAATGGTGGCGGCCGGCGGCCGGCGCCTGCGGATTAGGCCCGTTGCGCACGTAAATACCGGCCAGATCGAGCGGCACTTGGCCGCTGAGCACCTGCAACTGGGCAGTGATTTCGCTGGCGGTCGGCGCATAGCTGCCGAGTAAATAGGGATTGGCTTCGTGGCATTGGGTGGTCATCGGCAGCTCCTTATGCTTGCATAGTGAAACTAACAGATAGGTTTCACTATGCAAGTATCTCGGATAACTATTGATAAAACTTGTAGCGCCTCATCAACCGCATGAATAGCGACCCTTGCTAGGCCGCGCTCACTGGCGCAGACAAGCTCGCCAGGGTGACCCGCTCGCCACAACAGGCGCAGTGCAGTTGTGCCTGCAACGGCTGCCCGCACGGACGATGGAGCATCTGCGTCGAGGCTTGATAATGCGCCCGCAAGCACTGGTCGCCCCAGTCGGTGAGCGCCACGATCAGCGGGAATAACTGCAAACCCTCGGCGCTGAAGCGGTACAGCGGCCGACTGCTGGCTCCATCCGTTTCGCGCAGCAGCACGCCGCCCTCGGTCAGGCGCTGCAAGCGGTCGGCGAGAATATTCGGGGCAATCTGCAAATGCCGGGCGAGGTCGCCGTAGCGCTGCACGCCAAAGTAGATCAGCGCGACTATTAATGCCGTCCAACGATCCGCCAAGATGCTCGCCGCGCTCAGTTGCGACTCAGCGGCAAACTCGGCGCGCGCCCGCTTCAAGGGTTTACCCAAGTGCGCCGCGCTCGGTGCCACACCCGCCCCATGCAACTGAATATCGCGCACCGCCACCGGTTGCTGGCAATGCCCGCAACGCAAACTGGCTTGTAGCGGCTGCCCGCAGCTGTGCCGCAACGCCGCCGGCACCGGCGCGCCACGCCGGGCATCCCAATCGCGGGCCAAGCTGACCACCGCCAGCAAGGCTTGGCCAGCCGGGGTTAGCTGATAACCCAGCGCGCACGCTTCGACGCAGTTCATCGCCTGCAAATGCTTTAAGCGCGCCGCCAAACTGCTGCGCGGCGCGTCTAGCTCCAGCAGCAACTGACCAAAACTTTTAGCGCCCAGCAGCAAGGCTTGCACTATCGCCAACGACCAACGCTGGCCGAGCACATCCAACACCGCCGGGACTATGCTGGCGGCCACATGCGCACTGACATCCAGCGGCAACAGCGGCGGTTCAAGCAGAGCGGAGGCGGTTGGCATTTAATCTCACATCATCGTTTGGCGTAGGCCCAGCTTACCGCTTTGTCCGGCGCATTACCGCACCGCTAGGTCTGCCGGCCTCAACCGGCCAAGGCACCGAGACCTTGCAAGGCTTGGCGAATTTGCGCTTGCGTGCTGGCGGCCAGCGGCACCATCGGCAGGCGACATTCGGCGCTGCACAGGCCGAGTAAGGACGCGGCATATTTTATCCCGGCCGGATTGGGCTCAACAAACAGCGCCGCATACAGCGGCATTAATTGTTCATGCAGGCGCAGCGCGGCGGCAAAATCCTGCGCGGCGGTTAACTGTTGCAAGCGTACGCAGTGCGCCGGCAATACGTTCGCGGCCACCGAAATACAGCCGCCGCCTCCGCTAGCGTTGTAGGCCAGCGCGGTCATATCGTCACCGGAGAAGTAACTAAACGGCTTGCTGATACGCCCGCGCTCATGGCTGATGCGGGCCAGGTCGCCACAGGCATCCTTGACTCCAACCACCCGTGGCAATTCGGCGATGCGCGCCATGGTGTCGGGCTGGATATCGACGATGGTGCGCGGTGGAATGTTGTACACAATGATCGGTAGATCGGTGGCGTCATGCAGCGCCTTGAAGTGCTGAAACAAGCCTTCCTGCGAGGGCCGGTTGTAGTAGCCGGCCACCGCCAACACCGCGTCGGCACCGATGCGCTGGGCGTATTGCGCATAGGCGATGGCCTCGCGTGGGTTGTTCGAGCAAGCGCCGGCAATTACCGGTACTTGCCCGGCGGTTTCCTGTACCACTATCTCGAGCACACGCTTGTGCTCTTGCTCAGAGACGCACGGCGACTCACCGGTAGTGCCCATCGGTACTAAACCGTGAATGCCATTGTCGAGCTGAAAACGCAGCAACTTGCGCAGCGCCAGCTCGTCCAGTTGCTGATCTAAAAACGGGGTAATTAGCGCGCTATAACAGCCGGTAAACATAGTGAAGCTCCTAGTGCTGAGGCAAATTTAAGCCATAAAAAAACCCGGTGGCGAAGTCCGCGACCGGGTTTGTGGGTGTTCAATCAAAGGATTTCTACACACGCAAGACCGAGTCGCCAACAGGTTTTAACTGCTTGCTACGTTTGGATTGCGAGTGGTTGTGCGCGATAAACACGGCGGTAATTCCAATGGCTGAGGTTGCAAGGTAGCACAGCCAGAAACGCACACAAGCGCGGCGTGGCAGCTAGACACTACCCGCCAAGCCGCGCCAACATGGGTTAAAACGCCACATTCACCCCGGTGTACAGCGAGCGGCCCATGCCCGGTACGCCGATGCCCCACTCGATGCCATTCATCGACATGGTGCGGCCTTGTCCGGTGTAGGCACCGCCGGTGGGCAGGATGTAGAACTTGTCGGTGAGGTTCTCGACGCCAAAATCGACCCGTACGGTCTTCCAGCTATGGCTGGCGCGCAGGTTGAACAGGGTGTAGCCGGCCGTTTGCACCTCGTTGCGCACATCCGAGACGTTGTTCTTGGCCTGCACCGACTCCATCTCCAGGCTATTGCTCCAGCCGCCAAGCTCCTGGGTCAGGGCCAGTTTGCCGTTGAGCGGCATGCTGTTGTAGAGGTCGTCGCCGCTGTCGCGGTTCTTGCCGTTGCTGTAGTTGATCAGGCCATTGACGCCCCAGTTGCCCAGATCGTTGCTGGCCAGCGGCATTTTCCCGGACACATCCATGCCGTACAGGCGCGCGGACTGGTTGGCGTATTGCAGGACGTTGAACTTATCGTTGAGCAAGGTCGTACCGGCGGCAGGCACTGCATCGATATAGTCGCTGACTTGGGTGTAGAACGGCGTGACCTTGAGCTCGTGGCTGCGGTCGCTGCTGTGCCAGTCGAGGGTGGTCGATAGGGTATTAGCGGTTTCCGGTTTGAGTTCGATGTTGCCAACGTAACCGTTGCCGTCGCCCACTGCGTTGTTCATGGTTGCCGCCATCGCCCAGCTCGACCAGGTGTAGCGCTCGTACAGGTTGGGCGAGCGGACCTTGCGGGCGTAGCCAAACTCGACATCCAGTTGTTCGCTGTGGTTGTAGCGAGCCAAGGCGCTGAGGTCCCAGTTGTGGTCGGTCTGGCTGCGGTCGGCGGCATTGAACGCGGCGGCCTCGGCGTTCTGGTTGCCCATCATGTTGCCGTAGCCCTGTACGTCGCCGGCGTCGCTTTGCACGTTTTCGTAGCGCACCCCGAGCAGGCTCAGCCAGTCGCTGCTGAGTTGTGACTGCCACTCGGAAAACAGCGCGGCGCGGTCGCGCTCGCCATCGTTGATGTTGACGAAGGTGTTCGGCCACATGCCGCTGCCCGACGGGTTCCAGTAGTCGTTGAGGCGATAGCGTTGGTATTCGCCGCCGAGGCGTAAAACATCCTGCGCGCTCAGGTCGATGGCCGCTTTAACGGCGGCACCGGTGGTTTTGCCTTCGCTGGCCATGGGCATGCCGGCGGCGCAGGTGGCGGAGATCGGCGAGCAAGGTTTACCGTCGCCGCTGCCGGCAATGTTGGATTGGCTGCCGTACCAGAAGCGTTTGTCCGGGCCGAAGTCCATCTCGTGATCGACCTGTTCGTGATACGCACTGGTCTCTAATTCGCCCCAATTAAACTGGCTCAGGTAGCGCAGGCTGACGTGCTTTTGGCTGTTGTCGGTCATGTCCATGCGCTGGTTGGCGAACAGCTCTTGCGGCACCTGCTGATAGCCGAGCTTAAGCTCCAGCAGGTCCTCGCCGAATTTAACCCCGGCCTTGAGCGCATGGTTTTGCCTTTCGTAAGCGCTGGAGCCGACCTCGTCGAGCGCCAACTCATGGCCAACGCGGCCAGTGGCGCGGCTGCTTTTAAAGTTGCCGCCAGCGCTGTAATTGTTGGCCTTGCTGTAGCTGCCGTCGTACCGCAAGCTGAAGTCTTGCTCGGCATGGGTGGCGGAGAAATTGCCGCCACGGGCGTCGTTGTTACTGCGATAGAAACCGCCGACCTCGCCCTTGTTGATACTCGCAGCGCCAGGCTCGGCAAACTCTAGCGCCGCGCTGTCGGCGATGATGGTGCCACCGATGCTGTCGCCACCCACGCTGACCGGGGTGATGCCGGCAAACACCTGCAGGTTGCCCAGATTGCTGGGGTCGATATAGGACAGCGCCGGGTTCATGTGATTAGGGCACGAGGCGATTAAGTCCATGCCATCCACCTTGATCCGCAGGCGGTCGTCGGCCAGCCCGCGAATCGCCGGCAAGCTGGAAATACCACCGCCGCCGTTAAGGCTCACGCCGGGCACGTCACGCAGCAGCGCGGCCGTGTCGCTGGTGGCGGCGCGCAAGTGCTGCAGCCGTTGCGGCTCGACCGCAGCGGCGCTCGGCAGGGTGACTGGGCTCGGCTCGGCGGCAATGATGCTCGGTTCAAGCGCAACTTCAGCGGCCATTAACGGGCTGGCCAGCGCCAGCAATGCCAAGGCCAGCGGGCTTGGACGCAGTACGGCGGGTAGTGAAGAAAAATTCATGGGCAAGACCTGAAGAATAAACGCGCACAGGGGCGCACAAAGAAGCGCCGCAAAGCACAGGGGCGGCGTTATGGGCGACGGTATTTAGGGCTTCAGGCCGTTATAGGCGGGGCGCGCGGGCTGGCGGGGAGCCACCGCGTGGTGACCGGCAGCGCCTGCCAAACCCAGCGACTGGGCGCAGGGCTGGGCTGCCACGCCGGCAGTTGCAGGCGGTAGCCGCTGAGTGCCGCGGTTAGGCCGGGGCTGGCGCACAGCGGGCACTCGAAGCGGCTCAGCAGATTGCTCGGTGCTGGCACGCGTGAATCAGTCGCACCGCTGATGCTGCACTGCAGTTGCGCAATGCCGCTCAGTTGCAGGCCGCTGCTCTGGCCATGGCCAATGGCGCAGGCAAAGGTACTGAACAGCACACAGCTGTACAGCAGCCAAGCAATAAGCCTGCGATGTGTATGGACAATAGGCATGCGCGCACTCTACCAGCGCGCCCCGGCGGAACAAGCCAGACAGCTGCGTTTAATTGTCGCAGCGCTCAGTTTTATCGCGCCTCGAATAGGCTCAGCACACACCCCGTGCGACTGTAGCCGCGAACGCTGCCGCGTGCCTTGGTCGCCCAAACCGCTTAAGCTGTGCTGGCTAAGTGGTTCTACCCTCGGTAGAGACAACAGGGAAGCAGGTACGCCATTGGCCACTCCTGCGCTGCCCCCGCAACTGTAAACGGTGAGTTTGTCGGCACTGCGTCACTGGTCTATTGGGCTGGGAAGACGTCGGCAAATGTTGATCCGTGAGCCAGGAGACCTGCCACGAGCGATACCGGTTTTCGGTATTTTTATCACCCGCATCCCTCGGAGGGAGAACGATGCATATCGAACCCGGCGTGCTTAATGCCGCCAAAGTGCTGTACGCCAACGCCACTACCATTGCGACACTCGCAGTATTCGCCCCCAAGCTGCTACGCCGCCCGGACTACCTGATCAAAACAGCGCTCGCTGCGTTGTTTTTCTCGGTATTTATGGAGGTTTTCCACCTGCCGGTGGGCGCTTCCGAATTGCACTTTGTCGGTGCTTCGGCGGTGTATTTCGTCTTTGGTTTTGTTCCCACGCTGCTGGGTTTTGCCATCGGCTTGTTGCTGCAGGGGCTGTTGTTCGAGCCGCAAGACCTGGTGCATCTTGGCGTCAACTCGCTGTCGTTGATCTTGCCGCTGATTGCCACCCACGGCTTGCTCGGGCGACGTTTCTTCGTCGAGGGCGGGCTGAGCATCCGTTGGGCTGAGGTGGTCAAGTTCGATGCCCTGTATTACTTCGGGGTGGTGGCCATGGTGGGCTTCTGGCTGGCGCTGGGCGAGGAGCCGACCCCGTTGCACAACTGGCTGCTGTTCGCTGCCTCGTACCTGCCACTGGTGCTCTGTGAACCGCTGTTCACCTGCCTGGTAGTGCGCACCCTGAAGCGCCACGCCGACAATCAGTGGGTACAGCGCTTGACCAGCGTGAAGTCACTGGCGCTGGCTTAGCCCGCGTAGATGATCCAATCGCCGTAGCGCCCTTGTAACGGGCGCTGCGGCGATTGGCCTCATTCGGGCGTTGCCGCCTCGGTGCTAGAGTCGCCGCCGATGAAACTTAGTCACTACAACCACTCACTGATCGCCTGGTTGCTGGCTGCCAGCCTGCTGTTCAGTCTGCTCGCCTGTGGCATTGCGCACGGGCAGCTGAGCGGGTTGCAACTGAGTGGTATCGGCGGGCAATTTTGCTCGATCAGCAGTGGTGCGCCGCAAGCGCTTGGCGACGATCCGGGCAGCCCAAGCGGCAGTGCCTGGTCCGCCAGTTTTAGTTGCCCGCTGTGCGCCGGCGTGGCCCTCAGCGTGCTCGCACTGAGGGCGTTAAGTTGGCTGTCGCTGACCGGGCGAGCAACACTTTCTAGCGGCGCAAGCCGCAGCGCATTACCTCCCCGCTTTTTCTGGCCTGCGGCCAGTCCGCGCGCGCCGCCTACGCGCTGATCACGCTTTAAAAACAGTTTTTAGTCTGAACTGCTCGCGTTTCGGCGAATGCTGCTTATGCGCGGCAAACCAGCCGCCAAAGCCATTCGCGCTGTAACTGTGACGCTGAGCGCTGCGCTAGCCACAACAATAATTTGATGAGATTTATCATGAACAAGACAGTCCTGTTTGCCTTCTGCATTTTCGCTTCCGCTACAGCTCAGGCCGCACAAGACCCAGAGGCAGTGTTTAATCGGGCCTGTGGTATGTGCCACAACGGCCAGCTGCCGCAAGCGCCGAAGAAGGGCGATCAAGCCGCCTGGAAACCGCGCTTGACACAAGGCGAGGCGGTGCTCGTGCAGCATGTGACCCAAGGCTTTAATGCGATGCCAGCCGGAGGTTTGTGCGCGGACTGCAGTGCCGACGACTACAAGGGCATCATTCAATGGATGTCGAAATAAGCGCAGCTAAGCAGTTGGATTTACCCGCATCTGGCAGGTCTTGAGGCGCATTGAGATAGTGCCGCTGGTACCGCGTACAGTGCGGTACCAGCAATAGGCAGGACGAAGTGATTGGCTTTGCTTCGCCCTGCTGACTCAGCACATACAAGTCGTTTTTTAGTTTGCTGCTTAACTTGCATGCCACCACACACCGTCATTGGAGAACCACTATGAAATTGAAAAAAGCCCTGATGTTGGTCGCGCTATTAACCCCCGCACTGTTCGTCCAGGCTCACGAATACAAGGTCGGCGATTTGCAGATAGAACATCCTTGGTCGCGCGAAGTACCGCCGGTGTCACCGACTGCGGCAGTCTACTTTGGCGTGCATAACCACGGCGCGACGGCCGACCGTCTGCTCAGTGTGGTAACCCCTGCGGCTGGCCGCGCGGAGCTGCATGAGCATGTGCAAGCCGACGGCTTGATGAAAATGCAGCATGTGCAGGCTGTCGACATTCCGGCCAAGGGCGAGGTGAGCTTTGCGCCCATGGGCTATCACGTGATGCTGTTTGAACTGAAGCAGCCACTCAAAGATGGTCAGCGTTTCCCGCTCACTCTGCACTTTGAAAAAGCCGGCGATGTGCAGGTCGAGGTTGCCGTGCAAAAGGACGCCCCGGCGGATCATGCGCAAGAGCACGAGCATAAATCTGCCCCTTAGCCTTAGTGTTTCCCGCTGCAAACCGTAAGGCGTTACTGGCAAACCGAGCGGCGCTAAATCCGGCGCCGACTCCCATGAGCGAGACGTAAGATGAAATTCCTTCCTTGGCTGCTGCTCTTGAGTGCCCTGCACAGCCCGGCATTTGCCGATACTGGCGCCGATCAACAAGCCATTGCCCAACTGCTGCAACATACCTGGGGGCATGCGGATGGGGCACTGGTGCTCGGCCCAATAACCATCGAAGCGGAGCATGCCGTGGCTGGCTGGACTCAAGGTGAGCGTGGTGGGCGGGCACTGCTGGCACATAACGCACAGGGCTGGCGCGTTGTGCTGTGTGCCGGTGATGCCTTGCTGGATGCGGCCACGTTACGCGATGCGGGTGTCGCTGCGGCTCAGGTCAAACCACTGCTGGCGGCGGTGGGCGAAGCCGAGCAGGCCATTGCCCCCGCACGGGTGCAACAGTTCGCCAGCTTTCAAGGGCTGATGGCACCTGACGGTCACGCCACTGCCGCGCATTGATGCACTGCCAAACAGTCCTGCAGGCGCGGTATTAGCCGCGTCTGCAGGGTTGTTTTCAATGTTTCGGTAACGGCTTGAAGCGGCGCAGCAGGTCGAACGGGTATTGCGCCAGCGTTAAGTAGCCAAAATCCTTGCTGGGCGGGGTAAAGCCTTGCGGTTCGAGTACATCCAGCGCTGATCGGGCGCTGTGGCCTTTGCTCTTCCAGCCAATGACCACCAGGGGGCTGTGACTATGGGCCAGGGCGATGCCGACTTTGCCGCTCTGATCATTGCTGCACCAGAGTGAAACGGTGGCCAGCATGATCGCCTCCAAATGCTCGGCATTCAGTCCGGGGGCGAACTCCGAGCTCAGTAGCCAGCGGTACAAACTGCAGTGCAGGGTCCAGTTTAGTGGCAGGTTGTGCGCGGCGGCATGTTTGATAAAACCGCGAAACATGCCCGTCGCTTCTGGCGGATCGAGTTTCAGCAGCTGTGGGCACAGGTCAAACAGGGTGTGCCAATACACCCGCAAGCTGTTATCGGCATGGGTGAAGGTTTTCGTTGTGCGTGGATAACCGGCGAGAAACTGGTGCAACGACAGGGCATCCAGTTTTGAACGGTCGCAACCCTGGGCATTGATGTAGTGAGCTGACATGTGATCTCTCCTGATCGCGGCCAAGGGCAATCAGCCTGGCGGCGATAAGCAATCCTTTGGCGGCACCGAAGGCCTGGTAGCCGCGTCTTGGCGAGTGCCAAACACTCGAATGCAAGGCTTGCCAAAGTGCCGGCCGGTGAGGGCGCGGCGCTTGTGTGGCAATGCAGGTAGCGATCAGCTCAGGGGGGAGGCGCGCGGGTTGATACTCGGCCAGAGTCGGCGCAGAGCAATGCCACTGTGCGCCAGAGTGGCCAGTGGCCGGGTCGCCTTAAACGTCCGGGCATGGGCAAACGGTAGCGCCGCAGGTAACGCCAGTACCGTGGCATTGGAGCAGCAGCATGAGTGCTGCGAGGTGGCGTGGCTGCTGTTTGGCTGGGGCTCATCGGGGTTGTTGTCCAGCGCGATGGCAACCAGCTGGGTGCTGCCCGCTGAACAGAAGCTGCCCCACATCAACAGCTGTTTTTGCGGCGCGGACATGACGCTGGACAACGGCATGGCGAACACGTTGAACAGCACTGCAAGGCAGGCTACCCAGACATATTCGAGACGACGTTGCGACATGAGCGCTTCCTGCTGCGGGAATCTGTGCGGTAGAAATTAGTCGCTTTTAAGCGCTGCAACAACCGCTGCAGCTTGATCAAACTCGACGGTCAGCTGGCGAGAGCATAGCGAGCTTGAGTTGCATCGCCACTGCGCCAAATCCGCGCAGCTGGCCGCAAGTCTGCCGCATCGATCAGTCTCGCGACGCACCACTTGCCGCTCGGGTCGCGCTAGGCTGCGTTTGATTGTCGCAGTGGGCTGGCATGCGCTCAGCTACTGAGATGCATGCTCTAAAGGCTTGCGGGTATTTATGTCGAACTCCTTACGCACGCATTTACACCCTATGCCCGATTCAGCGGGCTGTTGATGGTTAAACAAGTGGCTATTTAACACGCCAGTTATATACTCCCCCCAGTATCTAAATTCATGCTTGAATAAGGAGCACTGTATGCGTATCGCTGCCGCGATGTTGGCCTTGACCTTGAGCCTAGGGGCGCAGGCCGAGGATCTACAGGCGTTATCCGCCGAGGGCTTGGCGCTGATCCCGCCGTTCCAGAAACAGCTGCTGGAGACGGTTAAGTCGGCGCTGCAAACCGGTGGCCCGCTCAAGGCGGTCGAGGTCTGTCAGCTACAAGCAGCGCAGATAGCCTCTGCGCACAGCCGGGCACCCTGGCAGGTCGGCCGCACCTCATTGCAGGTGCGCAATCCGGCCAACGCCGCCGATGCCTGGGAGCGCCAAGTGTTGCTGCAATTTGCCCAGCGCGCGGCGGCCGGCGAGCCATTGGCCGGAATGCAACACAGCGCCGTGGTGGCGGGCGAGTTGCGGGTGATGCAGGCGATTGCGGTTGGCGAGCCGTGTTTGGCCTGTCACGGCAAAGCGCTCAAACCGGAACTGGCGGCGCTGCTTGAGCAGCGTTATCCGCAAGACCAAGCCCGTGGCTATGAACTCGGCGCACTGCGCGGCGCGTTCAGCCTAAAACGGCCGGTGCAATAAGCCATGGATAAGCAAGCCTTACCGGCCCCACAGCAGGCCATGTTGAAACGCTTGGCGCGGGTTGAAGGGCAGATTCGCGGGTTGCAGACGATGATCCTGCGTGGCGACCAATGCGAGTCAATTGCCCAACAGTTCAGCGCCGCCCGCAAGGCCTTGGATAAAGCCTATCAAGAACTGCTGGCCTGCTTACTGGAGGAGGCGGTGGTCGATCCGAGCCTAGACAACGCCGAAACCTTGGCGCGAGTGCGCAAAATCTTCACCAAATACACCTAGCGGCTCAACCTAAAGTGCTGGCGCGAGCAACCCATAGGCGCAATCGCACGCACCGCAGTTGCAGCGACTGAGTGGCTGCTGAGTGGCCTAAGCGCTTAACCCTCAACACTGGAGTTCTCTGATGAAAACCGCCCATGACTTAGTGCTTGAAGCCCGCGCGCAGATTCGTGAAGTCGCCCTGAGCGAGGCCGAAGCTGCCATCCGCGCCGCCGATGTTTTACTCGACGTGCGTGAGCCGGATGAGTTTCAGGCCGGGCATATTCCCGGTGCGTTAAACATTGCCCGTGGTGTGCTGGAGTTTCAGCTTAGCAACCACCCGCAGCTCTGCGACCGCGACCTGAACATCGTGCTGTATTGCAAAACCAGTGGCCGCGCCGCCCTTGCCGCCTGCGCCCTGCACGCCATGGGCTACCTAAAGGTGCAGTCGCTTGCCGGTGGCTTCGACGCGTGGGTCGCGGCCGGCAAAGCGCAGGCGACACCTGGCCTGCCAAGCTTCGAATAAACCCTCAGCACAACCAGTCCAAGTACACGACGGAGCACTGACATGAGCGTAAAAACCATCAGCGTCCAAGGCACCTTAGGGGCCGACTTTAGCGTGCAAGTGAACTGCGGCAACCACCGCATCATCATGGATCAGCCCGTGCATGCCGCCGGCCAAGACCTCGGCCCGACACCTCTGGAGTTGATTCTCGCGGCAGTGGCCGGTTGTTTTGGCACCATCGGCCGAATACTGGCCCATCAGCGCAAAATCAACCTGCGCGGTATGCGTTTTGATTTGCAGGCCGACTATGACCCGGCCGGTTTGCTCGGCCGCGACCCGGCGGTGCGCCCCGGTTTTCAGGCACTCAGAGTACTGGTCGAGATTGATGCCGACCTCAGCGCCGAGGAGAAACAAGAGTTCTTGGCGGAAGTTGAGCGGCGCTGTCCGCTGGCCGACAACCTGACCCACGGCACCCAACTGCATAGCCAGCTGGTTCTACCCTGAAAAACCAACGAGTGCCTTAGCCTACCCGCATGGCGCCGGCTGACTAAGGCACAGCGGTTACTACTCAGCCGCCACTCAGGCTACTCAACAACTGGCTGACCTTCATGCTGGCAGCCTCCATGTCGTTAACCGCCCGCAAAACTTGGCTCCACTCTTTGGCTTGCGCTGCTTTTAGTGCGTTGTGGGCTGCCTCGTGGACGATCCGGTGCGGATCACTGAGCTGCTGGAAGTAGCTGCTGCTGGCATAGCGCGTGTTTGTATCAGCAGCTTGGTACCACTGGCCCAAGCGGCAGTTGGTGTGGGAGGACAACTGCAGATTGGCATCTTGCTGGAACAGGCGCTGGTAGACGGTCAACTTAAACAGCAAATGGTCCAGCTTCACGGCCTCGCAGAACGAACGCAGAGCAATGCCTTCGATCAGCTGGCTCATATGTTCGCCGAGCACCATCATTTCATCGAGGGTTTCTGCCGAGCGTGAAACATCCCCTGAGATGCGTGACGCCTCGCCGGACAGGGTGCCGATCGAGTGACTGGCGGTCTCGGTTTCCTGATTGATGCTGGTAACCAGCTGGCTGATTTCCTGAGTCGCACCATGGGTGCGCTGGGCCAGTGCACGGACTTCATCCGCCACTACGGCGAAACCGCGACCCTGCTCACCAGCTCGCGCAGCTTCAATGGCGGCGTTAAGAGCGAGCAGGTTGGTTTGGTCCGAGACAGCCTTGATCAGCTCAACAATCCGACTGATTTCGCCGACCCGGCGCTGCAGCAGGTCGACACTTTGGACGCTATTGACGCCCTGTAAGGCCATTTCTTCCAGCGAACTGGAAAAACCGCTGAGCAGTTGCGAGGTTTCGGCAAACACCCCGCTGTTTTGTCGCAGGCGCAGAACCTCGGCCTGCAGATTTTCAGCCTGGCTGACTACGCCATCGCGGGTCTGCTGCAATGACGCTTCAAAGCGTGCGAGCTTTTCATACAGCTCTTGCTGATAGCGCGAGTAGCCATTGGCGGTCTGTTGCTCTTGCTGAGTCTGACTGCTCAGCTCGCGCAGGGCCTGGACTTCCTGCTGCAAAGCGAGTTTCTCTTGCTCAAGACGGCCCGTTTGTACTTCTAATTCGGCGCAACGCTGGCGCCATCGGCGGCTGAACATGCGGACTTACTCCGAGGAATGAAGTGAATGAAAACCTTGGCAGCCTGTCAGACTTAGGCGTCCATAGCGAGGGAAAGACTGGTTTGAGAGAGCAGGCCAGTGCTGAGCCAGACAGGCTGTTAGGTAAGTATTCGGCAGCGACCAAGGAAACTAAACTATGGACTGACTGCCGGTGGCACTTAAGGATCGACCCGAAAGCGCAGCACGCCGAGGGTCTGGCCGCCGTCGGTGATGACCTCAACCCGCCAGTTGCCACTCGGGTCGCTGGGGAAGTTTTGTTTGTGGGTCCAGGCGCGGTAGCCGTCTTTAGTACCACCGTGAATGTCCAAGGCGATGCGGTCGACCTCTTTGCCGTTGTGCCGCCAGACGTGGTAAATCCGCTCGCTCAAACCACGCGGGGCATTGATGGCGGTGTAGGCGTACAGCCCTTGGCGCTTCAGTTGGGCGCTGCTGAGTTGCTCGCGGGCTTGGCCGGGCGCGCGCTTGTCTGGGTCGACCTGCGCGCTGACCACCATCTTACCCAGCCATAAGGTGGCCGGCGGCACCCACGGGCGTGCCAGCCAACCCGCGCCCAGCAGTAATAAACTCAAGCCGGGCAAGGCCAGCCAGCGCCACCAGCGGTTGATTTTCAGGGTGCCCAGCAAGCTCGGGAACGCCAGCACCACGCTGGCCAACAAGGCCCACTGATAACTCTGCGCCGTGGTCTGGTGCAGGATGATCGGCAGGGCCGTCAGCAGCACGGCAAACAGCGTCAGGCTGTGAAACGCCAGATACAACCAGCGTCTTGGCGCCAGCCAGTTGAAGTACAGCGGGTCGATAATCGCCAGTAATGCACAGGCGCCGAGCAGGCCGGTAAACAGCAACTGGCCGCTGGCCCAAGTGGTGGTCAGGGCAAAAAACGGCAAGACAAAAAACAGGCTTTGCTGATGCACCATCTGCGTGGCAAAGCGCAGTAACCAGGGCGGAATTTGCAGGCCAAACCGCCGCGCCAATTGCTGGCTAAGCAGGTTTTCCAAGGCCAGCCAGAGCCAAGTCACCAGCATCAAAATGGCAATTACCTTGGCGAATTCGGCTTGCCGTTTAACCAGCAAGAAGCTGGCTAAACCGGAGACAAAGCCGTACAGCGGCATCACCCACGGGTAACGCTGGATCAAGGCAAACAGGCGCAGCAGTTGGGTTTTTAAAAAGATCATCGGTTGGGCTTAGGCTTGAGCGGGAGCAATTGCCGCGCAGCATACCGGCCTGCGAGCGTATGCGCAGCCGGCACCGCCGCGTAACAGCGGCTAAGGGGCGATTGCCCTAATTGCCCCGACCGATGGTGCCGGTTGTGCGCTTAAACCTACAACAACGCTCGCACCGAGCCACAGAGTCCGGCCAATAGCAGCACGATGATCGGCGCAAAGCTGAGCAAAAAGCCCAGGCTGCGTTTGCCCGGATCGGCCACATAGGCGCGCAAATACACCACCCGACCGAGCAGATAAATCGCGCAGAGCACCGCCACCCATGTCAGCGGCAGGTATTTACTGGCCAGCCAAATACCCGGCAGCAGCAAAATCAACAGCTCCAGCGTGTTCATCTGCACCCGGTAGTAACGCTCAAATATCTCGTTGCCGCTGGTGGCCGGGGCTTTGACCTCATAGGTGACCCGAGCCTTAGCCACCAACACGGAAAAATGCACGTACTGCAGCAGCACCAACACCAGCAGTAAATCAACCAGAGCCATACGACCTCCAAGAACCCAGCAGCAAACCCGTGATTGGGTTCGTGCTGAGCGTAGCTCACTGATCTTGATCTACTTCATTGGCCGGGGTGTTTTCCAGCAACTCGATACTGTCCTCAAGCTGCTTGCCCGACTCACTGCGGATTTGCTTGGCTTCAGCGCTCATCTCTTGATTGGACGCCGTACCTTGGAAGCTCTTGCAGGCACTCAAGCCATCACCCACGCCGCAGGCAGTCAGCACACCGTTATTGTCGGTAACGCGCTCGGCCACCACATTGTCAGAGTTACAGCCCCACAACGGCAGGCACAACAGCGAAACAACCAGCAACGGATGGCGCATATAAATAAACCTCAAGCTAGTGCCGGTAAGAATGCGCCGGCGGGGTTAGGCGGCAACCGAGCCGCAGCCGCCACGTTAGCTCAGCGCCAAGGCGCGGGCCAGTGCAACCCGGTGTGCGCCGCACTTATGCCGCGTGGTTAGCGTTAGCGGTTTACTTGTAGCCAATCAGCATGGCGCGGGCGACCAATGCCACGGCCGTGGCGCTTGTCAGTTGCTAAGCTACGAGGGCTCCAAGTTGCCGCATTCAGCGTGCGCGCTAAGCCTTACGGCTCGTTCACCAGCGGGCAACGGCCCAGCGCAACACGCGTAAACGCTAGCTGGCGAGCGGACATGCAACCTTCAAGGAGGACTGTCGTATGCGGATTTTAATCACTGGCGCCTGTGGCTTTATTGGTCAGCAATTGATTGCCGATCTCGCCGTTCAACATCCTGATTGGCAGCTGATTGCCGCCGATGTTCGCCCCTTCGCCACGCATTGGCTCAAGCCCAATATCGATACCTTGGTGCTGGATGTCAGCCAGCCAAGCGCCGTGCAACAGGCGGTGGCCAGCTACCAGCCCGACGCCATTGTGCTTTTAGCCTCGGCAGTCGCAACGCCGGGCATGCCTGAGCCGCAGGTGCATGCCCTTGAGGTGGGCGGGACTCACTCGGTGGTGCAGGCCGCACAGGCCAACGGCGTACGACAATTAATCGTCATCAGTTCCGGCGCGGCCTATGGCTATTACCCTGAAAACGCCGAATGGATTGATGAGGCCGACCCGCTGCGTGGCCACGCCACCTTTGTTTATGCCCGGCACAAACGCGAGGTCGAACAATTGCTGGCCCACGCCCGCGAGCAGTATCCGCAGCTCAAGCAACTGATCCTGCGTCCCGGCACCATTCTCGGCAAACGCGCCCACAACCAGATCAATCAGCTGTGTAACAAACGCAGCGTGCTGGGCATTCGCGGTAGCAGCAGTCGCTTCGTGTTTATCTGGGATCAAGACGTGGTCAGCATCATTCGCCAAGGCTTGGAGCAGGCCAGCAGTGGCATTTACAACCTAGCCGGCGATGGCGCGCTGAGCTTGGCGGAAATCGCCACTATTCTCGGCAAACCCTACCGTGCGCTGCCTGCGCCCTTGCTCAGTGTCGCGTTGCGCTGCTTAAAACCCCTTGGCCTGAGCGAGTACGGCCCCGAGCAGTTGGACTTTCTGCGCTATCGCCCGGTGCTGGCCAATCGACGTTTAAAAGAGGAGTTCGGCTACCAGCCGCGCTACAGCAGTCGCGAGGCCTTTATGGCGTTTTTGACCGCGCAAGGCATGCCGGTCTATGCCTAGCAGCCTGTCGGACTTAGGTCTGTCCTGCTGCGGATCAATCGATAACGGCAGACCGCGGGGTCATAGCATTCAGCGGATGATTGCAACTAGGCAGCAGATTTTTACCGGCGCAACTTGATGGGCCAAGCACAACACTTTAGCCATCGACGAGCGTACCCATGAGCCAAGCCGAGATCCCCGCCGGTTTTATTCCCTTACCGCGCAGCAGCCCATTACTGGATTTGCTCGGACCCATTTATTGCCGTGGCAGCGGCTTGCAACTGGTGATTGGTCTACGCGCTGACAGCCGCCACGCCAATGGCCGTGGCACTGTGCATGGCGGGGTGCTGGCAACCTTGGCGGATGTCGCCATGGGCTATGCCATGGCCTTTGCCAGCGAACCACCGCTAGCTCTGATCACCGCCAGCATGACCCTGGATTACCTCGGCGCCGTACAGGTCGGCGACTGGTTGGAGGTGCAGCTAGAACACTCCAAACGGGGTCGGCAAATGGCGTTCGCCAATGCCTATTTGCAGGTCGGCGAGCGCGTAGTGGCCCGCGCCAGTGCGGTATTCGCGGTACCGCTGGCCGCATAGCTGGGCACGCTGGCGCCAATGGTCATGCACGTGGCGGGCAATGCCACTGCGCGCCGAGGATGTGCTTACTATGCTTTATGGGGTCAAAACAAAAACAACAGAGGCCCTCTGATGAATTACGACGCAAACCAGCAACTGCTCCTCGGCGTGGTGCTGGCAGTGATGATTTTTGGCGTGTCGCTGGAGCTGCGTCTGAGCCAATTCGTGGCCATCGTTAAGCAGCCACAACCGATCTTGGCCGGCATGCTCGGGCAGTGCCTGATCCTGCCGTGGGCCACATTGCTGGTCACCCTGCTGGTCGACCTGCACCCCGGCATAGAACTAGGCCTGCTGCTGGTGGCCTGCTGCCCCGGCGGCAATATGTCCAACATCATGACCCATCTGGCGCGCGGAAATACGGCCCTGTCGATGAGCATGACGGCAATGTCCAGCCTACTGGCGCTGGTGCTGTTGCCGCTCAATTTCGCCCTGACCACTGGGCAAAATCCTGCTGCCTCGGCCTTTTTGGCCGAGCACCTGCAAGCCCTGCATATCGATCAAACCAGCATCATGCTCAACCTGTTGTGGCTGCTCGGCTTGCCGCTGACGCTGGGCATGCTGGTGGGCAATACGGCGCCAGTGTTTGCTGAGCGGATCATGCCGTGGTTCAAGCGCTTCGCCCTGTTGGCCTTCGCCTTATTCGTGATCGGCGGGGTGCTGGGCAACTGGAAAATGCTCTCGGCCAATTTCGGTCTGGTGTTGCTGATTGTCGTGCTGCACAACGCCAGTGCCATCGGCCTCGGTTGGTTGATGGCCAAGCTGGCCCGCCAGCGCGGTGCCAATCTGCGCGCCATGGTGATCGAAATCAGCATGCACAACTCCGGGCTGGCGCTGGGGCTGATCTTCGCCCAGTTCGGCGGTGAGCTGCACATGGCCTTGGTCGCCGCCCTGTGGGGCACTTGGCATCTAATTAGCGGTTTGCTGCTGGTGCTGTTCTGGCGCAACCAACCCCTGACTCCTCACGAGGCTCTGCCATGCGCGTCTTAATCACCGGTGCGGCCGGTTTTATCGGTCAACAAGTGCTGGCCGACCTCGCCTTACAGCACCCGCAGTGGAGTCTGTTTGCCGCCGATATCCGCGCCCTGCCGGCCAATCTGCGGCGTGGCAATGTGCAGGCGCTGTTGCTCGACATTAGCCAGCGCGCCGCCGTGCTCAAGGCCGTGGCCGAGTGCCAGCCAGACGCCATCATTCATCTGGCCTCGGTGGTCAGCCCACCGCCGGGCATGAGCGAGGCCACCCTGCATGCCATCGACGTAGAAGGCACTCGGGCGATTATCGATGCCGCCGCGGCCAATGGCGTCGAGCAACTGATTATTACCAGCTCGGGCGCCGCTTACGGTTATTACCCGGAAAACGCCGAGTGGATCGACGAGCACGACCCGCTACGTGGGCATAATAAATTTGCCTATGCCAAGCACAAACTGGAAGTCGAGGAACTGCTGGTGCAGGCGCGCATCAGCCATCCGCAACTGCGCCAATTGATCCTGCGGCCGGGGACCATCCTCGGTAAAAGGGTCAACAACCAGATCACCGATCTGTTCAAAAAGCGTGCGGTACTGGGCGTTCAGGGCAGTGACAGCCGCTTCGTATTTATCTGGGATCAAGACGTCGTGAGCATCATCCGCAAGGGTCTGGAAAAAGGTGCCAGCGGCATCTACAACCTAGCCGGCGACGGTGCCCTGAGCCTGCGCGAGATCGCCCAGATCTTGCGTAAACCCTATCGGCCGCTGCCGGTGTGGCTGTTACAAGGGCTGCTGCGCGGTTTGCAGCTTTGCCGCCTGACCCAGTACGGCCCGGAGCAGGTGGATTTCCTCCGTTACCGCCCAGTGCTGGCCAACCGCCGTTTGAAGGAGGAGTTCGGTTACACCCCGCGCTACACCAGCCGCGAGGCCTTTATCGCCTTTCTCGACGCGCAAGGAACGGCCCATGCGTAAGCTTATCTGCGCGCTCGCCCTGAGCAGCCTCGCCGCACCCGCTGCGGCGCTGCAATTAACTGTCCGCAGCGCCGACGGGCAAGCCCTGCCGCTGGCCATGGTGACCCTCAAAGCCGAACGGCCGTTGCGCGCGGCAGGCGACGACAATGGTTACCCGCGCGAGCGCAGCGAGCAGCGCATCAGCCCAGAGATCAGCGCCTTTGCCGGTGCCGACGGGCGCATCCAAATCGACTATCCCGAGTCTGTGCCGCTGAATCTGCGGGTGCGCTTAGGCGGTTATAAAGACCTGCTGCAAACCGCCGTGGCCAGCGATGCCAACCTCGAACTGCGGCTGCTCGCCGAGACCGATCCGGCCGCCTTAGCCGCGCAACAACCGGCCAATGCTTGGTTTGCCGCCCTGGATTTCGGCGACGATGCCGCGTTAAAGAAAACCGCCCTTGAGCAATGTGGCTTTTGCCACCAGCAGGGCAGCTTTTTTATGCGCCGCGAGCGCTCGGCCGAGGAATGGCAGCAGGTGCTGGAGCGCATGATTGGTTATGGCGCGCGGCCGGCCAGCGCGCAGCACGCGCGACTGCTTGAGGTGTTCCAGAAGGGCTATGGTCAGCTGCGTCAGCACCCCGACCAAGTCCTGCGGGCCAAGCCTTGGCAGCCCCAGCTGGCCGGCAGCCGGATTACTGAATGGCCGATTGGCGACGCCTTCTCGCAGATGCACGACCTGCTGCTGCACTCCAACGGCAAAATTTATGTGGGCGACAATCTGCAAGACCGGCTGTGGGAGATAGACCCGAAAACCGGGCAAACCGTGGTCTATAAAACCCCGGTGGAGGCGGGCGATGAAATCGGCGGGCTGTTTAGCGGCCGACTAAAAACCTACCCGAAGCTGGAAACCACCGCAGGCATTCACTCCTTTGCCGAGTCGGGTAAAGACGGCCACATCTTTATCACCCCGTCTTTGCAGCGGCGTTTATTCGAGTTCGACCCACAGAGCAAAACCTTCACCGTGCATCATTTCGCCGACGGCCTGTACCCGCACACGGTGCGCATCGATGCGGCGGATAACGTCTGGTTCACCTTGGCCCTGTCTAATCAGGTGGCCCGGCTAGACCGCCAGAGCGGCGCATTCCGCCTCTACGACCTGCCAGCCCGTAGCAACAAGGAGGCCGTCAGCCTGGCCCTGAGCAACGCGGTGCGCAAACTGATGAACTGGGGGCTGCCCATGCACTGGCTGCCTATCGATGCGCGAGTCAGTGGCATGCCGATGCCTTACGGGATCGACGTGGCACCGGATGGCAAAGTTTGGTTTGCCCGCCTGCATGCCGACTCGATCGGCGTGATCGACCCGGCGAACGACAGCGTGCAAATTATCGACACGCCGTTTCAGGCCCCGCGCCGGCTGCGCATAGACGCGCTGGGCGATGTCTGGATCACCGCCTTCCCCGAGGGCAAGATCGTCCGCTATCACCCGGCCGACGGCAGCTTCCATGACTATCCGCTGCCCAGCGCCCTGAATGGGGTGGAAACCCCTTATGCGCTGAACGTCGACCGTGAGCGCCAGCAGGTGTGGGTCACCGGCACCGCATCGGACACCTTGCTGCGCTTGGACATTAACAGCGGCCAGTGGCGCACCTTCCCGCTGCCGCGCAAAGTAACCTTCACCCGCGACATCGAGATCGCCCGTGACGGCAGCGTGTACACCAGCAACGCGGCCTTCCCCAGCTGGCAGATCGAAGACGGCCAGCCGACCTTGATTCATCTGCAGCCGGGCGACTAGCCGAGCGCAGCTTTGCCTAGGGATGCCGCCGACCGGGCCGCTGGCGCGGTCTACACGCTCGTTTGATTGCTGGAGAACACCGTGTCCGCACCCACCTATAGTCGGCTGGATTTACTGCGTTTCTTCGCCGCCTGTTTGGCCGGATTTCTCGGCGGCCATCTGACTAATTACGCGGTGATTTTGTTTGCCCAAGATGTGTGGGGCCTGGACGCCTTAGCCGGGGCTGGTTTTGCCCTGTGCTTTGGCGTGCCGCTGCTGCTCGGCTGGCCGGCCGGGGCGTGGTGCGACCAGCACTCGCCACAGCGCATCGCCCAACTCGCTCACGGCGCTTTTGTGCTGGCGTTGCTGTTGCTGGCGGCGGCCAGCCGCAGTGCGGCGCTCGGCGTGCCGCTGTACCTGCTCGGGGCCACCTGCGCCGGGGTTGGCTGGGCGTTACTGGCACCGGCGCGCATGGCCCTGCTCGGGCGTTTGGCTGGCGCACGGCAAGCTAAGTTAGCGGTGTTATTCAACCTTCTGGTGATGCTCGGCTTTGGTTTTGCGCCGCTGCTGCTGGCGCTGGCGCGTAACCTCGGCGGCTGGCCGGCCGTGCATGCCAGTGGTTTAGTCCTGTT
Organism: Pseudomonas sp.; assembly: GCA_044354115.1. GTDB lineage: Bacteria > Pseudomonadota > Gammaproteobacteria > Pseudomonadales > Pseudomonadaceae > Aquipseudomonas. The sequence continues at coordinate 58,826 of JBILAR010000004.1, read as the reverse complement.
TGCTTTGTCGGCCGGCCTGTTAGTGGGCCTGCGCGTGCCCGCGCTGGGTGGCGAGGGTGCGGTGCTGGCGCGCATCCAACAAGGCTTCGCCTATGTGCGACGCACGCCGTTACTGGCGCAAACGCTGCTGGCGGCGGCGCTGATCTATCTGGCCATGGGCCCGATTCAAGTGATGCTGCCGCGCTTCGCCCAGCAAACCCTAGCCTTGAGCGAGCTGGCGCGCGGCCTGTTCCTAGGCGCGCTGGCGCTGGCGCTGTTAATCGGCGGGGCGGTGTCGTTGGCACTGGCGCGGCGTTTTGGTCAGGGTCGCTGCGTGCTGTCGGCCGCCATTGTCAGCGCCATCGCCCTCAGTCTGCTGGGGCAAACCCAGAGCCTTGGCTGGGCGTTGCTGTGGCTGGGGCTGAACGGCATAGGCGCCGGCATTGCCGTCAGTCTGATCGTCGCCCTGCTGCAACACGAAAGCCAACCCGAGTTGCGTGGCCGGCTGCTGAGTATCTACACCGTCACCAGCCAAGTAATACCGGCGGCCGGCGGGCTAGGCGCGGGGTTATTGCTGGAGGTGCTGCCGGCCAGCCAAGGCTTGTTGCTCTGTGGTGCCGGGCTGACCTTGCTGTACGGCTTGGCGGGCTGGCGCCTGAGCCGTCTGCGCGGCTACGGTGCAGGCCGGTAATACTTTGCCAAACATCTATGCTTGAGCGAGCTACTCGGAATTAATAAAGTGGCGCCTGTAACACCGGGCCCCTCTGACGGCTAGCGCCGCCATGTCGGAGTTACAGTTTGTATAACTTCGACTTAGGAGGGGCTTATGGAAGCTCTACAACTGTTTTTTATGGCCGAGTTTCTCGGCACCGCTACCTGGCTATGGCTGATGTTCATCGGCGTAGTTATCGCTTTGCTGAGCTTCGACCTCGGCGTCCTGCACCGCGACAATCACGAAATCGGCGTTAAAGAAAGCCTCTGGCTGTCGGCCGGCTATATCAGCGCCGGCCTGCTGTTCGGCCTGTGGGTGTGGCTGCACAAAGGCGGCGACGACGGCATGGACTTCTACACCGGCTTTTTGATCGAAAAATCGTTGTCGATGGACAACGTATTTATCATGGCGATGATCTTCAGCTTCCTGGCCATCCCGCGCCAGTACCAGCATAAGGTGCTGTTCTGGGGGATCATGGGCGTGATCGTGTTGCGCGCCATCATGATTAGCCTAGGTGCCGCGCTGATCCACGAGTACAGCTGGATTCTCTACGTGTTTGGCGCATTTCTGGCCATCACCGGGTTGAAGATGCTGTTCTCCAAGGTCGATGACCATCCGGACCTGAGCAACAACTTTTTGATCAAATGGCTGCGTAAGCACCTGCGGGTCACTGAAGGTCTACACCAAGAGCGTTTCTTCGTGCGTCAGGCCGATGCCAGCGGACGCAACGTGCTGTGGATCACCCCGCTGTTCTTGGCCCTGATCCTGATCGAGTGTGCCGACTTGGTGTTCGCTATCGACAGCGTGCCGGCGATTTTCGCCATTACCCAAGACCCGTTCATCGTCTACACCTCGAACATCTTCGCCATCCTCGGCCTGCGCGCTTTGTACTTTGCGCTGGCGGCGCTGATCCACAGGTTCGCCTACCTGAAATACGCGTTGGCGCTGATCCTGGTGTTTGTCGGCGCGAAAATCTTCTTGGTCGGCATCATCGGCAAGACCCCGCCGGTGATCTCGCTGAGCGTGACGCTCGGCCTGCTGATAGGTGGCGTGCTGTTTTCACTGTACAAAACCCGCGGTCAAGGCCCGGTAGTGGCTGACCAGCCGCACCCATAATTATTGCCCGGCGCAGGACCTGTGTACCTGCGCCGGGATCACCCGAATGTAGAGGCAACTGATGAAACCTATCCAACTGCTGGCGGCATCTGCTGTTTTTAGCACCTTGGCCCTGAGCTTAACTGGCTGCGACATGGCCGAGCAGGCCGGCCGCGAACTGGCCGCCAAGGCCGAACAAAGCGCCAAACAAATGGCCCAGGAAACCATCAAAGAGTCGGTGGACACGCTGAACAAGAAGGTCGATGAGGCGCAGCAGTCTGCCCAAACCTGGATCGGCCAGCCGCCGGCGAGTAACCCGCCGGCCCCGGCTGAGCAGCCCGAGCAAGCCCCTGAGGCGAGCAAGCCGGCAGCGCCCGGCAGCAGCACCATCGAGACGTAAAAGCGCTGCCGTGCAGAGTGTGTGCACGGGCTTACTGGCTGGCGCGATACTCGCCGGGAGTCAGGCCCGTCCATTGGCGAAACGCACGAAAAAACACACTGGGCTCGGAGTAGCCCAGCAACAGGGCAATTTCGGTGGCGGCTAATTGGCCGTCACGCAGATGACGTTCGGCCAATTGCCGGCGGCTGTCGTTGAGCAATTGCTGATAGCTGCTGCCTTCCTCGGCCAAGCGCCGCTGCAAGGTGCGTTCGCTAAGGTTCAGCGTTTGCGCCAGCTTGCCCCGATGCGGCTCACCTTGGCTCAACTGAGCGGCCAATAAACTCACCACCCGGGCACTCAGGCTGGCGCTGGGCAAGCGCGCCAGCAAGGCCTCGGCGTGCTCACGCAAAAGCTTTTGCAGCGGTTGATTGGCTTGCGCCAGCGGCGCATCGAGCAGGGCGCGCGGCAAGGCCAAGGCATAGTCGTTGGCGGCAAATGTCAGCGGGCAGGCAAACAGGTTTTGGTAGGCCGATAAATCCGCCGGTTCGGTGTGCATAAAGCGCGCGCCGAGCAGGTGGAAATCGGCCAACAGCGGGGTCATCAGGCATTGCCAAAAAGCCATTAAGGCCAGCACCCGGGTGCGGGTGGCGGCTTGCTCGGGCTGCACCGCGTGGTAAATCAGCCAGAGGCACTCGCCCTCGGCGTGCAGGCTGATGTCTCCGCCTTCACCAGCCAGCCGCTGAAAACGCTGCACCGCCTGCAGCGCATCGGCCAAGGTAAGGCTGCTTTGCAACAGGTAGCCGAGCACGCTGAACTGCCCCGGCACCAACGCCTGACCAATCGCCAAGCCGGGCTCGGGCTGCCCCAATTGCTCGGTAATCTGCGCCCACAGCGCTTGCTGACTGTGCAGCGGCACGCGCGCATCGGGGTCATCGAGTGGGCAGTTGCTCAGGCCGCAAGCGCTGAGTAACTGCTCGCGTGACTGGCCTAAACGAACGGCCGCGTGCAGCACCGCTTGCGTGAGGCTGGCGCTGACAGAGGGCTGATGGGGGTCGCTGACGGGATTATGCATGGGCCGATGATGCCCAAGCCGGACGCGCAGCGAAAGCCTTGAATGCTTAAGCCGCGCCGCCGAGCCGGCTAACCGCCGACTGCCAAGCTCAAGCGCGCCAGCACTAGGTTGCTCTCGCCGCGCTCTAGGCTCACTTCGCTAAAGCCGACGCCGCTGTTTTGTAGCTGCTGCAACCACGGCAATAAGTTCACAAAGGCGCTCGGGGCTAAGTTTACTTGCAGGCCGCTGCTGTCGCTGTCGACCCGCTCGATACTCAGGCCGGCGGCTTGCGCGCTGCTGGTGACTAACCCTTGCAAGGCTTCGGGGTCGATATGCTGCTGCGGTGCAGCGGCCGCTTGGCGGGCTTGGTCGGCATGGGCGAGCAAATATTGGTGCAACTCGCTTTGCTGCGCGTACCAGTTGCGCGAGGCCTGCAGGTGCTGCTGCACCGGCTGCCAAATCAGCAGATAGAGCAACACAGCGGCGAAGAAGCCGCCAAGGCCGAGCAAGGCCAAGCGATCACGCGGTGGCAGTTGCTGCCAACGCTGCCACAGCGGCGAGCTGCTGATTTGCAGGTGTAGGCGCGCGCGCGCCTGCGCTAAGGCGCTCATGCGCCACCGCCAATCAACATGCGCGCACTCACGCCTTGCGGTTCGCGGCTGGCCGAGCCGAGCTGCACTTGCAGGCCGGCTTGTTGCAGGCGCTGGCGTAATTGCTCAAGGCTGGCAAAGTCATCGGCCTGCAGTTGCAGGGCTAAATCGCCGCGTTCTTGGCTGAAATCCAATTGCTGTACGGTCATATCTGGCGCTTCGCTTAAGGCGGTGACGGCGTGATTGAGTAAGCCAAAAAACGCGCCTTGGCCGCCAACGGCATCGGCCGCTAAGTGCTCGGCAAACTGCGCCTTGAGGTTGACGATGCGCGTGTCGGCCGGGAACAGCTCTTTATACAAGGCCTGACTGGCCGCCGCGTACTGGTCGCCTTGACGCTGTAAATACCAGCTTTGGCCTAGGTCAAAGCCCAGTTGCAGCACCAGCCACAGCCCGGCCAAGGCGGCCACGCTGCGCCACGGTCGCCACTGGCCAGCACCCTGCTGCACGGCAAATTCGCCTTGCGCGAGGTTAATCGCCTGCGCTTGCCCGGCCGCCAGCAATGGCCACGGGCAAGGCTCATCGAGCAGCTGTGGCGGCTCATCCAAACCCGCGGCGAGACTGTCCCAATCGCGGCGTTTAAACCCCAGACGCAGTTCGCCGGCGCCGCCGAGCAGGCCGTGCTCGCCATGCAGCAGCACCTGAGTGCCGTCACGCGGCAGCAGGTCGGCGTCGACATAAATCGCCTGCACGTGCAGCCCCTGCGCCGCCAATTGCGCCAGCCAGCCTTGCAGCAAGCTACGCCGCACGGCCAGCAGCAAATGGCGACCATCGGCCAAGCATTCCCCCAAACCTAGGTGCAAGTGCTCGACGTCATCGGCCAGCAACTCTTCCACCGCAAAGGGCAGGGCTTGGCGCAGCCAGCGCGTTTTAACCGTTGGCAGCTTCACCGCGCAAGCGCTGACCACCGCCATCGGCAGCACCAGCGCAAGGCTGCGGCCGGCCAATTCGGTGGCGCAATTGGCCCAGCTGATAGGCGCACCGTCGCCAATCACCGGCTGCCAATACAGCGGGGTGTCGGCGCTCAACTCGGCGGCGCAATCGGCCGGTAAAAATAGGCAGTCAATCATGGTTATTCCTCAAGCTTCTTATCCTTCACCAGCACCCGTGCTGATTGGCCTAAATCCCGTTGCAGCACCAGCACTCGGCCATCGGCCTCGCGCTGCAGAACACTGATTAATACGCGCTTGCGCTCGCCCAGTTGCACTTCGCTGCGGGCTTGGAAAAAGCTACTGCTCACCGCCAAACCTTGGCCCAAATCGCCCGCCCCAGCCAACCCCGGTTGCGCGGCAAAATCGGCGACGCTGCGATAACCCCGGTCACCGCGCGCCTGGACTAACTCTTGGGCGGTTTGCAGGCTCATATTCTCGGTCAAGGTGGACAGCACCAAGGCGCTGGCGGTATTCACGTTCAAGCCAATGTTCTCCGGCAGCGCGCTAACAAAGGGCAACAGACGGCGGTAATCGCGCTCGCTAAGCTCCAGCAACAGGCGCAACTCGGCAACATCCTGCAGGCGTCGATTGGCCGTGCGGTAGGCCGGTTGTAAGAGCAAATAGTCATTATCCTCAGCACCGGAGCTACCCTGCGGCTGCTGGTTTTTGTCCAGCCAATCGACCAGCCGATCGGCAAACAGCGGATCAATTTTCAGCGCCTGCAACAAGCGCTGAAAACGCTGGTGCGCCAACGGCACCAGCGTCTGGTTAACCACCAAACTGTTCAGATTAAAACGCCCGGCCAAGTCCTCGATCTGCACGCTGATGCGTCCTTCATCGACCTCGAAGGGCGGCAATTTACGCGCCCAGGCTTCACGCAAATGATCGACCGACTGGCTCGGATTGCCACCCGCCTGTTGCAGGTCACGACTGAGTAAGGCTTGCGCCAAGGCCTCGCCGCCCAAGGCGTAATGCCAGGCTTGCCGGGCCGTGAGCTGGTTGCTGCTGCTGCGAATGCTCAACTGCTGACGGGCGATCATCCCGGCGGTGACCACAGTCGCAATGGCCACCACCAGCAAGACGGTGATCAGCGCCACGCCACGCTGCTTAGGCTGGCTCATGGCGCGACCTCCGGGGCAGGCGCATAAGCATCGGCAGCGGCGCTTTGGCTGCCATCGTTAGGTTGCTCGGGATTGCCCTCTGGCGAGGTTTTTTTCTGCGGCTTCGGCGTATCCGGCAGACGCAGCAGCCGGGTGAGCTGGCCATAACGCTCATGTTCGAGGCGGATCTCCAGCGCCCGTGGTACTTGCTCCAAGCGTTGCTGTGCATCGCCGGCGGTTTGCGCCGGCGGCCATTCGGTTTGCCAATTACCCTCGCGGTCGAGGTAACGCAATTGCAAGCTGCGCACGTCAGTGAGCACTTTTTGCGGCAACGGCTGGCTGTCCACGGCTTGGTCGAGAACCGGCCAATAACTGCGTTGCAGCACATTGCCCACTAGCTGCCAGCGCACCCGTTGCCAGTTCGAACGCGGCGTGCCCAGCGGGTTGCGCCAGCCCAAACGGCTGAACTCCATGGCCGCTGGTTCCGCCTCGCCGACCAAGGCTGGGCGCAGATCGCCAAAGGCATCGCGTATCGGCCGCGAACCCACTTGCGCGAGGTCTTGTTCGAGCACCGCAAAGGCTCGCTGCAGCTCACGCAATTGCAGCTCGTGGCGGCGGGTGGCCTCGTCGCTGGCCAACACGCTGGTCAGCATCCGGTAAGTGCCGAGGGCCAGAAAGGCGAAAATCGAGATGGCGATCAACACTTCGAGCAGGGTGAAGCCGCGTTGCCGCTGGGGCATCTGGGCGCTGGCGGCAGTAGTGGGCGTGGAGGGTGTGGCGGATTGATGCAGGCGCTCAATGGCGGATTGTTCGCTGCGCTCCTGAATCCGCCCTACCTCTCTTGAGCAAGCGGCGTCGGCGCGGTTCATTGGCGCACCCCGACAAAGCCGGTGAGGGTTAGCGTCGAGCGTTCTTTAACCGGCGAGTTGTCTCGCGCACTGGGCGGCAGCGCAACCCACAGATTGACCCGGCGCAGGCCCGGATCGCTGGTGGTCACGGTCTCGCTGTAGAGCTGCCACTGGCGGCCGCCAAACGCCAGTTCTCGGCTGTCGTTACCGGTTTCCGGCGGGATTTCAGCCAGTTGCAGCTCGGTCAGGTAATTGTCTGCGACCCAGCCGGCCAAGGCTTTTTCTTCTAAGCGAGCGGCGTTCTGTAGGCTGCGGGCGCTGGCGGTGAGCAGCACGGCAGCTACGCTGGCAAAGATCGCTAGGGCCACCAGCACTTCCAGCAGGGTGAAGCCGCGTTGGCGCGGGCCGGTAGGGGGCGTGCGGGGGATGGCGGCTGTGGTGGGCGTGACGACAATGGCGGATTGTTCGCTGCGCTCCTGAATCCACCCTACGTCTTGGGCCGAGTCAGATGTTAAGCCGACGTAGGGTGGGCAACGCGCAGCTTGCCCACCAATTGGCCGCAATAGCCCAGGTGGACAACGCTCCACGGTTGTCCACCCTACGTTTGGCCCGGCAACGGTTACCGACACGCGAGGCATTATTTGCGCCCCTGAGTGGCGGCGGCTTGCGGCAGGCTGAAGCCATCGCTAGTCAGCTCATAGGCTTGCCCCGCCGGGCGGCGGTCACTCAATTGCAGGCTAAATGGCGACAGTTCACCGCTGGAGAGCAGCAACAGTTGCGGTTGCAATTTGCTGCCGGCCGACTCGTCGTCATCCTTACTGGCCACCGGCTGCAAGGTGAGTGCGCTGCCTTCCAGTTGTAGGTCCAGACGCATCCAGCTCGGCAGCGGATGGTCGTGACTGGTGGCGGGTGCGGCCCACTCGCCACGCACCTCGTCATAGGCCAGCACGCGGTAACCGTCGCTGCGCAGTTGCAGGCCGTACTCGCGGTTGTCCAAGGTGGCTTCTTCGAGCAACAGAGCCATCACCGCCGCCAAGCGTTCGGCCTCGCCACGCAGCTCACGACCACCGCCGGCGCTGCCCATGGAGAACACCGCCAAGCTGAGCATGCTGCCGATGATGACAATCACCACCAACAGCTCGATCAGGGTGAACGCGCGCTGGCGACTATGACCGTAGGGCGGCCTCGGAGCGCAGCGACAGCCCGCCAGGCGGCGCATGGGCATCAGTTATCCCAGTTACCGATATCGGCATCCAGCTCATCGCCGCCTTCTTTGCCATCGGCACCGTAGGAGTACAGGTCGTTTTTGCCCTTAGTGCCCGGCGACAGGTACTGGTATGGGTTGCCCCACGGATCGACCGGCAGCTTCTTCAGGTAGGCGTCTTTGTTCCAGTTTTTTGCCGCAGGGGTGCCGCTGGGTTTTTTCACCAAGGCGTCCAGACCCTGCTGAGTGCTCGGGTAGTTGCCGTTGTCGAGCTTGTACATGTCCAGCGAGGCGCCGATGGCGGTGATGTCGGTTTTCGCCACCGTGACCTTGGCTTGATCCGGCCGGCCCATCACTTGCGGCACCACCAAGGCGGCAAGGATGCCGAGGATAACTACCACCACCATGATTTCGATCAGGGTGAAACCGCTTTGACGTTGTTGCATTTGTTTAGCCCACCAGTTGATTGAGAGAGAGGATTGGCAACAGGATGGCCAGTACTATCACCAGCACCACCGCGCCCATAAACACCAGCATAAAGGGTTCGAACAGGCCGACCAACAGCGCCACTTGCGCGGCCAGGTCGTTCTCTTGATTGCGGGCGGTGCGCGCCAGCATCTGGTCCAGCTCGCCAGATTTCTCGCCGCTGGCGATCATGTGCAGCATCATCGGCGGGAACTCCTCGCTGGCTTCCAGCGCCCGGGTCAGGCTGCTGCCCTCGCGCACGGTTTGTGCGGCGATGATGACCTTGTCGCGGATGCGTAGGTTGGCAATCACCGCCGCGGCAATCGACAAGGCCTCCACAAGCGGCACGCCGCTTTTGCTGAGAATCGCTAGGGTCGAGGCGAAGCGGGCGGTATTGGTCGCCCGCGCTAACCGGCCGACCAGCGGAATCGCCAGCACAAAGGCATCCCAACGGCGCTGCAAGGCTTCATCGCGCAGGGCCAAACGAAAGCTAACTACCCCGCCGATTAACAGCAGCGCCATCAGCCAGCCCCAGTTCTTCACCACCGAACTGGTGGCGATCAACCCGCGCGTCAGCACCGGCAACTCTTGCCCGGTATTGACGAATACCTTGACCACGTCCGGCACCACATAACCCAGCAGAAAGCACACTATGGTCAGCGAGGCGACCATCAAAATGACCGGGTAGAGCAGGGCCAGCTGAATTTTCTGCCGCGACTGTTGGCGTTGCTCGGTGTAGTCGGCCAACTGGTCAAGCACCAAGCCCAGATGCCCAGCATGTTCGCCGGCCGCCACCGTGGCGCGGTACAGCTCGGGGAAGGCCGAGGGGTATTCCTTGAGGCTGGCGGCCAAGCTGTGGCCTTCCAGCACCCGGCCGCGCACCGCCAACAGCATGGCTTTGATTTTCGGCGTGGTCGATTGCGCAGCGGCAGCGCGCAAAGCCTCCTCAATCGGCAAAGCGGCTTGCACCAAGGTGGCTAATTGACGGGTCAGCATGGCCAGATCGCGGGCGCTCAGGCCTTGGCCAAAACTCAGGCCGCTGCTGCTTTTTTGCTCGCGGCCCTTGGCCTGTTTGACCTCCAGCGGCGCTAGCTGTTTGTCGCGTAAGAGTTGCCGGGCCTGGCGCGGGCTGTCCGCTTCGAGCAGGCCTTTTTGCTGACGACCTTGAGCGTCGAGGGCGAGGTATTCGAAGGCGGCCATGGTTATTCTTCCCGCGTCACGCGCAGCACTTCTTCGAGGGTGGTGGCACCTTCACGCACCTTGCGCATGCCGTCGTCGCGGATGCTCGGGCCGAAGTTACGCGCATGCTTGGTCATCTCCTGCTCGCTGGCACCGTTGTGCACCAAGGTGCGCAGGGCGTCGTCGAACATCACCAGTTCGTAGATACCGGTACGGCCGCGATAACCCAATTGCCGGCACTCGTTGCACCCCACCGCATGGTGCAAGGTCGGCGGCGTGGCGGGGTCGATGCCGACCAGCGCGCACTCGGCGGCGTCGGCTTGATAGGGCTGTTTACAGCTCGGGCAGAGCACCCGCACCAAACGCTGGGCCAGCACCCCGAGCAAGGACGACGACAACAGAAACGGCTCGATGCCCATGTCGACCAAGCGGGTCACCGAACCGATGGCGGTGTTGGTGTGCAGGGTCGAAAGCACCAAGTGGCCGGTCAAGGAGGCCTGTACGGCGATCTCGGCGGTTTCCTTGTCGCGGATTTCGCCGATCATCACCACGTCCGGGTCTTGCCGCAAGATGGCCCGCAGGCCACGGGCGAAGGTCATCTCGACCTTACTATTAACCTGCGTTTGGCCGATGCCTTCGAGGTGATATTCGATCGGGTCTTCGACGGTGAGAATATTGCGCGTGCCGTCATTCAGGCTGACCAGGCTGGCATAGAGGGTGGTGGTTTTGCCCGAGCCAGTCGGGCCAGTAACCAAGATGATGCCGTGGGGTTTCTTCACCGCCTCGGTCATCAGCGTGCGGTCGCGCTCGCTCATGCCCAGATGCTGCAGGGTTAGGCGACCGGCTTGTTTGTCGAGCAAACGCATCACCACCCGTTCGCCGTTGGCCGAGGGCAGGGTGGAAACGCGAATATCCACCTCACGGCCACCGACCCGCAGCGAAATACGGCCGTCTTGCGGCACGCGCTTCTCGGCGATATCCAGCTTGGCCATGACCTTGATCCGCGACACCAGCAAGGCCGCCAGCTCGCGTTTGGGCTGCACCATCTCGCGCAAAATACCGTCGATACGAAAGCGGATCACCAAGCGTTTTTCGAAGGTTTCGACGTGGATGTCCGAGGCGTTCTCTTTAATCGCCTCGCCGAGAATGGCGTTAATCAAGCGAATAATCGGCGCGTCGTCTTCTTGCTCGAGCAGGTCTTCGGTTTCTTGAATTTGCTCGGCGAGGCTGGCTAGGTCCATGTCGGAACCTAGGTCCTCAACCATCTGCATGGCGGCTGAGGAGTCGTGCTGGTAAGCGTCGCTAAGGGCTTGGTCAAACTCCGGCTGGCTCAACCACTGCAAAGGCAGCAAAGCGCCGATATAACGCTGCGCCTCCTGCACGGCATTTAAGCTGGCCCCGCTGCGCGCTTGCAAGCCAAGCGGGCCCTGCAACACGCCATGGCGCTTGGCAAAGGTAAACGGCAAACGCCGCAGCGACACGGGAGAGATTTGCATAGTGCTGTTATGCCCAAAACGAAACTAAAAAATGGCCGCGCTTCTGTGAGCGCAGAGCGCTATAAAACTCAGAATCAGCGGCGGGTCAACACCTGCTGCAAACAAGCGTCTAGCACGTCGCATCCGCCGCCCACGGACAGGCTGACGAAGTGACTAGCCAAGCTCCTGTACTGCAGAGAGTGGATACCGATACATGTATCGACGGCCGCAAATATTGCTGGACGCTTAACCCTCGCGCTGGGTATTTCGACGATCATCCACAGGACGGCTACGCTCATGCTTAGCGACTGCCAATGCCGTTACGGAGCTATTGAATGCCATCTCCACCACTTCTAGCGCGTGTTCTGCTGACTCTTAGCCTATTACTGGCAGGGCCGGCCGCGCGCGCTGAGGATGGCGTCAGTGCAGATGAGGTGCGCATCGGCATGGTCAATGCGCAAAGCGGGCCAGCCGCCGGCTTGGGTTTAGGCATGGCCGCCGGGGCGCAAGCATACTTTGCTCGCATCAATGCCGAGGGTGGGGTAAATGGTCGGAAAATCAACTTAATCGTCCATGACGATGGCTACGAACCGGCGCGCACTGCGCAGCTCACCGACGCGCTAATCAACAGCAGCAAGGTGTTTGCCTTGCTTGGCTATGTCGGCACGCCCACCTCAAGGGCGGCGCTACCGATTGCCACAGCAGCCAGGGTGCCGTTTTTGTTTGCCTTTACTGGCGCCGAGTTTCTGCGCACCCCCACGAAGCAATGGGCCTTTAATGTGCGGGCCTCCTACTTTGATGAAACCGAAGCGCTGGTTGAGCATATCCACAGCGATTTGGGCAGCCAAAAAATCGCCCTGCTGATGCAAGATGACTCCTTCGGTGAGGCGGTCAAGGGCGGCATCGCTGGGGCGCTGAGCAAGCGCGGCCTGCGCATTCACAGCGAGGCCCGTATTCTGCGCAACTCGCTGGACGTGGCTGGCGCGGTGAACACCCTGAAACTGGCCGCCCCGCAAGCGATTGTGTTCGTCGGCACCTATCAGCAACTGGCTGCCGCCATTAAACATGCCAAGGCCAGCGGCGTTACGGCGCGGTTCTTTACGGTGTCTTTTATTGGCACCGAGGACTTCATAGCCAGCGCCGGGGCTGACGCCGATGGGGTGTATATCAGCCAAGTGATGCCCTCGCCACACGACCGCTCACTGGCCATTATTCGCGAGTATTTGACCGATATTATGCCGGCCGATGTCGGTTATGCCTCACTTGAGGGCTATATCGCTGCCCGCGTGTTTGTCCAAGCGCTGCAAGCCACCGAGCCACAACCCACCCGCGCCGAACTGGCTGACACCCTGCAGTACCTAAGCAGTGACCTTGGCGGTTTCAAGGTGGTCTTCGCCCCCGATAATCACCAAGGCTCCCGCGCGGTATTTCTCACCCGCATTCAAGCGGGCCAAGCCGTGCCCATTGCGCACATGCAATAGCGGCAAGCCGCCGTTGCGCGGCTGTTGTGCCCCCAGCAACCCCCATCCAACCCGCTCACGGGCGATTAAGTAGTCACCGATGCGCTGCGCTACACAGGAACATAAGCAATAGCTTATGAATTTGATAAAAAACATTAATCCATCCTAATCAACAAGCCTGATAATCAGCCCTGCAGCCCAGTCGAGCCTATTCCGGTGACCTGATAAACGGTCATTCATGCAGCCCATTAGCGACTGTAAAAAATACCCAACAAAAGGCCTGCAGGCCTTGCAGGCAAAGGCTTAGGGTCATTTATTCAAGCCTTGGTCGAGCGACTTGGATGTAGTCACCATTAGACCCTGCTACAGAATTTGTTGATGCCCTGAGCAATCGCCGGCAAAATGCCGCGCCCACCGGCATGCAGTCCCTGCGCCGTGGGTTAGTTTGTGCTGATCAGCCACCCCAGCTTGCCAACGTAGTGAGCTGGTTTATCTAATCGATCACACGCAGGAGATTTCAAGTGCACATTGGTGTTCCTCTCGAAACCCACTCTGGTGAAACGCGCGTTGCCGCGACCCCGGAAACCATCAAGAAGCTGATTGCCCACGGCCATCAGGTGACTGTTCAATCCGGTGCCGGCGTAAATGCCAGCTTGCCCGATCACGTCTATGAAGTGGTTGGCGCCGCCATTGGCGACGCAGCCACCGTGCTGGGCGCCGATCTGGTGCTCAAAGTGCTGGCCCCGAATGACGCCGAACTGGCGCAAATGAAGGCTGGGGCGATTCTGGTTGGCATGCTCAACCCGTTTGACGCTGACTGCATCGCACGCATGGCCGCTCGCGGCATCTGCGCGTTCGCCCTCGAAGCCGCGCCGCGCACCTCGCGCGCGCAGAGCCTCGACGTGCTGTCGTCGCAAGCCAACATCGCCGGCTATAAAGCCGTGCTGCTTGGCGCGCATCACTATCCGCGCTTTATGCCGATGCTGATGACCGCTGCCGGCACCGTTAAAGCCGCTCGCGTGCTGGTGCTCGGTGCTGGTGTGGCGGGCTTGCAAGCCATTGCCACGGCCAAGCGTATGGGCGCAGTGATCGAAGCTTCGGACGTGCGTCCGGCGGTGAAAGAGCAGATCGAATCGCTCGGCGCCAAGTTTGTTGACGTGCCGCTGGAAACCGACGAAGAGCGCGAATGCGCCCAAGGCGTGGGCGGCTATGCCCGGCCAATGCCGGCCTCGTGGATGCAGCGCCAAGCCGGTGCGGTACACGAACGCGCCAAGCTGGCCGACATCGTCATTTGCACTGCGCTGATTCCCGGCCGCAAGGCACCGACCTTGCTGCACGCCGCTACCGTAGAAGAGATGAAGCCCGGCTCGGTGATCATCGACATGGCCGCGTCACAAGGTGGCAACTGCCCACTGACCGAACTGGAGCAAGTCGTGGTCAAGCACGGCGTAACCATCGTCGGTTACGGCAACTTGGCGACCCTAGTGCCAGCCGACGCTTCGGCACTGTATGCGCGTAACTTGCTGGACTTCCTCAACCTGGTTATCGACAGCGAAGGCAAGTTCCACATCAACCTTGAAGACGACATCGTTGCCGCATGCTTGATGTGCCGTGACGGCGCTGTCGTGCGCACTAACTGCTAAGGCTGAGGACTGAAAAAATGGAAGAAATGCTGATCTCCCACGGGGTCTACAACCTGATCATTTTCGTGCTGGCCATCTATGTTGGCTACCACGTGGTCTGGAACGTGACACCAGCCCTGCACACCCCACTGATGGCCGTGACTAACGCCATCTCGGCGATCGTGATCGTCGGCGCCATGCTGGCTGCCGCCTTGACCGTGACCCCGCTGGGTCAAGTGATGGGTACCCTGGCCGTCACCCTAGCCGCCGTGAACGTCTTCGGTGGCTTTATGGTGACCCGCCGGATGCTCGAAATGTTTAAGAAGAAGGCGCCTAAAGCGCCGGTGGAGAAGCACTGACATGAGCATGAATCTCGTCACCATCCTCTATCTGATCGCTTCGATCTGCTTTATCCAAGCCCTTAAAGGCTTGTCGCACCCGACTACCTCGCGGCGCGGTAACTTCTTCGGCATGCTCGGCATGGGCCTCGCTGGCTTCACCACCATCGCCTTGATCGTGATGAAAATCGCCGAGTTCAAGGCCCGTGGCGTTGAGCTGAACCTGCTCAGCGGCTTGGGCTTCGTACTGATTGGCTTGTTGGTCGGCGGTACTGCCGGCACCATCATGGCCAAGCGCGTCGAAATGACCAAAATGCCTGAGCTGGTCGCCTTTATGCACAGCATGATCGGCTTGGCTGCGGTGTTTATCGCCATTGCCGCCGTGGTTGAGCCACAGTCCATGGGCATAGTTGCCACCCTTGGCGACGCCATCCCAACCGGTAACCGCCTAGAGTTGTTCCTCGGTGCAGCCATCGGTGCCATCACCTTCTCCGGTTCGGTAATTGCCTTCGGCAAACTGTCGGGCAAGTACAAGTTCCGCCTGTTCCAAGGCGCGCCTGTACAGTTCAAGGGCCAGCACTGGATCAACCTAGTGATCGGCCTGAGCATGCTCGGTCTGGGCCTGGTGTTTATGTTCACCGGCAACCTGACGGCGTTTGCCGTGATGCTGGTACTGGCGTTCGTGATCGGCGTGCTGATCATCATCCCAATCGGCGGCGCCGACATGCCGGTAGTGGTGTCGATGCTCAACAGCTACTCGGGTTGGGCCGCGGCCGGTATCGGTTTCTCGCTGAACAACTCGATGCTGATCATTGCCGGCTCGCTGGTAGGTTCAAGCGGCGCGATTCTCTCGTACATCATGTGCAAGGCGATGAACCGTTCGTTCTTCAACGTGATCCTCGGTGGCTTCGGTGGTGCTCCAGCAGAAACCGGCCCAGCCGGCGCGCAAGAAGCCCGTCCGGTTAAATCGGGCTCGGCCGACGACGCAGCATTCTTGCTGACCAACGCCGACACCGTCATCATCGTGCCCGGCTACGGTCTGGCTGTAGCCCGTGCCCAGCACGCGCTGATGGAACTGGTCGAGAAGCTAACTCACCGTGGCGTGACCGTGAAGTACGCGATCCACCCGGTAGCCGGCCGTATGCCTGGCCATATGAACGTATTGCTGGCCGAGGCCGAAGTGCCTTACGAGCAAGTGTTCGAGATGGACGACATCAACTCCGAGTTCGGCCAAGCCGACGTGGTGCTGGTACTGGGCGCCAACGACGTGGTTAACCCGGCCGCGAAGAACGACCCTAAGTCGCCAATCGCCGGCATGCCGATCCTCGAGGCGTACAAAGCCAAGACCATCATCGTCAACAAACGCTCGATGGCCAGCGGCTACGCCGGTCTGGACAACGAACTGTTCTACCTCGACAAAACCATGATGGTATTTGGCGACGCCAAAAAGGTTATCGAGGCATTGGTTAAAGCGGTCGAGTAATCGGCTTCTACCGCGCATAAAAAAACCGGCCTCGCGCCGGTTTTTTTATGCGCTATGGCAGCGTAGGGTGCTGGCGAAGCTGAAAACCGCAGAACCTACAACAACCTACTAGCCGCTGGAATCTCGCCATAGCTGTTGGTGCGTTAGGCCGCTACGCGACTAACACACCCTACGTAAGCGCTAGCGGCTCAATAGCTCTCGATACAACTGCGCCATCTGCCGGCCCATCCGCTCGGAGGTAAACAACTGCTCATAGCGAAGCGCGGCCTTACGACCCATTTCCTGCGCCTGCGTGGGATTATCCCAGAGCATACGCATGGCCTCGCGAAAGGCGGGCGGATTACTCGGCGGCACCACCAGCCCGGTTTCGCCATGAATGTTGATATAGCTGGTGCCGGTGCCGATTTCGCTGGAGATCATCGGTTTGCCGTACATGGCACCTTCCAACAAAGAAATGCCGAACGCCTCGGAGCGCAAATGCGAAGGGAACAAAATCGCGCTGCACAGCTGCAACAAGGCGACTTTGTCTTCCTCACCGAGGCGACCGAGAAAATGCACATGGGTTAGCCCAAGCCGGGCCGCCTGCTCACGCAACTCCTGCTCCAGAGGCCCAGCGCCAACTATCACAATAGGGTAATTGGTGCCCTGCGCGGCCTCGAGCAGAATATGCAGGCCCTTGTAGTAACGCATCACCCCGACAAACAGAAAAAAACGCCGACCAAAGCGCTGCTCCCAGCCTGCCGAGCACGACTCACTGGGCACCGGATAACCACTACGATTCAAGCCGTAAGGAATCACCAGGGTTTTATCCCGATAGCGCTTAAGCACCGGGCTGGTCTCCAGATAATTAGGTGATGCCGCGACAATCCGGTCGGCGCGCTTTAAGAAGCCATGCATCAGCGGGCTATAAACGCGCATTAAGTTTTTTTGCCGCACGATATCGGAGTGATAAGTCACCACCACAGGCTTATTCACCGACGAGGCGAAGTGCACCAGATCCATAAACGGCCACGGGAAGTGGTAATTGATGATGTCCGCCTGCGCCGCTAGAGTCCGAAAGCGCTTGAATACACTGAAGGAAAATCCTGTGGAGGCAATCTGCACGTCCAGCTTGGACCTGTGCACCCTGTGATCGGCGACCATCACCTCACGCGGCTCAGGATTGGCGCTAAGGGTCAGCACCTCACTGTGCACGCCGTGGGCTATGCCACTCTGGCAAAGCTGGAATATCACCTGCTCGATGCCGCCCACGGATTCAGGCAGGTAGGTTTTGAAAAAATGTAAAACGCGCATCAGCCCTCCAGGACCTGTTTGTAAACACTGGCGGTAACGGCCGCACAGCGTCCCCACGAAAACACTTCAGCGCGCTGCAAGCCTAACTCGCGGCAACGCTGCCACTCTGACTGATCATCAATTAACTGCTGAATAGCCTCGGCACAGGCGCGCTCGTCCTGCGGATCAATATAGGTTCCGGCGGCGCCCGCCACTTCCGGCAAGGCCGAACTGTGGCTGAGGATCACCGGCGTACCACTGGCCATCGCCTCCAGCACCGGCAAGCCGAAGCCTTCATAGAGCGAAGGAAACAGCAGCAGCCGCGCCCCGGCCAGTAGTTCGGCGAGAGTCGCATCACTCTGGTAGCCCAGCAGGCGCACCTGGCCGGTGGCCAGCGAGCGCTGCAAGGGCTCCGCCAGCTGCTCTGGGCGCCAACCCGGCATGCCGACGATGACCAACGGGTACTGCGCACGCAGCGAGGCCGGTAACAACTCATAGGCGTGCAAGGCCAACTGCAGGTTCTTACGCGGCTCCAAGGTGCCGACGCACAACAGATAACGACCCGGCTGCAAATCCAAGGCTTGCAACGGCGCCGCCAACTGAACAGGTGTGCGCGGATGAAAGCGCGCGGCGCAACCTAATGGCGCCACCACCACCCGCTCGACCGGCACGCCGTAATGGCGGCAGACTTCATCGCCGATAAACTGCGAATCGACCAAAATTCGCTGCGCCCGCTCGACGCTACGGGCTGCGTGCCGCTCAATCTCGATTAAACGATCGGCCGGTTGGGTTTCGGGAAAGTGCACGTGGGTCAGGTCGTGCAGGGTCATCACCATCGGCCCGTCGAACTCGAACGGCCACAGGCTCGGGTCGTGGTAGAGATCGACGCCCATACTGCCGCGACTGAAACGCTGCTGCTCGATCCGGCGACGCAAAGCATAGGCATTAGGCACGCAGCGCTTGATCAACCCACTCACCCGCGAATAGCCCGGCAGCGCGGCGGCAGGCAGCTCAGACGAGCAATTCCAACCATTGAACAGTGTCAACTCAAACTCGGGATAAGCCGCCAGCGCCTGCACCAACTCGACCAGATACTGGCCAATGCCGGTGCGCGGTGCGCGGAGGATGCCGGCGTTAAGGGCGATCCGCATGGGCATGTTCCTGTCGCGGCGCTCCGGCTTGCAGCGCAACTTCCGTCAGTATGCCGGCGATCAGCTGCCCGCAAGCGCCGCGCCAGCCGATCCAATGCCAGTCGGCCAACCGACCCGGCGCAGGGAACTCGCCACTGCGCTCAAATCGAGTCACCAAGTCAGCGAGAGCTTGGGGCGTCTGCAGGTCGAAATACGCCATGAACTCGCCGCCCACCTCATGGAACACCGGAATATCGCTACCCATGGCGGGCAGCCCACGCTGCATGGCCTCCACCAAGGGCAAACCAAAGCCTTCGTCATGGGATGAAAACACGAGCGCCTTAGACCTTGAGTAGGCGTATTCCAGACCGCTGTCATCCAGTTGATTGAACATAAACAGGCGCTGGCCAAACTCGGGGTGCGTTTCGATACGCTTGATCAGCGCTTCGCACTTCCAGCCAACCCGGCCGATGATGCACAGCCGAGCGGGGCAATTTTGCGCCCAAAGCAACTCGAAGGCGTCCAGCAAATAGGCGTGATTCTTCCGTGGCTCGATGGTGCTGACGGCAAGATAAACCGACGCCTCGGCGTCAAACAGCTGAGCTAACGCAACTGGTGGCGATAGCTCCTTCCGAGCCAGATCAAGTTCCGAGCCCAGATGGAAATAACCATACCAAGCCTTTTCTGCGGCCGCTGCACCTAAGCGCTCGTTCAGCTCGCCCTTCAGCTGATCACGCACGCTGCGCGAGATAGCCATATAGCCGTCCGCCGTATGTATCACCCAGTCAAACCAAGTGCTGAAAACCGCACTGAGGCGCTCATCAAAAAACTCCGGGCGACTGAGCGGAATCAGATCGTAGAACACAGCGACGATGCCAACACCTTCGCGCTTAAGTTGCTCGATTTGCCCAAAGTGCGCCTCATGCCAAGAGGAGTCGAGGAGGATTAGCTGATCACCCATACGCGCCTCGAAAGGCTCTGCGCGCAGCAGCAGGGGGTCAAAACCCAGTAACCGCAAGGTACGCAGCCCTAAGCCTATGGGTAGATTCAGCACACGACTGAGCAGGTAGAAGGCGCGACGGAGATTGTGCACGCGCGTCATCGGCCAATGATTTTCATAACGGCCATGGGCGCGCCAGAAAGCACCGTTTAAGCGCTCCAATAACTCATAGGTGCGACCTAGTAGTGTGTCATCCACCGGATCTGGCGTTAACTTGTTGACCCGATAAAGCCTGCCACGAGCAAAGATTACCGGGATGCATTCAACCGGGGCGGATTGATCAGCCAGATGCCGAACAATGTTACGGACTACCCGCTGGATCCCTGAATTAACCCGTGGATTGCGAAATACATTGGTGCACTCAACCAGCAATCGGGTCACTGCAACACCGCCGAACTGCTGATGGTTTGTTGTGAATAGTGCGGGCGATCTATGCTGATCTGCGCATCCAACCAAGCACAACCGACAAAGTTCTCACGGGTGGAGTTAATGACATGAAAGACCAGGCCGTAATCGCGCCACTCGTAATTCTTATCTAGGTGCGAATCCTGACTCGAAAGACTAAGGGAGACCGAATAGTGGGCCTGGCCTAGCCGCATTGGAAATGCGAAACGATATGTAAGCAACTCACCAGGTTGCAGTGATTCGAGCATTTGCTCCATGCGCTGGGTATTAATGCCGTACATCGCTTGACCAAAGCGGTCCTTGATCATGAAGCCCAGCACTAGCTGCTCAATCGGTTGCTGTACCTGCACCTGAACCTCAAGCACTACTGCGCTACCGACCTCCACCACATCGAGCCCCAGCCCTTCGGCATCCAGCAGGCGTACGCCGGCAATCACCGCCTCAGCCGTGCCGGAAATCGTCTGAACATGGCCTGAGCCGAGCATCTCCTGCCTAATCGTTTTGCCTTCGCGATCAGCCATCAGGGCATGGTAGTAATCCAACACCGTGTCGGGCTTACCCTGCAGCGCCAGCACACCATCGTGCAATAGCAATGCACGATCACAAATCGACTGGATGGCATAGCGGTCATGGGAAACGATCAAGAGGGTCGTGCCTTCGCGACGAAACTGGCGAATGCGCTCAAAACTCTTGTGCTGAAAATACGCATCGCCCACCGACAACGCCTCGTCGACGATCAAAATGTCTGGACGGCGAGCCGTGGCCACACTGAAGGCCAAGCGCATTTGCATGCCGCTTGAATAGGTCCGCAGCGGCTGATCGATAGCCTCGCCAATCTCGGCAAAAGCTTCAATTTCTGGCATCAACACTTGGATTTCAGCCAAGTTCAGACCTAGCAATTGAGCGGCCATAATCACATTCTGACGGCCACTAAACTCGGGATGAAAGCCCATACCCAACTCTAATAAAGCCGCCACACGGCCCTGAAACTCGATTGTGCCTTCGCTGACTTTGCTGGTGCCGGTGATTAACTTGAGCAAGGTACTTTTGCCCGCGCCGTTGGCGCCGATTAGACCTACCGCTTCTCCCGGTTTAACCTCAAAGCTGATATCGCGTAGCACCCAGTGCAGCCGATGACGCGGGCCGGCGAAGGGCAGCAGCCACTCGGCCAAGCGTGACCAGCGTGTAGGGTATTGCTTGTAAGCCTTACCCAGTTGCGTGACCTTGATACTGCCCATCAGAGTTCATCCACCATTTCACCGGAGCGCTTACGAAACAGGCGCATGCCAAGCAAGCACAGCACCACCGCCAGCAGCGCGGTTGGCCAGAGCGACATCCAGTCCGGCCAGCGGCCAAACACAAAGATCCCCTGATAGGCAGTCATCAATGGCGCCATGGGATTAAGCACGATCAGCGACTGAATGCTCTTGGGCAAAATCGATAGCGGATAGACGATAGGCGTAAACCAAAACCAGAACTGCAAGATAATCACCATTAGCTGCCCAACGTCGCGAAAAAACACGTTGAGCACACCGAGAATGATGCCAAGGCCTATTGAGAAGGCAATCTGGATCAGCAATACCGGAATCACGCCCAGCACCGCCCAGCCGGGAAAGTTCTGGGTCACCAACAAAAAGCCCAAAAATAGCGCGAAGATGATGGTGAAGTTCACCCCAGCGTTCAGCACCACAATCAACGGCAAGCAGATACGCGGAAAGCTCAACCGCTTGATCAGATTCGCGTGTTCGAGAAATACCGACTGGCTACGGCTAATAACTTCGGCAAAAAAACCCCAGGTAAGAATCCCAGCACACAAGAAAATGCCATAGGCTAGGCCGTTATCCACCCCAGGTAATCGAGCTTTCATCAACTGAGAGAAGATCACCGTGTAAACAATGATCATCGACAGCGGATTGAGGATCGTCCACAGCGCCCCTAGCAATGAGTTGCGATAGCGCGCCTGAAACTCACGTTGCACGCTACCCAACACAAAACCGCGGTAATTCCATACCGCGCGGGCCATGTTTACGGCCATTACTGTACCCTGCCGTATTGATCTTCGAAACGAACGATATCGTCCTCACCAAGATACTCGCCGCTCTGCACCTCGATCATCACCAAGTCAATAACGCCCGGATTCTCTAGGCGATGCTTATGGCCTGCGGGAATAAAAGTCGACTCATTGCTGTTAACCAACAGGCTGCGCTCACCGTTAACCACCCGCGCCATACCTTGCACCACAATCCAATGCTCGCTGCGATGATGGTGCATCTGCAGCGACAGTGCGGCACCGGGCTTGACCACGATGCGCTTGATCTTGAAGCGCGGACCTTCCTCTAGCACCGTGTAGGTACCCCAAGGGCGCGATACCGTGCGATGTAGGCGATAGGCTTGATGGTTTTCCAGCTTCAACCGCTTGGCAACCTGGCCCACTTGCTGGGCGCGGTCGGCATGCGCCACCAGAATCGCATCGGGGGTTTCGACCACGATCAGATTGTCGACACCGACCGTAGCCACCAAGCGTCCTTGGCTCTGCACATAGGTGTTACGACTGTCGATAAAGATCGCATCACCTTGAACACGATTTTGCTCCGCGTCGGGCACAAGCAGGTCACGTAAGGCGGTCCACGAACCGATGTCACTCCAGTCAAATACGGCAGGCACTACCGCCACATTTTTTGAGCGTTCCATCAGTGCATAGTCGATGGAAATATCCGGCAAGGCGGCAAAACTGGCGGCGTGCAACTCGTGCATCTGCCTATTCGCGCCTTCCGAGCGAGGGCTTAGCGCCACGCACGCGCGGGCCAGCTCCAGCAACTCGGGAGCGTGCAGCTGCAGCTCACTGATCAGACTGCCGGCCGTAAAGCAAAACATCCCTGAGTTCCACAAAAAGCGGCCGCTCTCAAGGTACTCTTGCGCGGTGGCCTGATTGGGTTTCTCAACGAACCGCAGTACCCGACAACCGCCCTGCGAATCCAGCGCATCACCCGCCTCGATATAACCGAAGCCAGTTTCTGGCGCCGTGGGACGAATCCCGTACGTGACCAAATGCCCCTGACGCGCCAAGCTCACGGCATGCTCGGTGGCCGCCTTAAACCCAGCTATATCGTGAATCAGGTGATCGGCGGCCATTACCACCAGCACCACCTCTTCGCCGTACTCAGCAGCCAAAGCCAGCGCCGCCACCGCCAGTGCCGAGGCGGTATTGCGCCCCTGCGGCTCAAGCAAAAAGCGCGCGTGGTAAAGGCTCAGCTTGGCCTCGGCAAAGTGATCGCGGCTTTCAAAATAATGCTCGCGATTGGTTACCGTAACGATCTCGTCACCCTCAGCAATCAAGCCGGCAGCGCGCAAGTAAGTTTTTTGCAGCAGCGACTGACCATCCGGCAAGCGCATAAAAGGCTTGGGGTGATCCTCACGCGATACCGGCCACAAGCGCGTACCGGCACCACCGGAGAGAATAACGGGAATAATCATGCCGCCTTACTCCTTGCTCACGCGGCGCATGTCCGCGTCAACCATCCCTTCAATCAACGTGGCCAAGCTGGTTTTCGGCGTCCAACCCAACTTGCGCTCAGCCTTATCCGGATTACCCAACAGCACTTCAACCTCAGCCGGACGGAAGAACTGCGGGTCAATCACCACATAGTCTTCATAGTTCAAGCCCACATGGGCAAAGGCCAGCTTGCACATATCGCGCACCGTGGTAGTTACACCGGTGGCCACCACGTAGTCATCGGCGACATCTTGCTGCAGCATCAGCCACATGGCTTCAACGTAATCGCCGGCAAAGCCCCAGTCACGCTTGGCGTCGATATTGCCCAAGCGCAACTCAGTTTGTTTGCCGAGCTTGATGCGGGCCACGGCATCGGTGACCTTGCGGGTGACAAACTCGATGCCGCGCAACGGCGACTCGTGGTTAAACAAAATGCCGCTGGAGGCGTGCAGGCCGAAGCTTTCGCGGTAGTTAACGGTGATCCAGTGGCCATACAACTTGGCCACGCCATAGGGGCTGCGTGGGTAGAACGGGGTGTTCTCGTCCTGCCGCTCGGCCTGAATCAAACCGAACATCTCGCTGGTCGAAGCCTGATAAAAACGCGTTTGTGGCGCGAACTGGCGAATCGCTTCGAGCAAATGAGTGACACCAATACCATCGACCACCGCAGTGGTAACCGGCTGATCCCAAGAGCTGCCAACAAAGCTCTGGGCACCGAGGTTGTAGATTTCATCCGGTTTGGCTTTGATTACCGCGCGCTGAATTGAGCAGGCGTCGGCCAAATCACCTTCGTGATAGCGAATTTGACCTTCAACACCTAGTTCACGTAGCCGCCAGCGGGTATCGCTGCTGCGCCTAGCCACCAAGCCATGAACCTCATAGCCTTTTTCCAGCAACAGCTTGGCCAGATAAGCACCATCTTGGCCGGTTATACCCGTAATCAATGCAGATTTAGACATTCTTATAGTTCTCTTGCTTCCCAGTCAGAGAGCACGCTCTGCAGGGTCTCCGTGATCGATACGCTAGGCTTCCACCCAGTCTCTTTTTGTAGTTTTTTACTGCATCCCACAACCCGCCGCTGCTCAGACAAACGCAAACGGCCGGCATCTTGTAGCAATTCAACTTCGACGCCGGCCAAGCTGGCCATCTGCGTGATCAGGTCGCGCACTCGCCACTCGACGCCAGAGCAGACGTTGTAGACCTCGCCGTTGCGCCCCTGTTCCAACAACGCCAGATAAGCCTGCAGCACATCACGGACATCGAGAAAGTCACGGGTTACATCAACATCGCCGACCTCCAGCTGCGCTGGTTGCAAACCGTGACGCACGCGAACCAGCTGACGCGCCATACTCGGGATAACGAATGCCTCACCCTGTCCAGGACCAATATGGTTAAACGGGCGGGCGACTATGATCCGCCAAGGTTCGCTATAACTCCACTGCTGGCACAACAACTCGGCGGCAACCTTGCTCACGGCATAAGGATTACGGGGCCGCGGAGCCAAGGTTTCGACGACCGGCAAGTCACTTTCCATGACCTGACCATATACATCACCGGAACTGACATACAGGAAGGTACCGCAGAAGCCCCGACGCTTAAGCGCCTGCAGCAAATTCAAAGTACCCAGTAGATTGACTTGCAAGGTGCGCTGCGGATCACGAAACGCCTCAGGCACAAAGGTTTGGCCGGCCAAGTGAATGACGGCATCCGGACACTCATCCTGCAGCCATGCGTCCAAGGACGCACAATCCAGCAGGTCATGCGGTTTAGACGCAAGCAACTGCCAAGGCCCGTCCGGCATAGACTCTATTAGATCCTGCAGATGACAGCCCACAAAGCCATTTAGACCGGTAATTAAAAGCTTTTTCATCCGTGAACGCTCCTCACAAGACCACGCTCAATAGCTGACGGCACCAACCCGCCAGCACATAGCACACCAACCAAGCCGAGCCAGCGCCTACCAAAAGCCCGGCGAGTATTTCGCCACGGCTATGGCCCATACGTTCACGCAAGGGGCTTGATGGCTGAGCGGCAGACAACGTATTGATTGCCTGCGCATGCAGGCCCACCTGTTTGCGCAGGCTGCTGGCATCCAGCAACACGATAAAAGCCAAGGTAACCGCCACCCCAAAAGCCGGATGGGCAATGCCTTCTTTAAGCGCAATCAACGCCGCCATACTGCTAACAATAGCGCTGTGGTTGCTCGGCATGCCGCCGTAGCCGATCAAGTCGAAGGCCAAACGCTTAGCCCGTAAGCTGTTGATAGCGAACTTGCTGCAGCCGGCCAGCAGCCATGCAACAAAGGGTGTGAGTGCATAGGACGGGTCGAGAGTCATAGCGAGTGCTCCGGCCAGATCGAAACGGCCGATACAACGCCCCAGATTGCCACCGTCAGCAGCAGTTGCCAGTCGCCCAGCAAGGCATCGGTGGGCGACTCACCGCCGTCTTTAGATTCGACAATAAACCAGTAGCGATAAAGCCCATAGAGCACCAACGGAATGGTCATCACCAGCGCCGGCCGCGCAGTCATCACAAACAGGCTGTAAAACAGCAGGGCGCCAGTGGCTGCCATCTCGGCATAGCGATCAAGTAGCGCTGGCGTGTAGTGCTGTAGCACCTCGCGGCTTTCACTGCCATTGCTGGCAAGCTCTTGGCCGCGCTTCACCGCCGCCAGATACAGCGCCAAACACAGGGTGGTCACGAACATCCACGACGATACCGGCACCGACAGCGCCATGGCGCCGGCATACACGCGTAAGACAAAACCAATCGCAATAGTGAAAATATCTATTACCGGCTGATGCTTGAGTACGAAGGTGTAGGCCAGATTAAGCAACAGATAGCCCAGCACCACATAGAGCACCGCTGGCATCACAAACCAGGCCGCCAGCAGCACGGCATACAGCACCAACAACAAAGTTAACCCTTGCGGCACCGACACCAAGCCTGAAGCTAAAGGCCGGCTTTTGGATTTTTTCGGATGACGTCGGTCGCGTTCGATATCGCTAAAATCGTTAAGGATATAAGTGGCTGATGAGGCCACGCAGAAGATCAGCGCTGCCAGCGCGACCTTCTCGATCGACTCCAACTTGAGAAATTCACCGGCAAAAATCAGCGGCGCGAACACGAAGGCATTTTTCACCCACTGACGAGGGCGCATCAACGCTAGCATCCCTCGAATTTGCGCTAGAGACGAGCGCGGCGCTACGGTAGCATGCATGCCATTTTGCCTCGGCGGGGTTTAGGAAGACTCATGAAACTGGCAGCTATCTACGCGCTTCTTGCCGCGATCGCGACGGCAACCAATATCGGCGCACAAGCCGGCTTTCTGCTGGTTTACTCGGGCGCCTATGCTATCGCATTGTCGATTATGGTCGGTACTGGCATCGGCCTAATTGTTAAATACGCTCTAGATAAACGTTATATTTTCCGTTTTAAAGCCGAAAATACCGCACAAGACAGCAAAGTCTTCATGCTTTATGCCTCGACAGGGCTGATTACCACAGCGGTGTTCTGGGGCTTCGAATTGTCCTTCCACACACTGTTTGGCAGCGACCAGATGCGCTACCTCGGCGGCGTAATCGGCCTGGCCATTGGCTATGTAAGCAAGTACGCGCTGGATAAACGCTTTGTATTTCGCCCCCAGGAGCAATCAACATGCTGACTCACGGTTGGGGCCGCTACCCGCAGCATGACGCGAAACTGATGCAACCGCAAAACGTGCCGGATACCGCACAGTTGTTAAGCGAAAATGGCCCAGTACTGGGCCGTGGCATGGGCCGCAGCTATGGCGACAGCGCGCTGGCCGACACATTAATCAGCACGCGCCACCTCAACCTCCTGCACAGCTTCGATGCGCATACTGGCCAGCTAACCTGCGCGGCCGGCATAAGCTTGGCCGAGTTACTGGATGTTTTTGTACCGCGCGGCTGGTTTTTGCCGATCACCCCCGGCACCCAGTTCGTCAGTATCGGCGGGGCTATTGCCAGTGACGTGCACGGCAAAAACCATCATCTGCATGGCTGCTTCAGCGCCTGCGTTGAGAGCATCGTGCTGCTGCTGGCCGACGGCTCGCAGGTTCTGTGCTCACGCACTGAACGCCCCGAACTGTTTCACGCCACCTGCGGCGGCATGGGCCTGACCGGGCTAATTGTCGCCGCTAGCTTGCGTTTGCTGCGTATCGAAAGCGCTTATATCCAGCAAACCACCTACAAGGCCGCCAACCTCGAAGAAGCCCTACAACTGTTTGAAGCCCATAGCGCCAGCACCTATTCAGTCGCTTGGATCGACTGCCTAGCCAGCGGTGCAGCACTGGGCCGCTCACTGTTAATGGTCGGCGAGCATGCCCGCGACGGCCAACTACTATTGCCCGCCAAACGAGCGCTGAGCGTACCGCTGGACATGCCCGCCGCGCTGCTTAACCGCTACTCAGTACAAGCCTTTAACGAGCTGTACTACCAGCGCATCCGTAAGGCTGAGTCCAAGCAACGGGTATCTTTTGAGAGCTTCTTCTACCCGCTGGATGGCATTCAGCAGTGGAATCGCCTGTATGGCAAACAGGGCTTTGTGCAGTATCAATTTGTCATCCCCAAAACCGCAGGCCTGCAAGGCATGCGCGCCATTCTTGAACGCATTTCCAGCTCCCATCGTGGCTCCTTCCTGGCCGTGCTGAAAACCTTCGGCGCCGCCAACTCCAACCTGCTGTCATTCCCCATGGAAGGCTACACCCTAGCGCTCGACTTCAAACTGGAGGCCGGCCTGCTGGAGCTATTGGACGAATTGGACAGCATGGTCTTGGCCTATGGCGGCCGCCTGTATCTGGCCAAAGACGCACGCATGAGTGAGGCCACGTTTAAACAAAGCCAGCCCAACTGGCAGCAGTTTCAAGAAATTCGCGCCCAATACGGCGCCCTTGGCAAATTCGCCTCCCTGCAATCGCGCCGGCTCGGCTTGGACTAAACCCATGCAAAAAATCCTCATCATCGGCGCCACCTCGGCGATTGCCCAAGCCTGCGCCAAACGTTTCGCCGCCCAAGGCCACAGCCTGTATCTACTGGCGCGCAACAGCTCGCGCCTCGAGAGCCTGGCGCAGGATCTGCGCGTACGCGGCGCCACAGCCGTGCACTGCGCCAGCTTCGAGGCGAACGACGCTCTGGACACCCATCAAGCGCTATTGGAACAGGTCAAAACCGAACTAAATGGCCTCGATCGGGTACTGATTGCCCACGGCACCCTCAGCGCCCAACAAGCCTGCGAGCAGAGCGTCGAGCTAACCCTGCAGGAGTTGCAAACCAACGCCCTCAGCGTCATTGCCCTGCTGACATTGCTAGCCAATCACTTCGAACAGCAACGCCATGGCAGCATTGCCGTGATCGGCTCGGTCGCCGGCGACCGCGGCCGGCAATCCAACTATATCTACGGCACCGCCAAGGGCGCCTTGAGCATCTTCCTACAGGGCTTGCGCAACCGCCTGCATAAAAGCGGCGTACAGGTGCTGACCATCAAACCCGGCTTCGTCGATACCCCAATGACCGCCGCCTTTCCCAAAGGCCCGCTGTGGGCCACTCCGGAAAAAGTTGCTCTGGATATTGATAACGCGATCGAGAAGAACAAGGACGTGCTTTATACGCCGGGCTTCTGGTTCTTAATCATGTGCGTCATCCGCAGCGTGCCGGAGCGGCTCTTCAAGCGACTGTCACTGTGAAACTCTGTCTTTCAGCTCAAGCCACGGCGCTTTTGCTACTCGGCTTCACGGGCCTTTTACTGCTTAGCCTGGGCTGGAACTCGTTGATTGCTGGCGGGGTGCCCGCATGGGACTTCGCCGCAGATATGCTGCTCGGTAATCGGATTCGCGACGAAGGCATGCTCTTGGTCGGGCACTATTCGCGCTACGAGTTCAATCATCCGGGGCCGTTCTGGTTCTACTACAACTACCTGTTCGAGCTCGGCCTTGAGCGCAGCGGGTTGTCTCAAACTCACATCTGGCTTTTCGGCCAAACGATTATGGCCACGCTACTGCTAGGCTTTACGGGCGGCGGACTCAGCCTCTTCCTGTTCGGTAAGCTGCGCTTTTGGCCTGCAACACTCACGGTATTTACCCTTTGCGGCTATCTAGGTGCCGACTTAGTAAGCCTGTGGATGCCACACCGACTAATCGCACCCTATCTGGCCTTTATGGTCTGCTGCCTACTGCTGATACAAGGCCGCATACGACTACTGCCCTTAGCCACGCTGCTAACTTGTGTACTGATTCATGGCTACGCCACCATGCCGCTGTTTACTTTGCTGCCACTGACGGTGGCACTACTACTGGGCTGGCGGGTTCGGCAAAAAACCGGAATTTCACGAGCGACAATCACGGCTTCGATGACAGCTTCGGCGCTAATTGCCGGCGTTTTCGTGCTGCCTATTGCTTACGACGCGCTATACATATCACCGAGCAATCTGAGCAAGCTGTTGTACGCGCAACATGGCTTTAGCTTCCTACCAAAACCTAACTGGCTCGAAATGCTCAGTTTCATCCGCAGTTTGTTGCCGCCTGACGGCTTCTGGCTGGCCTTGGGCATAGGTATAACAACGCTATTGGCCCTACGCCCCCGCTACAGTGCTGTTCGTCCAGCGCTGCAGGCTAGCGCGCTATTGCTTGGGACAGTCTTACTCTTAGTCTTGTACTACAAGCGTACCCCAGCACCGCTTTATGATTTCGTCGCTTTGTTTTCCACGGGCATCGCGCCGCTACTGCTAGCGGTGGTATTGATGTCTGCACTCAACGAAACACTGAGTCGCTTTAACCAATCTTTGCCAATACAAGTCCTAGCAGTGTTCGCCTGTTTTTTCTTGGTTTATCTATTGGCGCCGTTTAAACAAAGCCCTGAACAAGTGGAACAAAAAAGTAATGAGTTCAGCGAATTCGCCGAATTTATGCGCCGCGATCTGCCCCCCGAACAAATGGCCTCCATCGATTATTCCAATCACGATCTTTGGCCATTTATGGCCGGGCTGCTTCTGGAGTTAGATCGTCAGGGCATGAAGGCCTGTACCACATGGCGACATATGGGCTTTCTATATACCGACGCAGAGACTTGCCCGCCGGAGATGCGGCCACAGTATCGAGTCGTGCCTTCTGATCAATGTGAAGGGCTGTGCCTATTCAACACCTTCAACCATGGACTACGCCCTATACGACTGCAAGCCCTCAGCATTGCGCAGCCCTACGACCACAACAGTCAACAACTGCTATTTCAAAGCTGGTACCCGGCCGAGCCGCTTCACCGCTGGAGCGTTGGCAACTCCTCAAGCATTACTTTCATGCTCGATAAGCAAGTACCGTTACCGACTGAACTGACTCTTTCAGTAAACAGTTTCGGGCGTCAGCGCATCGAGGTATTTCTCAACGAGCAACGTATTTATGCAACCGAGCTGGACGGCGCAGATATAGCGCTGAACATTCCGCTGCAGCAGGGGATCATTCAAACAGATAACAACGTTCTGCGTTTCGCTTTACCCGATGCTCGACAGCCGAAAACTGCAGATCCTCGCGTATTAGCGATGGCCTTTAAAAGCCTGCAATTGAACTAACCATCACGAAACCCGACTACTGATAGCTAGGGCCGCATGCGGACATCTCAACAACATAACTCCGATGCGAGTGGCGCTCGACACCTTCACTCCCTCGACTTTGCGCGAGGCATTGCAGCCCTCGCTGTGGTGCTTTGGCACTGGCAGCATTTTTTCTTTAATGGCCCAGTTCCTGGCGCGTTTCAACGCGAAGAACAACCCTTCTATTCAGTGTTATTTTTGTTTTATGAAAAGGGCTGGTTTGCCGTTGATTTCTTCTTCGCACTTTCAGGCTTCATATTTTTTTGGTTGTACGCTGAAAAAATTCGGAAACGCTGCGTCACTACTCGGCGCTTTTTCTTTCTACGCCTGTCTCGACTCTATCCATTACATCTGGCAACTTTACTATTGGTGGCGTGTCTGCAATGGCTATACATGCGCAGCCACGGCGCGTATTTCGTGTATCCGCTTAACGATGCCTATCACTTCATTCTTAATCTGTTTTTTGCCTCGGCTTGGGGTTTAGAAAAAGGCTTCTCTTTTAATGCACCAATATGGTCGGTTTCCGTTGAGGTGCTGCTCTATGCTGTGTTTTTTTGTATAACTCGGCTGCTTCCCACGCGGGCGATATATGCGCTGCTACTCGCCATTTCCGGGTTGTATCTTCAAAATTATTCCGCGCTCATAGGGCGAGGACTGTTCTCGTTTTATATGGGAGCGCTGGTCTATTTTGCCTACCAGAAACTTCTAGCTGGAGGGTTTATCTACAGGTGCGCAAAACCATTACTACTGATCTGCTTATCGACTTGGCTGCTGACCTTGCTGGAATTTGAACTAGGCAGCCTGCAGGCTGTGTTGGGCAAGTTCGGCACGGTGAGTGGAGCCGGGCTGGATCGACTAAAAGCACTATGGGTCACGGGCCTGCTGCTGCCGATAACAATTTTAACCCTTGCCGTCCGCGAAACTGCGAGCAAGGGAGGCTGGGAGAGAACCGCTTGGCTCGGCGAAATTAGCTACGCATCCTACCTGCTGCACTTTCCATTGCAGCTGATCTTCTTCTCGCTATTTGCCGAGTTACTACCCGATCGCGCCATTTTCTACAGCCCTGTTTTATTGCTCGGTTATTTTTTAATACTAATCAGCAGCAGCCTGCTCGCGCATCGTTACTTTGAACGACCACTGCAAAAGCTGATTCGCCGATATAGCCTATAAAGAACAATCCAAAACCCTGACGATGACTCAGCTTCGATTCCGTAGTTCCATGACTCACCCATCTTGGACGCTATGGTAACCGCCGTAGCTCGGCGCGGCGCACGTACGCCACTAGTTGCTCATCCCAAAGATACTCCTGGGACAGACGCGGTTCGCGATGCAAGCTCACCACAGTTGGAAGGAATGCGGCCTCGCCCAATTTAGGGATGTAGATGACATCCGGGCGACGCGACAATACATAGCCTGCATCGGATTTTTGATGGCCCGGAAACACTAGCGCACCCTCAACTTGCTTATCACTTCTTGCGATATGACGATCCGTCAGACCTACCAAGTCGAGAATCGTCATTTCCCGACCGAAGTAGCCCATCTGACCAATGCCTATCGCCGCCACCAGCTTCGCAGGCGGATCGAGCCGACGTAACTTGGCAACCTCGGCCTCGAAAAAGGGCTCGGACAACGGCAAGGTCGGGACTTTCACGCTCTCTCGTTTCGCGGACAACGGCAAGACGGACTCAACATCAAGCGCTGCGGGGAAGTCTGTATTGCGAGGCCACATGCCGTAGAGCGAACACAAGACAAATGCAGGAAGCGCGAGGCCAGCCAGCAGGCCAACCTTGGTAGAGGCTTTTCCGGCTTCGGCAATGCCCAACAACGCCCCGGCAATCAAAATTGGCAACACCGGCAGCAGAAAGCGGCCATGGAAGAACACATCACCCCCTACGGCAATCAGATAGACCGCAATCAGTGCGAGGAAGGCGAAGCCAATGCGGTATGCCTTGCAACGCAAGGCTACGAGCGCCGGAACCAGCAGAAAGATCGCGCCATCAATGAGGAAGCGATAAAGATAGGCCGGCCCATAACTCAGCGGAATACCTCCCGTCTTAGCGTAGAAAGTGTTGGGCAGGATGTCGCCGTAATAGGCGACACGGGACGCTGTCAGCCCGGCGATGAACAGGACGTACGCCAAACAGGGGAGCGAGAGTCGTAGCAGCTCCATCAGGCGCTTTGGGCGCTGGACAATGAGTTGCGCTAGCCAATCAACACCGAGTAACAGCGCGGCCAGCAGCGCCCCCTCCGGGCGAGTCAGGCTGGCCAAGATACAGAAAACCAATGCCCAGCCCATGCGCTGGATCGAAAACGCGACTAGAGCAGCAGTTACCCACGCGGCGAAGAGCGGCGTTTCTAAACCAGAAATGGTCCATGCAGCAAAACTGTTGCTGGCGTAGAGCAATACCGGAGCAGCCAAAGCGAGCCACTTCATATCCCTTGGCAACAAGCTACGACTGTAAAAGTAGGTGGCCAGCAGCAACAACACACCCGAAGCAAAACCCAGCCAATGCCCCACCAAAGACCCACTTAGACCGAGTGCAATGCCACCTGCCACCATCAAGGTCCATAGAAAATTGGTATAGCCTTCAACACGCTCGCCGATGTTGTAAACCAAACCATGTCCGTCGACGAGATTCTGAGCGTAGCGGTAACTAATGTAAGCATCGTCAATTTGAATCGTCGGCTGGAAGAACTCATACCCATACAGCCCCAACAAACCGCCCAATATAAGGATGGTCAGAACGAGTGCCGTGGACGGGCGCAGGAATACGGATGGCATGTTCATGATTTAAGCGATGGTCCTTTGCTTATCTTGGTTTAGCACGAGAAAAGGCTCTTTCTCGGCGTTGTCACTCGCCTCTAGGGCCGCTAACTTACGCTTGGCACGCTCAGCACCAAGGCGCCTCAGCGGCTCTTCAACATAGCGGAAGTTGACCTCAGCTAGCAGAACGATCAGCACACCAGCGAACAACAGCAGGAAGGGCACGACGGCGAGGGAATGCGCTTGGCCTGAAGCCTGCAAATACCGGGTAGCCGCCTCATGGGTGAATTTGAATACCGGCAGATGGATCAAGTAGATCCCATAGGATCTGGCGCCCAACCACTGCATGGGTCCGGTTAAGCCTTGGTAGCCGAACAGGTAGCCCTTACCGTAAGAGGCAAGCCACACCAGCGCAGCTGCGATCATTGCCAGCAAGCCCATGCTGATCGACCAGGCAAACAGCTGCGCGGGCACCGCCACCAGCAGAAATAACAGCAGCAGCGTAGCGACCAGAGCCAAGGGCTTGCGCAGTAAAAAACGCGGTTCTAGCCGGAGATACCAGGCGCTGCGGGAGAGCATAAAGACCAAAATACCCCAGGCGAAACCGTCGATTCGAAACGACGCGAGGTATTGCGCGGTGAGGTCGCCAAACGGGTTGCGCGCCAGCGGGAACTGCACTGCAATCACCAGCAACAACGCGATGATACGGGCACGCCGGCCAGTAATCAGCAGCAGGAACAGCGGCAAAAGCGCGTAAAACTGCTCTTCCAGCGACAAACTCCAGTACACGTTGTTCGGCGCTAGCAAGCCATATATGTGCGCGATGTTGGCGGTGAAGCTGAAAATGGCTAAGGCACTTTTCAGATTCTGCTCGGCATCCATAAAGACACCAGTGCGATTGAAAAAGATCGCGCAGACCAAGCCGATTACCACCCATAGCCAAGCAGACGGCAGCAGTCGGTATGCGCGGCGTAGCCAGAATGCGCGGGTAGCCGGCCAGAACTGCGCGCGCGTGCGGTAGCGATCGAAGTAGTCGCAATAGCTCTTGGCGACGACATACCCAGAGATGCAAAAAAATAAATCGACCCCACCCCCGAAGCTAGCGTACTGAAACAGGGGCACCACGCGCTCGTAGATAAAGGGCGAAAGCCAAATCACATGCGCGACCAATACGAGACAAATGGAAACCGCACGCAGCTGTTCAATTTCGCGATTCTTGGCATCACTGCGCATGAGCCTGCTCATTGCTCAAACGGGTAATAGCGCAACCACTGTCCTGACTTTTGCGCGAGTAACCATCCCAGTCATACACAGCCAGATAGGCTGGAAACATCGCGCTGTCGCACAGCACCCGGTAATCCACGCTGCGCGCGGGAAAAACCTGCGTCACGCTGTGTGCAGAACCTGTCCAGCGCGCGCCGGAGCGGGCGAAGTCGGCAAAAAAGTACGGTTCAACACCGGAGTAGCCGAACGAGACAGAGGTGTCCGGCGGCAGGCCAGCAATGAAGACGCGAACCTTGTCGATTTCGCTGGCGGGCAGGAAGTCTCGGGACAGCATCGACAGACGTGGCTTGAGCGAATCGATCTGCGGATTACCGCTGCTGGCATGCAGCCCCAACTGGTAGAGCAAGCCACCGGCAATCAGCGCACAACCCACACGCCACGAGAGTTTGCTCAGCGAGGCCGTACTGACCAACACGCCGAGCAACAGTAGCCAGAAACCGAAGTTATAACCGAAGCTGTACCACATATTGTGGCCGTTCAAGGTCATGGCAATAAAGGCCACGCCATACAGCGACAACAGGGCCTCGGCACCCAGCCGGCGATGCACCATCAACTGCAAAAAGGGAATCAACAGAACCAGGCCTAGCAGCGTCCAACCTTCACGCCCGCCCATCACCGGCGAGCCCAACTTGAAGTCAAACTGAAAGCGCATGTCTTGCCAGAAGCCGTCGATGTGCTTGATCACAAACAAGCCATAACCAGCTAAGGCTAGCGCGGCGATGACCAGTGCCAGCAACTCTCCCGGACCGATACTGAGGGTTTCCCGACGCAAAATCTTCCACAACACCAGCACGCCGTAGGGCAGCAGGAAGTACACCGCGTTGTAATGCACGGTCGCGCCCAGCAATACCAGCGCCAGCCCTAGGGCATATTTGCCACGTAGTGCCGCCAGCAACGAGAGCAGAAAGATCAGCGTGTACAGCCCCTCCATTCTGGCAATGTTCGCAATTGCCAGCGAGTAGGGGGAGAGGAAGGCCAGCAACATCAACAGCAGTGCCAATATCTGCCGCCAGCCAATCAGAGTGCTACGAATAATCGCCAGGCCCACGCCGAAGCAGCCCAAATACAGCAGCGTGGAAACCCATCGGGATATCTCGAAGCTATAGCCGAAGAGCTTGTAAACCCCAGCAAGCAGCAGCATGTAGCCGGGCGGCATCCACATCACCACCCGCTCGCTGTTTAACCCATAGACAAAAAAACTGCCGGTGCGACTGAACTCAAAGGCCTGCGAAGTAAAGGCTGTTTCATCATTCCACGGGATGGGAAATTCGAAATCCAAGCCAATACGAATAAATAGCACCACTGTGCCGATCAGCGCCGCGCAGGCCAACATCGGCCAATACAGTTTAGCGAACGCCAAACTGCGGCCTAGCCGAAAAACAGAAAACATCGAGGTAGTCCTTAGGAAGTGCTATTCAGGTTTGCGGGCAATTATTGCTTGGCTCTTGGGCATAGCTTCATCCAACGCCTTCTTGATGCGCGGACCGTCAGGCATCGCCAGCAACAAATTCCAAGTATGCGTCCAGCTTTCTAGCAACGGATGCCAAGGCGGCGAGAGATCCTGCTTACAAGCCCAGAACATGAACCACCAAACCGACCAATAAAAACCATAATCGGCGCGTCGTTCGATGATTAAGCCGGCATCGAGAATCAACTGCTCGAACTCTTCGCGCTGAAACACCCGTATGTGATTCGGATGTTCAAAGTAAGAGGCCGGGGCCAACTTTTTCTGCACACTTTCGCCAAGAGGGTCGGGTACCGTCAGCAAAAACTGCGCCCCCGGTTTAGCCACGCGCACCAACTCGCGCATGAACTGGGCAGGGTCTTCCACATGCTCCAGTACCTCCATGGCGATAATTTTGTTGGCGCGCCCATCCGGCAATGGAATCGGATTGGCATCGGTAACTAAGGGCGTTATCGCCCGCGCAGAGGTCTGTCGCAACCTGACGGCCAGAGCAGCGATTTTATCCGCATCAATATCCGCAACGATGACCTCGGCGCCACGCTCGGCACAGAACTGAGCAAAAGGCCCATCACCACAGCCGATATCGAGCACCGTATCTTCGGCATTGATTGGGAAACCCTCAAACAGCTCGCCACTTTCATGGTGAAACCAACCACTCAGGTGAGCATCCATTAGCGTTGAGCTAACTGTTGCCGCAGGAATATCCTGAGGTGCGCTGGCCAATACCGGCCTAAGACGGCCAAGTGTGGCGCGAATACCTTTTTTCACTAACTGCAACATATCTAGGCCTTAGTAGTAGATTTAGCGAAGTGAATAGGACCTGCCGCCACTGAACTAGTTTGACGCTTAGTAAAGGGCTGCAATATCCGCATGGATGCCGCTGCACCATACTTGCGCAGAGGCATCTCAACCAAACGGAAGTTAAGTTGTGCCAGCACGGTCAACATCACCGCCGCACAAATCAGATAAGCGAAGGTAAGTTGCACCGAGACTACTTGCTCCGGGTACAAACGATAAAACAACTCACGAGTGGCGAAGAACACCGGCACATGAATCAGGTAAATGGCATACGAGCGCTCACCAATCCAGACCAGCAGTGTCTTGAGCCAACTTTTAGGTAACAACAAGTCGCGGTCATAAGAAGCCATTAGCACTAATAGTGCCGACAGTATCGCGATAATGCCGATGGCATAACGAGTAAGCTCTAGACGACTGCTCAATAGAGCCATCACACAGACACAAGCCAACGCAAACAACATGTTGCCCCAGCGGCCGAGCGCCAAAAACCCCGGTAACACCCTCGTCCATGATGACTTATGACTCCAAAGAGCCAGCAAAATACCGAGCGCCAGCGCATCGGTGCGGAACATCATTAGATACAGATGGTTACGCGGCATACATATTTGTATCAGCGCAACAGCCAGCAGAGCCCAGCCAAGCTGGCGTCTGAGTAGCAAAATCAACAAGGGAAACAGCAGATAAAACTGCTCTTCGAGTGAAAGGCTCCAATAAACGAAACTGGCCCCTATCTCCCTAACCATAAAGTTTTGCGCAAAGCGCACATTGGCGTACTGAAAAAAACCGGCGAAGGTCGCCTCCACGTTAGCTTCAACGCTGCCAAATGCACCGCTTCGATTAAACACCAACACCGCCAGCAACGTCAGTCCCAGCCATAACCAAGCAGAAGGCCACAGTCGCCACATGCGCCGCAACCAGAACGCTAGCACCGTCCGCCAAGCCATTGCTCTATCAGGCACGCTAAGTAATCGAGGGATCAGGTCACGGGCGATGACAAAACCCGAAACAGCGAAGAACAGATCAACGCCAAAAGTCCCCCCCGCATAGGAATACAGCATTTCTAACGTTGGCGACGACCAAGGAAAAAGGCTTCCGAGGTGCTGAAAAAGCACAAAGAGTACGGCGACCGCTCGTAACACCTCAATGTCAGTAATACGCCGACTCATCTCAGCCATTTTCCGGCTTGCGCGCGATGATCACTTGGCTTTTCGGCAGCAATTGATCGAGCGCCTGCTTCATCGGCGCAGCCTCAGGCATCATGATAATTTGGTACCACAGCTTGGCCCAATCGTTGAGGATCGGCGGATAGGGTGGTTGCACCACGTCATGCGAGACGCCCTCCATTTCACCGCTCGCCTGCTTCGCCACCGACCAGTAAAGAAACAGCCAAAAGGTCCAAAAGAAGCCGAAGGAGTCGCGGCGAACAATCTCCAGACCCGCCTCAGTAACCAAGCGCGCAAACTCTTCACGCTCAAAAATATGAATGTGATTCGGCGACTGAAAATAATACTCAGGGGCAAAGTCTTTCTGAATGTTTTCCCCCACTGGATCGGGCACTGCTAGCAAGTACAAAGCGCCGGGCTGGCCAACCCGCACCAACTCACGCAAGAAAGCTGCTGGATCCTCAACATGCTCCAGCACCTCCATAGAAACCACCCGAGTCATGCAGGCATCCGCCAGCGGCAGCGGAATGCTGTCGGAGACGAAACCGTCAAATTTACGTGCTGGCGTTAGCGCAACGCGGGCTTTGAGCGACTCGATCTTCTCCGCAACCACGTCGGTGAACACCACATGAGCACCGCGATTGGCGCTGAATAAGGTAGCCCCGCCCGCACCGCAGCCGACATCCAATACCGTGTCTGTGGCACTAATCGCAAAGCCCTTGAATAGTTCGTTAGTCTCGCCAAGGTACCAACCACTCTGTACTGCATCGACCAAGCCACAGTTACGCGAGTCGACGAAATCTGGCTGACTAGCGGTTTCCTGCCAAATTTCCTCAGTGCTGCGCGGGTCACTCTCGGTGCCTGTTAGCCGACGGTATAAGTCAAATGGGTTCACTGGCTATGCGCCTCATTAAGGTTTAGAAAATTTCTTAAACGCTCTTCAGCCACTCGACGAGAACAATGGATCTCCATTCGCTGCACAGCATTTTGTGAGAGTTGTAAATAACGCTCAGGACTTTGCTTAAAGCAGTCGTAAGCGCCGCGATAAGCCTTTACCAGCGACGCCCAGTCGATCTGTTGCTGGCAGGTGCGGAATGCGGCGCGCGGGTCCTGTGGCCAAGCCCTAGCCTCCAACCAGCCATCGACGACAAAACCCACCTCCTCGTCGATATAGTCGAGCATCGCCGAGTTACGTGGAGCCACGGCCGGACGGCCACAAGAAAGGAACTCCATCAACGGTAGGCATTGACCCTCGCCATAAGAGGCGTTGACCACAAACTGACTCGCTTCGATCAGCGCCTCGAAATCCTCGCCATCAAGAAAGCCACTTATAAACACCACGCGGCAAGCGAACTTAGGCAACCGTGCCATGCAAATCAGCATCTCGTTAATCGCCGACTCGTAATCGGTGCTGCCAAGTTTGAACACTAGGGTGGCATCGTCACAATCGCGAAAGGCGGTACAAAACGCGGTCAACATGTCGTTCCAGTTCTTGCGCCCATCATTTGGATTGAACAACGAAGTGAACACCACCCCTGACAGCTCTAAAGAGTGATCAGCCGGCTGCCAACACGGTTGCTGCGCCGCCAAGATCGGAGCGCTGGTCACTGCCAGCGGACGTCCGAGGAGGCGCTGCTTAACCTGCACCCACCAGTCCGCGAACAGCTCGCGACCGACCAAGCGATACCACTCGATCGCGTAACGATAGGTGATCCGTAACAACGACTCTTCACGCACCG
Organism: Pseudomonas sp.; assembly: GCA_044354115.1. GTDB lineage: Bacteria > Pseudomonadota > Gammaproteobacteria > Pseudomonadales > Pseudomonadaceae > Aquipseudomonas. Next base: position 18,745 of record JBILAR010000004.1, on the reverse strand, counting down.
TTGGCAGAGCCGCAGCCTGACAATCCGCGCCTCGCGGGTTGCGCATGGCGGCGACAGTCGAGAGCAAAACATCACGTGCGGGTAAGTGCGCCGAGAAGGATGGAGCATGACTGTCGAGTAGTACGCCACGCACTTTTAGCGTCAACCGCTCACGCCTAGCCTGCATGGCTAAGCGTGAGCGCAAGGGGCCGTACTTATCCCAAACCGGGGCAGGGATGGAGATCACCGGGTAATCGGCGCCCATTTCCGCCTTAATAGCACTCACCGTCAGGCCTGAGTGGGTGATGCTACGCCCGCAACGGCGCAGGCCATAACGCCAGTCTTGCGCACGCTCGCCAAACCAGTGCTCACTGGGAATGGTATCGAACTCCCAGGCCATGACCGGAACGGTAGGGCATCTTAGACCCAGCGGGGTTTTATGCGGCGGCGTGAAGGAGAGGAACACGCACGGCTTACCCGCTCGCCGGGCTTGACGATAAAGACGATCAACCTCCCGCCTAGGGTCTTTGACCACCTGCACCTCACCCAGCTCGCGCAGTACCGGCAAGAACTCCTTGAGGACAAAGTAATAACTATATTCGGACTGACCTAGGCTGCTCGCTATGGTCTCGGCATTGACCTCGGAATAAACGAGAAACTTCATGCTTGCGGCTCCCGGCTCACCGAGCTCGCCGCTGCGCGTTGCAAGAACGGCCCTAACTCGCCGCTAACCCGCTGCAGCGAGCAGAAATTGCGCAAGTGCTCCCGCGCCTGCTGTGACATCACTTGATAGCGCGGTGCTGCACTGGCAAGCGGAAAACTGGCTCGATAGGCCTGCATCAACGACTCCCAGTTCAGCCGGTGGCTATGGGTCTGTTGCAGGCCACTGGGGTCGTGGGGCCAATCGGTTATCTGCAAGCAACTACCGACAAGAAAGGCAAAATCGCTACTCAGATAATCGGCCATGGCCGTGTGCGCAGGAGCGATCGCCGGTTTTCCGCAACAGAGGAACTCCATCAAGGGAATGCATAAGCCTTCACCAGATGAAGCATTAACGTAATAGGTGCTGGCCTTAATCAGTTGCAAGTACTGCGGGGTCTCAAGAAAACCATGCAGCACCAAGACCCGACAGCGGAGGGGCGACAGACGCGCAAGCAGGAGAAGCAAGTCACCACGATAGAGTTCCATGTCATTGTGCGTCATCTTCAGCACCAGCGTGGCCTTCTGTTCGTCGCGAAAGGCCCAGCAGAAGGCACTGATCAGACTGACCCAGTTCTTGCGGCCATCGGCGGGATTGAGCACGCTGGTGTAAACAATGCCATCCACTTCGACTGGCATGACTGTGGGCGGCATCGTTTCGACTGTGATCGCAGGGGCTTGCGTCTTCGACAAGCGCACTTCGTGCCACCAACCCTTTAGCATGGCCTTGGTAATGCGTTTCGCCTCGGAATAGGGGCGGTGGGCGACACTCTCTGGATCTAGTTTCAGGGTGCGGCTGTCAATCACCTGGCCTGCGAACGGGAAGCTGCGCCGCCCCATTTCAAGGGGCCAGCCTTGCTCAGGGCAAACATCGTCGTAACGCGCCCAGATCGGCGCAGGCAGGGCAATCACGGGAAAGCGTCCATCCCCGCAACGCTCAACCAAGGCTGCAGTTTCGCAACTGGTAGTGATAGTGCCAGCAACGCGCGCGAATACATGGCTCCAATCGTTGCGTGGATTACTGTGCCAAGCACCTGGGGCCGCTTGCCTCGCTTCGTCTGCGGAAATGCTTGGCAGCGAATCAAACTCCCAAGCAAACACAGCCACTGTTGGGCATGGTAAGTCGAGCGGAACCTGATGGGGAGGGCTGAAACTAATGAATACCACCGCCTTGCCTTCGCCGCGATAACGCGCGGTTAAGGCTACGACTTCATCGGTATCCTTAACCGCAATGACTTCGCCAATCTGCTCAAGCGCCGGCAAAAACTCTTTGAGTAGGAAAAAATAACTGTATTCAGGCTTACCTAAAGAAGCCTGAATAGTCGACTGGTCGATTTTTGAACCAACAAGAATGATCATAACTTGTCCGTTACACACAGCAGCGGACTATGCAGGCGCCGGGTGCAGCAAATTAAATAATTAATAATTGCAACAGTATTGCTTAGGCATAGCAAGTGCTATCTCCGGCTAACTGCAGCGAAAGGGGTCCGTCGACGCGCACATTTAGGCCCGACTCAGAGCAACTCAGCAGCTCAAAAGCGGCCGAGAATAATGACTCTATTAACAGCCCATTACTATCGACTCTAGCGCCCATACTTTGTGTCACCAGTTAGCCAGCATCTGCATCAGCGAATCACCCAGCCCGCACAAAACACTGGTCGCAGCATCCGCGCATGGCTACCCTTGTTAGTAGTACGCCCTGCCAGCGCAGGGCGTTTTATTCACTTAAGGAGTCTCAGCATGTCCACACTTCGTTTACTTAGCGCAGCCGCACTATTGACACTGACCACTGGTGCCTCGGCCGCCAGCTTTATGATGAGCACCGAATGGACAGCTAAAGGCATTGGTGCCACCTCTGATGCCACCTCGTCGTCAACTAAAGACAACAAGGTGATTCTCGCCGCCCGTGAAGATGCCGCCAGTTTCGTGGCCAGCCAAGGTGCGATCCGTGGCGCGCATTTGGAGGCGGCCTTGGCGCATATCCATCAGCAGCAACCAGGCCTGCAAGCCACTGATGCGCAGTTGGCCGAGGCGATTTTAGCCAACTGATGGATCCGCTGGATTACGGCGCAACAGACTAGGCATCGGCAGATGCTCCGTGGTCATGCGCCTAATCCAGCTTACGCGTCGTTTTACGGCACCTCGCGGCCCTTACAGCGTTGCCGCCAACTCTCCTGCGCCTCGCCACCACCCCGCTTAATCCCCGGCAAAACCTGCATAACCCGCGCACATCGGCGATAATCCTTGGCTGTGTTTCGCCCTTGTTTAGCCTTGGAGTTTTGTATGCGTAGCCCGCTGTTTATTGCCGCTGTCGTTCTGAGCCTGTTTGCCGTTAACGCGCAGGCGCAAACCCTGAAAGCCACCAGCAATATGCTGCTACGGGTGACCGATCGCAGCCTCAACTTTACCTCCGACACCACCACCTCGATTCGTGACTCGAAAGTGGTGCTGGATGCTCACGACGATGCCGCCAGCTTTGTTGCCAGCAATGGCGCGATTCGTGGCGCGCAATTAGAAGCGGCCTTCGGTGCGATTCGGGCGCAGTTGCCGGCCGCCCGTGACGCTTCGGATCAGCAATTGGCAGCGGCTATTCTCGCGCCGTGAACGCCGTGAACGCTGTGTTTGCCGGCCTAGCCGTCTGCCGGCGTGCAGCGTGAAAACCCTGAAGGGCTGGCTCGGCGTCGGCCTACTGTGGCTGATCGGCAGCAGCGCACAGGCCGCCTTGCAACTGCAACTGGACGACACCGGACTCAGCCCCGGCGAGCGTCAGGCCAGTCAGTTATTGCTCAAGCAAGCGCTGGCTGCGCTGCCACCGAGTTTTATCCAGCGGCTGGATAAAACCATCAGCGTGCAGTGGTCGGCGCAGTTACCCGCCGAGGCGTATGGCCGCGCCAACCAAGCTGGAAATCGGCTGGAGTTGAATGCGCAGTTATTGCCCGCGCTGGTCGATGGTTCCGCCGCCAGCACCCAAACCGATCGCCCGCATGGCACGCTGAAGCAAGAGTTGTTAGCCAGCCTATTGCACGAACTGACGCACTTTTATGACCGCGCCCAGCGCTGGTCGCCGGCCACCCAGCAACTGCTGCAACGCTGCCGGCAGCGCGCCGCCAGTCAAGGTTTGCTTGGTTTGCCCAGCGAGTGTCGCGGGCAGACGGCGAGGCGTTTTAGTCTGTCCGATGACCCACGCCTGCTGGATTTAGCCGGTTGGCCACAGTATGTCGGCCGCGACGGGCAGCGCGAGCAGCGCAACGCGCAGGTGGCGCGCAGCCCCGACCCTTATGAGCTGAGCAACCCGCGTGAGTTTGTCGCGGTGAATCTCGAATACTTTTTGCTCGACCCCAGCTATGCCTGCCGGCGGCCAGAGTTGTATGCCTATTGGCAAACGCAGTTCGGCTGGGCACCGGCCAACAAAGCCAGCTGCGCGGCTGAATTACCCTACCTGAATGCCGGCAGCGATTTTGCCCGCCAGCCGCTCGGTAAACTCGACCCGGCGCGGGTGTATGCGGTGGATTTCTTGCTCGCCGAGGGTAACAACAACTGGGTCAGCCGCTTCGGCCACAGCATGTTGCGCCTGGTGATTTGCGCACCGGGGCGGCCACGTGGCCCGGCTTGCCGGCTCGATCTGGACCAGCACTTAGTGCTGTCGTACCGGGCCTTTGTCGGCGATGTGCAGTTGTCCAGTTGGACCGGCCTGACCGGCGGTTATCCGTCGCGTTTGTTCGTGTTGCCATTGAGTCAGGTGATCGACGAATACACCAAGGTTGAGCTGCGCAGCGTCGCCTCGGTGCCGCTCAAACTCAGCCCAAGCGAGCAAGATGCATTCGTCCGCCATGCACTGGAAATGCACTGGAGCTACGACGGCGAGTACTTCTTTTTGTCCAATAACTGTGCGGTCGAGAGCCTAAAACTACTGCGCAGCGGTAGCGCTCAGGCGCAATTCAACGACCTCGACAGCATCATGCCCAACGGCTTGCTTGAAGTGCTGAACGCACGCGGACTGGCCGACACCTCGGTGCTCGATGATCCTCAAGAAGCCTTGCGTTTGGGCTATAGATTCGACTCCTTTCGCGAGCGCTACCAAGCCATGTTCGAGGTGCTGAAAGCGCAGCTGCCGATCCCGCAAGCCGCCGTTGAAGACTGGTTAGCCTTGCCCGCCAGCCAGCGCACGCTGTGGTTTGCCCAAGCCGATTTACGCACCAGCGCCGCCTTGCTGATGCTCGAACAAGCGGCCATGCGCCGGCAGCTATTGCTGGCCCAAGAGCAGATTAAACAACGCTACCTGAGCGAGCGGGGCGCAGCGACGCCAGACCCGAGGCTGGCTAAAGCCGGGCATTCGTTGCAGCAAATGTTGGCCAATAGTGGCTTTCTCAGTCGCCCAGCCGAGCTGCTCGGCAGCCAGGGTTATGGCCTGCCACAACAGGATGAGTTACAACATTTGCAAGCCAGCAGCGCCGACCGCCAACAACAGTTACGCCGCCTCAGCGACGACCTGAGCCGCGAGGTACGGGCGTTATTAGAGCCTGCACAGTTGCTGGAAATCGAGACCGGCGAGGCCAACCTCAGCAGCCTTGGCAAGCATCTGCGCGAACTGCACCGGGCCAGCGGTGGTTTAGTGCTGCCGTAGGTTGGATTAGCGCAGCGTAATCCGACAGCTTTTGCAGCAGCGGAGCAGCCGTTGCTGACGCCCTGATGGATGAGCGACATGTGCGACTCCCCATTCAATCTCTATCGAGCAGGCATTAAACTTATACGCAAACTTAGGGCCGGGAGGCCCGCCAGTTATGCGTCATCATCGGCGGGTTTCACCCGCCCTACGTGCTATCGGCAGCCGCAGCCCAATCCACAGAAAAACCCACGGAGTAAATACCCATCATGGAATGGCTCAGCAACCCGGAAATCTGGATCGCCTTTCTGACCCTGACGGCCTTGGAGATTGTGCTCGGCATCGACAACATCATCATGATCGCCATTCTGGTCGGCCGCGTGCCCAAGGCCATGCAGGCGAAGACGCGGTTCTTTGGGTTGGCGTTGGCGATGGTCACGCGGATCATGCTGTTGCTGTCGATCACCTGGGTAATGCGCCTCACCACCGACCTGTTCAACCTGTTTGACCAAGGCATTTCCGGGCGCGATTTGATCTTGTTTTTCGGTGGTTTGTTTCTGCTGTACAAAAGCAGCATGGAGATTTTCCACGGTTTAGAGGGCGAGGACGAAACCCTCAACGAGCCCAAGGGCATGGCCGGCGGTTTTCTCGGCAGCATCGTGCAGATCGCCATTATCGACATCGTGTTTTCGCTGGACTCGGTGATCACCGCAGTCGGCATGGTCAGCAATGTGCCGGTGATGGTCGCGGCGATCATAGTCGCGGTGCTGGTGATGATGGCGGCAGCGGGCAGCATCAGTGATTTTATCGAACGCCATCCGAGCCTGAAGATACTCGCCCTGTCGTTTCTGACCATGGTCGGCACCCTGCTGATCGCCGAAGCCTTCGAGGTGCATGTGCCCAAGGGCTACGTGTACTTCGCCATGGCCTTCTCGCTGGGCGTCGAGGCCATCAACATCCGCATGCGCACCGCGCGTGCGAAAAAGCAGCAGCAAGCCGACCCGCTAAAACTGCGCAAGGATATTCCGGGCGAATGAGCGGTTAGCAGCGGTTTTGTAGGGTGGGTTAGGCCGCGCCCGCACCCGGCGGGCTTGCGGCATTCACCCCATCCATGGGGATTGCGCGAACCACGGCCTGCCAACAACGCAAAACCCGACCGCGCCGTAACCCACCATGGCGCTCGACCGGCAACCGCATGGTGGGTTACGCGGCGCACTGACTGCGAGGTGTGGTTTTGAGTCTGCGTAGCGCCGCTAACCCACCCTACAGCAGACATAGCCATTCTCTTACTCAAACAACCCCAACTGCTCCGTACTCGGTGCAGCAACAGGCACTATTGCTCCCCTGTTAGCCAAGCGCTGCGCCAGTCCAGCGGCGCGCTCGGCTTTGGTATTAACCGCCTCGCTGATGCGTGGCGCCAGCGCCCAGATCTCGACCTTTTGCTTGGCGCGGGTGATGCCGGTGTAGAACAGGCTGCGGGTCAGCAGCGGGCTGCTGTGCTCGGGCAGCACCAGCAGCACCTCGGTAAATTCTGAGCCTTGGCTTTTGTGCACGGTCATGGCGAAGGCCGTTTCGTGGCTGGGCAGGCGGGTAGTACTAAACGAGCGGTGGCCATCCTCGGTTTCGAACCACACCCGCAGGCCTTGTTCGCCCTGCAGGCAAATGCCGATATCGCCGTTAAACAGACCCAGTGCGTAGTCGTTGCTTTGCACCATCACCGCCCGGCCGGCGTACCAACGCTCACGCGCACCGAGCTTGAAACGACGCTGGTAACGCGCCTCCAAAGCCTCGTTTAAACCGGCTACGCCGTATTCACCTTCGCGCTGGGCGGTGAGTAGACGGAACTGATTAAAGGCGGCAAAGGCGCTGCTCGGTTCGCCGTTTTGCGCCACCTCCAGATAGCGGGCGTAGCCGTCTTCGATACGCTTGAGCAAGGCCTGCGGGGTGGGTTCGGCTTGCCAATGCAGGTCGCTGCGACCTTCCTGCAGCAAACTCAGGGTGCCACGGGCATCGCCGGTTTTGATCCGCCGGGCCAGCTCGCCGATGCCACTGTCGGCAGCAAAACGATGGCTATGGGTGAGCAACAGCACCGCATCGGCCAACTGTGAATTGGGCGCTTCGACTGGCACGTTTTGCCCAGTGATGCGTTGCAAGTCGGCGGCCGCTGCGGCATCGAAGCCCCTGCCGGCGCAGAGTTCGGCGAACACCGCACCGGCTTCCACCGCGCACAGTTGGTCTTTGTCACCGAGCAAAATCAGCCGGCCATTGGCGGGCAGGGCGTCGAGCAGTTTGGCCATCATGGCCAGATCGACCATCGAGGCTTCATCGACCACCAACACGTCCAGCGCCAGCGGATTGGCTGCGGTGTGCCGCACCTGCGGACGGTCGCCACGACTGCCGAGCAAGCGGTGCAGGGTGCTGGCCTGCTCGGGCAGCGCCGCCTTGATGGCGTCGCTCACCGGCAGGCTGGTTTTGGCGTTGCGAATCGCCTCGGCCATGCGGGTGGCGGCCTTGCCGGTGGGGGCGGCCAAACCAATCGCCAGCCGTTCGCAACCTGGTTGCTCCAACAAGGCCGCCAGCAGCCGCACTACCGTGGTGGTTTTGCCTGTGCCGGGGCCGCCGGAGATCACCGCCACCCGCCGGCGTACTGCTTGCGCGGCGGCCAAGCGTTGCCAGTCCGGCGCTTGCGCCGCGTTTCCGGCAAACAGCCGTTGTAGGCTGGCGCTTAACTGCGCCTCATCGACCTCGGGCTGATCGGCCGCCCGCTTGAGCAATTGCGCCGCCAGTTGGCTTTCGTAGGCGTGATAACGAGCCAAGTACAAACGCTCGCCATCGATAATCAAGGGGGCAAAGGCACCCGGTGCGCCGACCAACTTGGACGCCAGCAACTCGCTGCGCCACTGCGCCAAGGGCGGCAGCGTATAGCCTTCGCCCCACGGCCGTTGCCCGGCCCAGCGACTCAGCACTAAGCAGACATCGCCATTATTGAGCAGCATGCAGGCCAAGGCGGCGGCGGCCAACACGCTCTCGCTGGCCTCGTGATCAAGCCGTTGCAGGCTGCCCAGCAGGGCGCGTTCTAATGGGGCGAGGGGCAGGTTGAGCAGCGTCATTGCAGGGAGCTCCGCATCGAGAGCGTAGGGCGGGTGCAACCCGCCGCCGGGCATGCGAACAACAACCTAGGTGTGTAGAACAACGCGGGTTGCACCCGCCCTACGGCTCCCACATCAAAAAACCTCATCACACGCCCTCCGCAAACAGTTGATCCAGGGCATCCAACAAGGCATCACTAGGTCGGGCGAAATACACCCCGGCCTCGGGCATGCCGCGCAGGAATAGGTAAAAGGCGCCGCCCAATTGTGCGTCGTTAAAATCGCTCAACCGTTGGCGCAAGAAGCGCCGCAAGGCGACCAGATAAATCAGGTATTGCAGGTAGTAATGCTCGCCGGCCAAGGCCTGCAGCAAACGCTCGCCACCGTAGTAACTGGCATCTGGGCCGAGCCAGTTGGACTTGTAGTCGAGGATGTACCAACGCCCGGCGTGCTCGAAGGTTAAGTCGATAAAGCCCTTCAAATAACCTTTCAAATTATCGAATTCCAGCCGGCTTGCCGCCTCGCGCAGTGGCTCGGCCAAGCCATGGGCCGGGTCGCTGAGGATCGCCCGCAAACGCGCCACCTGCAGCTCGCCGACCGGGAAGGTGAAGCCCAACTCCGGCAAGCGACGGCTCGGTGTTAAGGCCGCGAGACTCAGGCCGTTGCCGTCCAAGTCGCTGTCCAGCACCCGCTGTAATTGCTGCTGGGCAATCTCGCCCCACAGCGTCGCGTCTATGCCGTGGCGGGTCAGCCCCGGCGCCACCAAGCTGCTCAGCGCGCCCTTGCCACGGGCCCAATCTTCGAGAATCGCATGCAGGCAAGTACCGGCCCGCGCGCCACGCGGGAAACCATAAAAGCCGCTGCCCGGCTCGCTGGCATCCGGTAATTGCAGGCCATCGCGGTCCGCCGCTTCCGTGTGCATGCCGGCCGCTAAGCCGGAGAAGCTGCCGACCCGCCAACGGCTATACAGGCTGCGCTGAAATTTTTGCAGCTGCGCCGGCGGCAGCGCGCGTTGCTCACCACCGGCTTGGGCTTCGCGCAGCAACAACGGCTGACGGGCGATGCGGCCCGCGCTGGCGGTCACCAACTGATCGACCTCGGCGGCCAGCGCCGCGCCGGATTGCTCATTCAGATAATTGCCCAGTTCACTCAGGGCATCCACGCCGGGCAGCTCGCGACCGTGCAGCAACCAGGCCAAGGCGCTGCTGTGCAGACCTTCATCCGGCAGCACACCGCTGCTCTTGACGGTTTTCGGCACCGCCACCGGCCCCCAATGCAACCACAGACGATCGCGGGCGCGGGTCAGGGCCACATAGGTGAGGCGCAGCTTTTCGGCAAACTGTTCGCGGCGGGCGATTTGCAGTCGCGCATCCAACAAATCGCTGCCCAAATCCAGCAACGGCTGACCGTCCTCGGCGTGGCAGCGAGCGCTGTCGGTGAACTTGCCGAGCAGCTTGCCGTTCCATAAAAACGGACAAAACACCAAAGGGTATTCCAGCCCTTTGCTGGTGTGAATGGTGACGATTTGCACCCGCTCGGCATCGCTTTCCAGGCGCAGCACGGCATCTTCACCGGCCCCTTCACTGCTGCGCTGGGCGTTCAACCAACTGAGCAATGCGGCCAACCCCGGCCGTTGCAGGCTCTCGGTTTGCAGCAGTTCGGCGAGGTGCAGCAGGTTGGTCAGCCGCCGTTCACCATCGATGCTGGCCAGCAGGGTTTCGGCCACCGACTCTTGATCCAGCCACAGGCGAAAGGCGCGCATAAAGCCATGCTGTTGCCAGAGCTGATGGTAGTCATCGGCCTTGTCCCGTTCCGCGTCCCAGACCGCCACTTCGTCCAAACAGCGGGCCAAATAGGCGCCATCGTGACCGAGCAAACGGGTGGCCAAGGCATAGCGCAACACGCCCTCGCGGCTCGGCTCGCAATAGGCGGCCAACACCGCCGCCAACTCGCCGGCCTCCTCGCTGGCCCACACGCTGTCGCGGCCACGGCGCACGCTGGGCACGCCACGGGCGGCCAGTTCGCTGGCGATGCTGGCGGCCTCGCGGTGGCTGGCGACTAGCACGGCAATATCGCCGCCTTTCAGCGGCGTGCGCGCATCTTGGTCGGCAAAATACGCCGTACCTTGAGCGCTGGATGCCAGCAAGGCGGCAATCCGCTGCGCGCAATCGACGGCCGCCAATTGATCGGCGCGGCCCTTGCTCAGCGGCTCATCACCGAGCCAAACCAGACTCAGCGGCGCGGCGTCGGCCTCTTGCAGATTGGGCAGCACCAGTTGCGCCCGTGACTTGGCGCCGGCACTCACCGGCGGATAGTCCAGGCCGTCTTCCGCAAAGGGCTGCGGGCGGTCGAACAACAGGTTCAACGCGCCGATCAGTTCGGGAGTGGAGCGGTAGTTGAACGGTAGGTTATAGCTGCGCTCGGCGGCGGCACGGGCTTGTTTGTAGGTGTTCAGATCAGCGCCGCGAAAGCCGTAAATGGCCTGCTTAGGGTCGCCGACAAAACACAGCTCGCCCGGGCTACTGCGCGACTCACTGGCGGCGTTAGCTTCCGAGTTTTCAGCGCCATCTTCCAGAGCATCGCGGCTAAAGCCGCTCCTACAGGTGCTCGCATCCACGCCAGTTTCGGGGCGCGGGTAGATATGGTCAAAAATCTGGTACTGCACCGGGTCGGTGTCTTGGAATTCGTCGATCAGCGCCAGCGGATAACGGCTGCGCAGGGTCGTGGCCAAGTCGATGCCGACCGGGCCGTGCAGGGCTTCATTGAGGCGATTGAGCAGGTCATCGAAAGCCAACAAGCGTTGCGCGGCCTTGCGTGCCGGCAGCTCGATATTCAGTTGATCGAGCAAGCGCACTTGCAGGGCGATCAGGCGCTCAGCACCTTCCGGCAGGGCCAGTTCCAGCGCCGCCAGCAAGGCATCGAAAGCCCTGCTGATAGCGCTGCTCGGTGCCACTTGACCTTTCTTGGTGGCTTTCTCAAGGCTCGCACTACTGAGTTTGCTCAACGCCTCAGGGGCCTCGAACAGCGCCGCCGGGTCGGCGAAATAACTGTCGAGCTCGGCCGCCCACTGGCCGAATTTAACCAGCTTGTGGGTGCTCTGACTCAAGCCGCCGTGCGCCAGCAATTGCTCGATTAACTCCGCCCCGCCGCTGTGCCAAAGCTGCGCCGCCGGCTGCCATTGCGCGCTGGCGGCATTCAGCTGCTGACCGCTGACAATGCTGCGCGGCTCGATGCGCAAATAGGGTTTACCCAGATGCTGACGCAAGCGCTGACGCAGCCACGCCGGGGTGATTTTTTGCTTAACCAGATAACAGGCCCACGCCGGATCGGCCTGCGCCAACTCGTGCCGCCAAGCATCGCCGAGCAGCGCGTCGAGCACCTCGCGGTCGTCTTGGGTTAGCTCGCTGTCAAAGTCGCCACCGGCCTCGAAGGTGGCGTCTTGCAGAGCGCGCTGACAGAAGCCATGAATGGTAAAAATCGCCGCCTCATCGAAGCCATGCACCGCCAACAACAAACGCCGTTTGGCCTCGGGGCCGGGATGGCGCTGCTGCAGTTCGGTCAAAAAACCATCGCTGCTCGGCGTGCCTTCATACACCGCGAGTAACTCGGCCAACTTGGCGCGAATCCGCTCACGCAACTCGGCGGTGGCGGCGGTGGTGTAGGTAACCACCAGAATCTGGCTGACGTTAAGTTGCTGCTCCAACAACAGCCGCGCATACAGGGCGGTCAGGGTGAAAGTTTTGCCGGTGCCGGCGCTGGCTTCAATCAGCGAGCGGCCGCGAAAGGATGAGGTTTGCAGATCGAGACTCATGCGGCGTCCTCATCATCGGCGGCTAAGGCGATTAGCGCAGGTCCCAGCAGTTGTTCGGCGAGCGCCTCAAAGGCTTCATCCAACGGCTCACGGTCGCGAAACGCCAAGGCGTACCAAGGGTCGTCGGATTCGGCGGCGAAGGCGCTGAAGTCGCTGCCTTGCCAGGCAAAACGCGCCGCCTCACGTGCGGCCTCGAGCGGTTCTTTGCGGCTGCGGCTGCTCGGCGTACACAAGGCCTTGGCGAAAGCCATGCTGCTGCGTGGCAGAAACCCCAGCGCGGTGAAACGCGCCTGCTGATAGGCCGCCAGCCAGGGCGCGAGCAATTCAGCGGCGTTCGCCAGTGGGCCTAACTGCCAGTCGCCATTTGGGCTCAGTAGCAGGCTGTCACGGGCGATGCCGTTGCTGGCGCTGAGGTTGAGCAATAGATGACGCAGCCAGAAGCTGGGTAAATCCCAGGCACCGGGGGCGATTAGGCGCCAGTCGAACAGGCCGCAGTCGGTCACGCCATCCAACCAACCGAGTACGCGCACGCCGCCCAGTTGAATATCCACATGCAGCGGTTGCGCCGTTTGCGTCGGACGGGCGGCCAGCAACTTCGGCGCGAACGCCAGCAACGGCCCGCGTACCTGACCCCACAGGGCATGACCGACTTCGCCACTGGGCAGCCAACCGGCGGCGCGGGCGATGCGCCGTTCGGTCTGCTCGCTCCAGCCTTGTTCGACTGCCTGCAACGCCAGTTTGCGCAAACCACTGCGGGCCGCGCCTTCGAGGGCAAAGGGCTCGTCGGCAGCGATCAGCTGTTCGGTCTGGCCGATGCGCACGCCTAAACGCTGCTCCAAGAGAAAGCGCGCGGGATTTTTAAAGCATTGCAGCAACTGCGCCGGCTCAATCGTCAGACTCTCGCTGCTCGGTTCGGGCAGCGTGCCGATAAAGGCCACAGGAGTTAATTCGGCGGGAGCGGCCAAGCGTTGCGCGGCTCGAAACCATTGCGCGGAATAACTTTGCTTAGCGCCTGCGGCATTAAAGTTGTGCGGCGCAAAGGGTTGCAGCGGGTGCACGGTGCAGATGTGCTGGCTGACTTTGCCCGCAGCCGGCTCGCTCCTGCAGGTGAGCACCGCCGTTTGATCGACCGCTTCCAGCAACTCGCTGAGCAATACCGAGGGCGGCAGGTGGGCGTTGTTTTGTGGGTCGCGGCCGACGTAGCTCAGGTACAGGCCGGCGCGGGCCGAGAGCAAGGTTTCCAGCAGCAGGTAGCGGTCGTCCAAGCGCCGCGCACGGTCGCCACGCCGGGCATGTTGGCTGATTAAATCGAAGCCGACCGCCTGGCTGCGGCGCGGTAAAGCACCGTCATCCAAGCCGAGCAAACACACCCATTTAAACGGCAGGCTGCGCATCGGCACCATGGTGCAGAAGGTCACCGCGCCGGTGAGAAAACCGCTGCCGCCACTGCCTTGCTGCAAGGCGCTGGTCAGTTGTTGATGGATCAGCGCCAGCTCCAGCGGCCGCTCGATACCGGCCGCCAGCCCTTGTTCACGCAGGGCGGCGCAGGCTTGGCTGAGCAGTAGCAGGGTGTCGCCGGCCTCGCGCTCATCGAGCAAATCGTCGAGCAGCGCTTGCAGGCTGTCGGCCCACTCCGCCAGTGGCCGTGGCCGTTGCAACTCATGGGCCCAACGGCTGAGGCGCTGCACGAAGGCGGCCAAACGCCCGAGCAACTGGCCACGGGCACCTTCGACGGCGTCTAGCGGCCAGCTCTCGCCAAGCAAGGGCGCGCCCGTGCCGGCCAATTGTGGCGGGGCGACAAAGCCCAGCAGCAGGCGGTCGAGGCCTTGCTGCCAGCTAAATTCGGCCTCGGCCGGTAAGCCCAATTGCGCCCGCTGGGCGGCGTCCAAGCCCCAGCGCACGCCGGCGTCGCGCAACCAATCGCGCAGCAGCGGCAACTCGGCCAGTTCGATTCCGGCTTTCGTCGCCAGCGCCGGCTGGGCTAACCAGCCGAGCACTTCTTCGGCGCTAAAACGACTGGCGGGCAGCCCGAGCAAACCGAGAAAGGCCTCCAGCAACGGCAGTTCACTGCGCTGATTGCGATCGGCCAAGCTGAACGGAATCCGAGGGCTGGCGGACTTACCGGCACCGGCTTTAACCGCAAACACCGCTTCGATATAGGGCGCATAACGCTCGATGTCGGGGGTCAGCACCACCACCTGATCGGGGGTTAGTTGCGGGTCTTGGGCGAAACGGGCGAGCAGTTGGTCATGCAGAATTTCCACCTCGCGCAGCGGCGAGTGAGCGCAGTGCACCTCCAGCGAGCGGTCGTCGGCACGCAGTTGCAGACGCTCTTCAGGCAAGCGCGTGCGCAAACGCAGGATGTCGTTTTGCAGAGCGGTTAACAGGCTGTGGTCATGCAGGTCGGCGTCTTCGCTGTACAGGCCAATCTCTTGCCCACCTTCGCTGGCAGTCAGGGAAAACAGGCTGTCGAAAAAGTCTCGGCCTTGTTTGCCCAAGCTGGCCAGCAGCGGGTGGCCGACATCTAAATACCACTCATCCGGGTCGAGTTCGGGCTGACGGGCCAACTCACGAATATCGCGAATATCGCCCCAGGCCTCGCGACACGGATTGAGGGCGAAGATGATCACCTCGCAATGTTTAGCCAAGCCTTCGAGCACCCGCAAGTGGTGAACCGGCAGGCTGCTGATGCCAAACACCAGCACCCGCTCGGGCAACCCGGCGATGGCCTCGGGTTGCTGCAAACGGTTGAGCAAGTCGTCCAACAAACGTGCACGGTGCGGATGACCGTCTTTAGTCAGCTCGCGCCAGAGCAGCGCTTGCCAGCCTTCATCGAGGCCCAAGTCAAGCAACTCACCACGCTCCCAGGCCGCCAGCCAGTCGTCGCGGTACAGCAGGTATTGGTCAAACACGTCGGCAATCTTGGCGGCCAAGGACAAACGCCGGCGCTCATCGCCGCCGGCTAAATAATGCTCAAGTCTTGGCGCCAAAGCGCAGTTGGCAGGCGTACAGAGCCAGTCATACAGGCGCCAGGTCAAGCTGCTCGGGCTGAACGCCGATTGCTCGGGCAATTGGCCGAGCACTTGCCGGGATAAGTCCCAGACAAACTTGGCCGGCAACTGCACCTCTAAATGCATGGCGATGCCTTGCTTGTGCGCCAACTGCAAGGTCAACCAACGGCCGATGCCTTGGCTCGGCACCACCACCAAGGCCGGCGCCAAGGGCTCGCTGAGCGGCTGGGCCAACAGGCGGCAGGCTAACTCACCGAGGGTTTCTAGATCGGGGGCGTGATAGAGGCTGAGCATGGGCGTCCATTCGGGGCAGAGCAAAAAGGCGACAACTGGTTGTTTGCCAGCATAACGCGAAGGTGGCAGCGAACTAGGCTTAAAGCATACCAATCGACCGCGACACCGCGCGTCGTGCTCAGTGTTGCGGGTATTGCTGGGCGCACATTCTAACCAACCGAGGGCCGACCATGTACGAGCAACCGACTGCAGCAGCCGGGCCAGATGTTTACCCCTTGCTGAACCAACTCTATGTGCAAAGCGGCTCGGATATGTTTTTCAGTGTCGGCAGCCCGGCGCAAATCAAAGTCGAGGGCCGTACGCGCCCGCTGGACATGCCGAAACTGTTGCCCGGTGACGTGCGGCATATGGCCTATCAGTTGATGAGCGCCAAGCAAGCCGCCGAATTTGAGCTGGAACTGGAGATGAACTTGGCGGTCAACGTCGCCAACGGAGGGCGTTTTCGGATTAACGTTTATTACCAGCGCGGCGAAGTGTCGATGGTCGCACGCCTGATCAAACGTGAGATTCCCTCTATCAGCACCCTCGGCTTACCGTTGCAGTTGGAGCAGTTAGCGCTGCATGAGCGCGGCTTAATTTTAGTGGTTGGCGCAGCCGGGGCGGGTAAATCGACCACCCTCGCGGCCATGCTCGATTACCGCAACGAACACCAAGACGGGCACATTTTGTGTATCGAAGACCCGATCGAGTTTTTGCATAAGCACAAACTCTCGGTGCTCGATCAGCGTGAAGTCGGCATCGACACCCACAGTTTTTCCAGCGCCTTGCGCAATGTCCTGCGCGAGGCGCCAGACGTGATTATGCTCGGCGAGATTCGTGATTTAGACAGCATGCAACACGCCCTGCATTACGCCGAAACCGGCCACCTGTGCATCGCTACTCTGCACGCCACCAGCACCATCCACGCACTGGAGCGGATCGTGCGGTTCTTCCCCGAAGAGGCCCGCCAGCAAACTCTCGCCGACCTCGGGCAAAACCTGTTGGCGCTAATCGGCCAACGCTTAGTCCCCGGTGTGGCCGCGCAACGGGTGGTGGCGGTAGAGCTGATGCTCGGCACCGCGCATATCCGCGACCTGATCCAGCGCGGTCAGTTTGATGCCCTGCGTGAAGCCATCAGCCGCAGCACCGAGCAAGGCCTGCAGACCTTCGATCAGCATCTGTTAACGCTGTATGAAAACGGCAAAATCAGCGCCGAAGAAGCCATCCGCCACGCCGAATCGCGCACCGATATCACCCTAAAAATCCGCCTCGCGCAGGGTGCCACCAGCCTCGACCCACAACTCAACGTGGTCCGCGACAGTTGAGCAGGGCTTAGCCAGCATTCTCTGCAGCCAGTGCCCCGCGACCCAGCCCTAAAGCAAAACCCCCGGCAGATCTGCATCTGCCGGGGGTTTTGTTTTTAACTTAGGTGCCGACTAAGTTTGGCCGATCCGTTTAACTTTGACCGAATTGGCGATTAACTTTGCCCACCTACAAAAAGGGATCAGAAATCCAAGTTCGACACCGCCAAGGCGTTGCGTTCGATGAACTCACGACGCGGTTCTACTTCGTCGCCCATTAGGCAGTTGAAGATTTGGTCGGCGCTGATGGCGTCTTCGATGGTGACCTTGAGCATGCGGCGGGCATCCGGGTCCATGGTGGTTTCCCACAGTTGGCTCGGGTTCATTTCGCCCAGTCCTTTGTAGCGCTGGATGCTGTGGCGCTTGGTGCTTTCGGTCAGTAACCAGTTCAAGGCTTCTTTGAAGGTAGTGACCGGCTTCTTGCGCTCGCCACGTTTCACGTAGGCGGTGTCTTCCAGCAGGCTGTTGAGTTGCTCGCCCAGACTGGTCACGGTTTTGTAGTCGTTGCTGCCGAAGAAGTCACGGTTGAAGGTGACGTAGCTGGAAACCCCGTGGGAAATCAGCTCGACTTCCGGCAGCCACAGGTGGCGCTCGGTGTCTTCGCGCAGGTGGGTTTTGTAACCCAGACCGGACTTCTCAACCACGCGCAGACGCTCGTTGAATAAGGCTAACCAGCCTTGCATCGAGGCTTCATCGGCTAGGTTGTCGAGGGTTACGGCTGGCAGATAAACGAAGTGCTCGGTCAGCTCCATTGGGTACAGACGCGACAGGCGCTTGAGGGTTTTCATCACCATGCGGAAGTCGTTAACCAAACGCTCAAGGGCTTCGCCGGAGATGCCGGGGGCCCTTTCGTTAACGTGCAAGCTGGCGTCTTCCAGAGCCGATTGGGTCATGTATTCCTCCATGGCCTCGTCGTCTTTGATGTATTGCTCTTGCTTGCCTTTTTTGACTTTGTACAACGGCGGCTGGGCGATATAGATGTAGCCGCGCTCGATCAGCTCCGGCAGCTGACGGAAGAAGAAGGTCAGCAGCAGGGTGCGGATGTGCGAACCGTCGACGTCGGCGTCGGTCATGATGATGATGTTGTGGTAGCGCAGTTTGTCGATGTTGTATTCATCGCGGCCGATGCCACAGCCCAGCGCGGTGATCAGGGTGCCAACTTCTTGGGAGGAGATCATGCGGTCGAAGCGGGCACGCTCGACGTTAAGGATCTTACCTTTGAGCGGCAGAATCGCCTGAGTTTTACGGTTACGTCCCTGCTTGGCGGAACCGCCAGCAGAGTCTCCTTCCACTAAGTAGAGTTCGGAAAGGGCAGGGTCTTTCTCTTGGCAGTCGGCCAATTTACCGGGCAAACCGGCGATGTCCAAGGCACCTTTACGGCGAGTCATCTCACGAGCTTTACGCGCGGCCTCACGGGCGCGAGCGGCGTCGATCATCTTGCCAACGATGGCCTTAGCTTCGTTGGGATTCTCGAGCAGGAAGTCGGAGAAGAACTTGCCCATTTCTTGTTCAACCGCAGTCTTCACTTCGGATGAAACCAGTTTGTCTTTGGTCTGCGAGCTGAACTTAGGGTCTGGCACCTTGACCGAGATAATCGCGGTCAAGCCTTCGCGGGCATCGTCGCCCGTGGTGGCGATCTTGTGCTTTTTGGCCAAGCCTTCTTGTTCGATGTAGGTGTTCAGGTTGCGCGTTAACGCCGAACGGAAACCGGCCAAATGCGCGCCGCCATCGCGTTGTGGAATGTTGTTGGTGAAGCACAACAGGTTCTCGTTGAAGCTGTCGTTCCACTGCAAGGCAACCTCAACACCGACGCCATCATCGCGCTGCACGTTGAAGTGGAAAATCTGGTTAACCACGGTCTTGTTGGTGTTCAGGTATTCAACGAACGCCCGCAAGCCGCCCTCGTATTTGAACAATTC
>JBILAR010000066.1:0-18154 GCA_044354115.1 Pseudomonas sp. | reverse complement strand
CGCCTGAACGTAATCGCCAAGTCGGGCCGGGCGGTTGAGGCTGCCGGTGACGTGCATGTGTTGCTGTTGGATAAAACCGGCACCATCACCTTCGGCAACCGCCGTTGCAGCGCGATGATCAAGGCGCCGGGCGTGTCCACCAGCGATTTTTTGCAAGCCGCCTTGCTCGCCTCGCTGGGTGATGACACCGCCGAGGGCAAGTCGATTGTCGAGTACCTGCGTGGCCTGCATCCAATCACCGAGCCGGCGCGCGAGGCGATCAAGGTGATTCCCTTCACCGCCGAAACCCGTTTGTCCGGGGCCGACTGGGACGGCCATATCTACCGCAAGGGCGCGGTCGATTCGGTGCTCAACTACCTCAATCTAAGCCGCACGGACGTACCGGCAATTCTGTCCCGTGATATCGATAAAATCGCCCAGAGCGGCGGTACACCATTATTGGTGGCCGGCGACGGCCAGTTGCTCGGTGCCATCCACCTGAAAGACGTGGTCAAGCCCGGTATCCGCGAGCGTTTCGCCGAGCTGCGGGCGATGGGCATTCGCACCGTTATGGTGACCGGCGACAACCCGCTGACCGCCGCCGCGATTGCCGCCGAAGCCGGGGTCGATGACTTTATTGCCGAGGCCACCCCGGAGCGCAAACTGCAGCGCATCCGCAGCGAACAGGCCGAAGGCAAGATGGTCGCCATGTGCGGCGACGGTGCCAACGACGCACCGGCGCTGGCCCAAGCCGACGTCGGTATGGCAATGAACGATGGCACCCAGGCCGCCCGCGAGGCCGCCAACCTAGTCGACCTCAACAGCGACCCAACCAAGTTGCTCGACGTGGTGCAGGTCGGCAAGGAATTGCTGGTGACCCGTGGCGCGCTGACCACCTTCTCGGTGGCCAACGATATCGCCAAGTACTTCGCCATCCTGCCGGCGCTGTTTGCTGGGATTTATCCGCAGCTCGGGGTGCTTAACCTGATGGGCCTGCACAGCCCGCAGAGCGCGATCCTCTCGGCGATTGTGTTTAACGCGCTGATCATCGTTGCGCTGATTCCGCTGGCCCTGCGTGGGGTCCGGGTCCAGGCGCTGGATGCCGCCAGCTTGCTGCGCCGTAACCTGCTGATCTACGGGCTGGGCGGCATCATCGCGCCCTTTATCGGGATCAAATTGATTGACCTGCTGCTGGTGGCGGTTGGCTTGGTGTAAGCCGCCAACCCAGACCGTGTGAAAACGTAACGAGCGAAGGTTAGGCAAGGCAAAAACAGGCGAAAAAGCGCAGTTTACGAGCTGTAAATGAGCATTTTGAGCCTGTTTTTAACGTCGCATAACCGAGCGCAGTAGTTTTCACACAGTCTGAGCCGATCCATGTTGCGCAACGGTGGGCCAACTAAGGCTTGTCCACCCCAAGATGAAATTTGGAGAATGATCATGCTTAAACAACTTCGTCCCGCTGTGAGTCTGTTGGCCCTGCTGACCCTGATTACCGGGGTGGTGTATCCGCTGACGGTCACCGGCATCGCTCAACTGGCGTTCCCGGCGCAAGCCAACGGCAGTCTGGTGATGGATGCCAAGGGTGAGGTGCGCGGCAGTGCCCTGCTGGCGCAGCAATTTAGTGGCGCCCAGTGGTTCCAGTCGCGGCCCTCAGCGGCAGGCTTTGCCACCGTCGCCAGTGGTGCCAGCAACCTAGCGCCGAGCAACCCAGCATTGGCCGAACGTATTGCCAGCGATGCCGCGCAACTCAGCGTTGCCGGCCAAGGTGCGGTGCCGATGGCGCTGCTGACCACCTCCGGCAGTGGCCTCGACCCGCATCTGCCGCCGGCCGCCGCACGTTATCAAATAGCCCGCATCGCCGCCGCCCGTGGCCTGCCGATTGAGTCGCTGGAGCGCCTGCTGGTGCAACACACCGAGCAACCTTTGGTGGGCCCTGCGGTGGTCAATGTGCTGGCTCTTAACCTGGCCCTGGCCGACAATCACCCTTTAGCAGGCCGTTGAAAAACTACCTGCGTTGGCAATACTGCGTTAAAAACGGCCTCAAAATGCTCATTTACAACTCGTAAACTCCGCTTTTTCGGCCGTTTTTGCCTTGTCTTGCCTGCCTCGCCTACATTTTTCAACAGCCTGCTAGTTGCCCCTGAGTAAGCCCCATGAGTGATGCCGTACGCGCCGATGCCCTGCTGGCCGAGATTCCCAAGGATGGGCGTGGTCGGCTGAAAGTTTTTCTCGGTGCAGCCCCCGGCGTCGGCAAGACCTTTGCCATGCTCCAAGCCGCCCAAGCGCAACTGCGTCAGGGCGTCGACCTGCGCGCAGGCGTGGTGGAAACCCATGGCCGAGCCGAGACCGAGGCGCTGTTAGTCGGCGTACCGCAACAGCCGCAGCGCAACCTCAAGTACCGCGACGTGGCCATGACCGAGATGGACTTGGACGGCATTCTGGCCAAGCCACCGAAACTGTTGTTGGTCGATGAACTGGCCCACAGCAACGCCCCCGGCAGCCGCCACAGCAAGCGCTGGCAAGATGTGCGCGAACTGCTGGAAGCCGGCATCGACATCTACACCACCGTCAACGTCCAGCATCTGGAAAGCCTCAACGATCAGGTCCGCGATATCACCGGCGTGCAGGTGCGCGAGACGGTGCCGGATTGGGTACTGCAAGAAGACGATGAAATCCTGCTGATCGACCTGCCGCCGCGTGAGCTGCTGGAGCGCCTGCGCGACGGCAAGGTGTATGTGCCGGAGCAGGCGCGGGCGGCGATTGATGCGTTTTTCTCGCAGACCAACCTCACCGCCTTGCGCGAGCTGGCTATGCAAACCGCCGCCGCGCGGGTGGATGCCGACCTTAACCGGCGTTACCGCTTGCAAGGCCAGTCCACCCCTACCCTGCGCGGACGCTTGCTAGTCGGCATCGATGCCTGCGAGCAAGCCGAACGATTGGTGCGACATGCCAGCCGAGTGGCCGAACGCCGACATTTGCCTTGGTCGGTAGTGCATGTAGACACCGGAGGCGAGCATGATGAACGCCGCCTGGCCTGCTTACAGGCCGCCCAACAACTGGCCGAGCGCCTTGGCGGTGAGGTGGTCAGTTTGCGCGGTGGCGAAGTCGCGCGAACCCTAATCGAGCATGCCCGTGAGCGCCGTGCCAGCCTGATTCTGGTTGGCAGCAGCCGCCAGCGTTGGAGTCGGCGCTGGTTCGGTCGCGGTCTGGCCGAGCGTTTATTGGCCCATGGCCAAGGGCTGGAAATCAGCGTACTGGACAGCGCCCGCGAGTCGCTGCCGGCACCGCGCCGCGCCTCGGCACCACTGGTGTGGCGCGACTACGGCATGGCGTTGGGCGCGGCGCTGGTGGCCACTTCACTGGCGCTGGGCGTGTCGCGGTTTCTCGAATTACCCAACATCTCCTTGGTATTTCTCGCCGCCGTACTGCTGGTGGCGGTGCGCAGCAGTCTGGGCCCGGCGTTGGCCTGCGCCGGAGTATCGTTTCTGGCCTACAACTTCTTTTTTATCCCGCCGACCTGGTCGCTGACCATCGCCCGTCAGCAGGATGTGCTGACGCTGTTGTTCTTTCTACTGATGGCAGCGCTGACCGGCAATCTGGCCAGCCGCCAGCGCCGGCAACTGGAGGCACTGCGCCAAACCCAAGCGCAAACCAGCGCCTTGCTGGAACTGTCGCGCAAGCTCACCGCCGCCACCGATCGGCAGGCCGTGCTGGCCGCCGCGCTGCAGCAGTTCGGCCAGTGGCACGAACTGGACATCAGCCTGTTGGCGCGCAGCAGCGATGGCCTGTGGCAGGTCGAAGCTGGGGTGCAACGTTTGCTGGTCGAGCAGGAGCGCGCCGCTGCCGACTGGGCTTGGCAGCATGAGCAACCGGCAGGTTTGGGCACCGACACACTGCCGGGTGGGCGTTGGTGGTGGTGGCCGTTGTCCGGGGAAGATGGCCCGCTAGCCCTGCTCGGCGTCAGCCCCAAAGACGCTCGCCCGCTGCCGCCCGAACAACGGCGCTTGATTGCCGCCTTGGCGCAACCCTTGGCCCAGGCACTGGAGCGTGCCCAGCTGGCACAAGAGCTGGAGGCCGCACGCCTGCACGGACAGACCGAAGAGCTGCGCAGCGCCTTGCTGGCCTCGGTGTCCCATGATTTGCGCACCCCGCTGACGGTCATGCGCGGCTCCATCGACAGCCTGCTGACCCTCGGTGAAAGCATTTCCCTGAGTGACCGCCGCGAGTTGCTGCAAGGCACCAGCGATGAGGCCGAACGCCTCGACCGCTACATCCAGAATCTGCTCGACATGACCCGTCTGGGCCACGGCGGCCTAGCCTTGGCGCGCGATTGGGTCGCCCCCGGCGATATAGTCGCCAGTGCCGTACAGCGCTTGCGCCCGGTATTGGCCGAGTTGCAGGTGCAGGTACAGGTGCCGGCGGACTTGCCGCTGCTGTACGTGCACGGGGCGCTGATCGAACAGGCGCTGATCAACGTGCTGGAAAACGCCGCGCGCTTCTCGCCCAGCCAAGGCCACTTGCGCATTGCTATCGAGGCCGACGCCAAGGAGCTACGCTTCGCCGTCAGCGATCAGGGCCCGGGCATTCCGCTGCACGAGCGCGAGAAGATTTTCGACATGTTTTACACCGCCGCCCGTGGCGACCGTGGCGGTCAGGGCACCGGCTTGGGCTTGGCGATTTGCCAAGGCATGGTCGGCGCTCACGGCGGCCGGGTGACCGTGGATGACGGCCTAGACGGTCGCGGTGCTACCCTGTGCCTGCATCTGCCGTTGCACCCACAGCCGGCCCTTGACGATGACACGTAGGGCGGGTGCAACCCGCGAATAACATAAAATGCGGATACGCTGACCGCGCCCGCATTACCGTTGCTGTGCCGATATTGGCGGGTTTCACCCGCCCTACAGATTGAGAAACATGAGCACTAATCAACCGACCATTCTGGTCATCGACGACGAAGCGCAGATCCGCAAGTTTCTGCGCATCAGCCTCGCGGCCCAAGGCTACAAAGTGCTGGAAGGCAGCAATGGCGCCGAGGGCTTAGCCCATGCCGCGCTGGGCAAACCAGACTTGGTGGTACTCGACCTCGGCCTGCCGGACATGGACGGCCAGACGGTGCTGCGTGAACTGCGCGAATGGTCACAGGTGCCGGTGCTGGTGCTGTCGGTGCGCGCCAGCGAGAGTGAAAAGGTCTTGGCGCTGGACGGCGGCGCCAATGACTACGTGAGTAAACCCTTCGGCATCCAAGAATTTCTCGCCCGCGTGCGGGTATTGCTGCGCCAAGCCGGCAGCGGCGAGCAACAGGCCGCCAGTGTTAGCAGCGGGCCATTAACCGTGGATTTCGCCTATCGGCGGGTGACTCTGGATGGTGCCGAAGTGGCGCTGACCCGCAAGGAATACGAGGTACTGGCCGCGCTGGCCCGCCACCTCGGCCGGGTGCTGACTCAACAACAACTGCTCAAAGACATCTGGGGCCCCAGCCACACCGAAGACAGCCACTACCTGCGCGTGGTGGTTGGCCATCTACGCCAAAAACTCAACGACGACCCAGCCGCCCCGCGCTTTATCGTCACCGAGGCTGGGGTTGGGTATCGGTTGCTTGAGGTTTAAACCGCCAGTGGTTCTGGGCAAAGTTGAGAGGCCTGTATAGGCTGAGCGCAGCAGATCGGGACTGGCGGCTGTCGGCCAGAAGCGGTCACTGGGAATGGACTTTCTCAGTGCGTATCGAGTAGTGTCTGAAGCGAATTTGCTCGCACAAACGTGGCTTCCATCCATGCTGCATAACTCCCTATACGGTCATCATGACCGCTGCAACGCCCAGACTTTACGGCAGCAGCAAAGATGACAAGGAATGTTATCCACCAAGCCCGTGAAAGCGTTATCACCCCATTCGGGGTCTATTTGTAGTTATATTCAACGGAAATAAGAGAACAATGTCAGATTTCCCACAACTTTTTAAAGAGCTAAGACCTAAATACACAAGGTTAGCTGACAATGTTGCTCAAGCTCTTGTTCAATTCCTTGAGGAGAAGAAAATCTCATCTTTTGACGTGGAAAAAAGAGTCAAGGAAGAAAAATCTTTTTTGGATAAAATTGTTCGAAAATCTTATACCGACCCTCTAGACCAGATTGAAGATATTGTCGGCGTAAGAGTGATCTGTTATTACAATGAAGATCTAGCACTGATAGACGAAATTATAAAAACTCAATTTTCTGTTATCTCGCATTCAAACAAACATCAAGAGCTAGAAGCAGATCAATTTGGCTACACATCCAACCATTATATTATTAAGCTAAAAAGCGAATGGCTACAGACTCCAAATTATCGAGGACTTGAAGATCTTAAAGTCGAAATTCAAGTCAGAACCATTTTAATGCATGCATGGGCAGCAATAAGTCACAAACTACTATACAAAAGACAAGAAGATATCCCAAAAGAATTCAAAAGAAAACTAAATCGATTAAGCGCTTTGATTGAGTTGGCCGACGAACAATTTGATGATATCAAAAATATTAAGATAGAATACCAAAGTAATTTCGTTGTAAGCGAAAGCACTTCCATAAACGCCGACAGTTTTCTTGCTCTTATGCACAAATACTTCCCGGAGAGAAATACCAGCGATTCGCAAATACCTTCTATTCTTGCAGAATTGAGAGAGCACTCCGGAAGTTTAGTTGACTTTGAAAGTCGTATAAAAAGATGCATATCTATTTTGGCCAAAATGGAGCAAGAGGAAAACCCTAAAGAATCACTTCCTGTATGGGGAGTTTCTGGAGTGGCAAGAACAATCCTCGACCTGACAAATGATGATTACTGGCAAAATAGAGAACTTCCAGAACCTTTCAAAAGCGTTACTGAGCATTATCGTAATCTAATATAACTAGTGGTTCAAATCGCTCACTGCGCTCTCTGGGACTTGCTAAAGCAAGCCCCTTAACCAAACGTTAGAGGAGTCTGGATACTCATGGAAGATCCCAAGATTATCATTGCACTTACATCAATATTCGCTGGATGGCTACTCGCACAGATCACTGGAACTGTAAAAGAATGGTTAAAAATCAGGAAAATACGACAATGTCTGCTTGAAGAGCTTGACGAGCTTCAATGTGAACTAGAAAGAGTATTAATGGTATATGCAAGGCAGTTACAAATATACGCACTGCAAGGCGTGGACAATGCTTCACCAGCACAGCTATCAAATCACATATTTAGAAACCACTACAAAGATGCAGTCCTAAGCCTAAATAAAAATCAAAGAATCTCTATACAGCTCATTCACACACTAATTGACAGCGTGAACACAGGCATCCAATCGAACAGCAAAATCACATCAGAAATTCAAGAAAAGTACATGCTCAAAGGGAAAGAAAGCATAACAGTAGAAGATGTTGAATTTTGGGGCAGCAAAGTGGTTTGCGAGTTCAGCAATGTGGCTGCAGCCATATGGTATATACGCTTTCATCTTTCGAACCCAAGATCACCTGACCTTGCGCCGTACACAAAAGATCACGAGAGCCATCTCAAATATCTTGAGAACATAGAACATAAGGTATCCGAGATGATTGACCAAGCCAAAAACATTCCGAGGGAGCAGTTTAATAAAATTTACGATCCAGCTGCTTTTGCGCGAGACCTCCTCTAACAATCGGTATTCAAATCGTTCGCTTCGCTCTCTGGGACTGCGTGCCGCAGCCCCTTAACCTAGTCGTTAGGCACTATGTATGCGACAAACTCAAATTACGTCTGATTTAGTTAATGCTTTAGGGCAGACCGTGCTGGACTTCGGCTTCATGGAGTCTGCGATTCGCACAATTATTATCGTGCTCTCGCGAGAGAGTAATCTTGCAAAGGCACTCGTGCCGTCATCAAACGGTGTATCAGAGAATCTCGACTTACTTCGTCGTCTTTGCCATCATCGAATTTCCCCCGAGGCTCTGGATGATTGGTACGACGCCATTAAAGACATTAGTAGTCTCTTCGTAGAACGGAACAAGATTTTTCATGGCATGTTCTTTGAGCACGAGGAAAGGCTCTTCCTAGCCAAAGTTCGAAAGGGCAATAAAGGCTCCCCCGACGAATGGACGCAGAATGAATTCGACCCAAGTTCCGTTCGCAAAATACTCCAGCAGCTAGGGGATCGCAGACGTCAGCTTATGGATTTCGCTGATGACTACTTTTCAAACGATGACGGACCTCCACACACCCCTTCTCAGAAGTCATATTCGAGCTTGTCGGTCAAAGGTAATAATGCCTAACCCATCCATCAAGCGGGATGCGCTAAAGTCATGGAGCAAAATATGATAACTGGAATTCTCCGAAAACTTAGAATCATCAAATCAAACACCAACAGCACTTACAATGGGATAGAATTTCGTGGGGGAAATGGCAAAGCCTACCAAATAGCTCCTGAAGGCATGCATGCTGCTCAAGATTGTTACGGATACATTGGCGGCACACATGTTTGTACGTTTGAGCTGATGTCCCTATCATTGCCTGCCCTGCAAATAAATCACTTTGCCGTTACGGGCTCAAACAAAGGAAAGAAACTAGGAGAGCAGTGCTTAAGGGGGTTTGCTCTATTAGTTTCCGAGCAAGCCTCATCAATCACCGAAATGAATTTTTTCTTATATAAAGCAGTATCGGTAAGTGACATTAATAATTTATCTATAGCTAGAGCAAATCTTCTCAATAAGATCGGAGCCGCTGGTGTTTCAGTTAGACAGCCAAGCCCAACATGCAGAGAAGTTTCCGGCACATGGAACAAGCCGAGCTGGTAGCTTCATAAGCCTAACAATGCGTATATGGACTCTCCCCACAAGTAGTGAGCAAAGCTTTTCCTTCAACCCTGTCGTCAGTGCTGTTGCATTCGTATATCCGGCCTGTGATGGGCTCTGATGCCCTGACCATTCTGTAGTTCGCGAGTGTCTGCTATGGGCCGAGTGCGGCCTGTTACGACCGGCAGCGAGTAGCCTGGGCATCTACACGGTGGGAAATGCTCCGCAGTTTCCCATACGCCAGAAACCCAGCGACGGCCCAGCGGCGCAACGCAGCCAGCAAACTTTCGGTTGGATTAGCTCGGTTGTGCGCCCACCAACGACCTAGCACAGTAAAAGCGTGATGCATGCGGCACCCACGCTCGTGGCGCTGCGTTACTCTTCTGGCACTTGCGTACAACAATAAAAATAATAGCCACAGGTTATCGCCCATGAATAACCCAGAGACTCGCGCCGGCGTGCTGCGCGAAGACTTGTTGCACTTGCTGTGCAGCTCAGAGGACTACCCGCTGACCCTGTTGTTGGCCCCGGCGGGCTCGGGTAAATCGACCTTATTGAGTCATTTTCGTGCCAGTCACTGCGCCCGTCGCGTGGCCTATTACGCCATTCAAAGCAATGACAACGACCCGCAGCGATTCTTTCGCCGGCTGATTGAGTGCCTGCGGGCGCAGGTCAGCGATTTCGATTTCTCCTGGTTTAATCCGCTGGAAAGCAGCCATGCGCCAAGCCTCGTCGGTGAGCGTTTGGCCGAGGCGCTGGCACGTATCGACGGCGGCCTGTGCCTGCTGCTGGATGATTTTCAGTTTATTCGTCAGCCGAGTATTTTGGCGGTGATTGCCGCCTTGCTGGAGCAAGTGCCGAGCAATATCCGTTTGATTATCTCCAGTCGCAATCACCCAGGCTTCGCCCTCAGCCGGCTCAAACTGGACAACCAATTACTCTGCATCGACCAGCACGACCTGCGCCTGAACGCCGCGCAAGTGCAGCAACTCAATAGTCATTTGGGTGGGCCGGCGCTGCCGGAAGACTACATTAATAACCTGCTGGCAATGACCGAAGGCTGGGTCGCGGGGGTCAAGTTGGCGCTACTGGCCTATGCCCGCGCCGGCACCATCGCGTTGCAGAGTTTTAACGGCAGCCAGCCAGAAATCGTCGACTACTTTGGCCATGTGGTGTTCAAAGGTTTGCCGCCGAGCCTGCGGGATTTTTTGCTCTGCAGCGCGATCTTTGAAAAGTTTAACGGTGCTCTGTGCGACCAGGTTTTACAGCGCAGCGGCTCAGCTTTACTGCTGGAAGACTTGGCCGAGCGCGAGCTATTTATGCTGCCGGTCGAGAACCAACCCGGCTGGTTTCGCTACCACGCGCTGCTGCACAACTTCTTAAATAGCCGCCTGCTGATTGAGCAACAGCCGCGCATCGCGCAATTACACAACCGTGCGGCCACCTACTACGCCAGCACTGGCGAGCACGATTTAGCCCTGCAACATGCCCAACGCAGCGGCGATGTGGCGCTATTTAATCGCCTGCTGGTCAGCAGTTGTGCGGCCTGGATCCCCAGCGGGCAATTCAGTGAAATTCTTAAATGGGTCGAGCCGTTGGCCGAGGCCAGCTTGCTGGCTAACCCGCGTTTACTGGTGCCGTTAATTGGTGCCTTGACCCTGTCGCGACGTTTTCACCAGGCCCATTATTACCTCGACACGCTCAAAGCACTGCCGCCGACCAGCAACGGCCAAGCCCACTTTGAGCCGCTTACCGAAGCCTTTTTGTCGCTCAACTTGCAGCTCTTTCAAGACGATCAAGCGTTTCGTTTAAACCAAGACGCCCTCGCCCTGCTCGCCCCCGACGTACACAGTGGGATTCGCGCCGTAAGCCTGACCATCATTGCTTATCACCACCTGATCGATGCACGTTTGAGCCTGGCGATTCGTTTTGCCAGTCAAGGCAAAGCCTTATTGGCGCAAAGCGGCCACAGTTTTTTTGAGAGCTACGCCGACCTGATTATTGCCCTGTGTAATCGCTACGCCGGGCACAGCGTTAGCGCGCGCAAAGAGGTCTACAGCGACTACCAACGCACGGCTAAATCGTCACCGGCCTGGGTCAATCGCGCCACCGCCATGGTGGTGGCGCTGTACGAGCAAAACCAACTGGATGCCGCGCAACACTTGTGTGAAGACCTGATGGCTGTGGTCAATTCATCGTCCGCCACCGAGGCGATTGCCACCGTTTACCTGACCCTCTCGCGCTTACTGCATCGCCGCCAACAGCACCTGCGCGCCAGTCGTTTACTCGAACAACTGGCCAGCATTCTGCAACTGGGTAATTACGCCCGCTTCGTTAGCCAATTAGCCCAAGAGCAAGTGCGCCAAGCCTATCTCAGCGCTAACGGCCGCGCCCTCGACGCGCTGGCCCAGCGCTATCAACTGGCCGAGCGCTTGGCCGCCGGCGACTGGCAAACCAGCCGCAGCTACGACGAGTGCTGGGAGCGTTATGGCATGGCGTGCGTGTACTGGTTGCTGGCCCGCGGCGCTAAGGTTCGCGCGGCGCGCATTTTGCGCGTGTTAGCGGCGTCTTTGCAGGGCAGCGAGGTAAAAACCCGCGCCCTGATTATTCAAGCCAAGCTGCTGGCGCTTAATCCGGAGCAGCAGAGCCGCGAGCTGCAACTGGCCGATCTGCGCCAATTAATTAGCCAGTACGGCCTGAGTAATTTCAGTCGCTCATTGTTCGACGAAGCGCCGGGCTTTGCCGCTGAATTGCTGCGTTTTAATCCAGCCGAACTGGCCGAGATTCCAGACAAATACCGCGAAACCTATGCTGAGTTCTTCCCCCTTGAGCGCCCCACTGCAACGCTAACCACCGAGTTACCGGGGCTACTAACCGAGCGCGAAAAACAAGTATTCCACGGACTGTTAAGTGGCCTGTCCAACAGCCAGATCAGCCTGCAAACGGGCGCGGCACTGTCGACCACCAAATGGCATTTAAAAAATATTTACGCCAAATTAAATGTCGCCAATCGCACCGAAGCCATCCTTAGTGTGCAGTCGCGCACAGTCTAAAAGCAGCTTATCCGCACATCGTGCAAAACAGCATTTTTTCTCGCCACACCCCCTCCCTAGGAGGGGGCGCCCCAGCCCTTCCCTCTAATAAGCTCGCGACCGCCGCTGCCCTTGGGCGGTCACGCTGCGTGCATACAACAATAATATTGAGGAGAGATTGCCATGGCTGTTTGGGTTACTTGGCCAGCTTTAACCAAGCTGGGAACGTTGGGCATATTCGCCGGCCTGCTGACGCTGAGCATGGAGCGCGAAGCACTGCTGAAAAACAACTTGTTTGACGTGGATGACTATCCGCGCGCCAACAAGGACATCACCTGTGATGACCGCAGCAAAACCGTGCGCACCGAGGACGGCACCTGCAACATCCTCAGCAACCCTGCTGAAGGCTCGGTGCATCGCCGTTTCGGTCGCAACGTCAATCCGGCCATCACTTATGGTGAAGGCAGCAAAGGTACCTTGCTCACCCCTAACCCGCGCGACGTCAGTAACACCTTGCTGGCGCGCGACAGTTTCAAGCCAGCCACCAGCCTGAACTTTATTGCCGCCTCGTGGATTCAGTTTATGGTCCACGACTGGGTCAGCCACGGGCCGAACTCCGTCGGCGACGACATTCAGGTGCCCTTGCCCGCCGGTGACGTTTTGGGCTCAGGCAGCTTATCAATCCAACGCACCCAAGCTGACCTAGACCGCACCCCCGCCGATGCCGGCAAGCCACCGACCTATCGCAACGTAAACACCCACTGGTGGGACGGCTCGCAACTGTATGGCAGCAGCAAAGACAGCAGCGACAAGATCCGCTCGTTCGTCGATGGTCGCCTCAAGGTCAACGCCGACAACAGCCTGCCCACCGAGCTAATCAGCGGCAAGCCGATTACCGGCGTCAACGACAACTGGTGGCTGGGTCTGAGCATGCTGCACCAGCTGTTCACCCTTGAGCACAACGCCATTGCCGGCAAGCTCAAGCAAGCCTACCCGGCGCAGACCGATCAGTGGATTTATGACCACGCACGCTTGGCCAACGCCGCCTTGATGGCCAAGATTCACACCATCGAATGGACCCCGGCGATTATCGCCAACCCAGTCACCGAGCGCGCCATGCATGCCAACTGGTATGGCCTGCTGGGCGACGGCGGCCCGCGTGATAAATACCAAGAAGAAATTCGCCGCGTGCGGGCCGACTTGGAAAAATCCGACTCCTTTATCGCGCGCATCTTAGGCATCGACCCAAATGCCTCCGATGGTGCCGGCAGTTCGGCCATTTCCCATGCCCTCGCCGGCATCGTCGGTTCGGCCGCGCCAAACAACCACGGCACGCCTTACACCCTGACCGAGGAATTTGTCGCGGTGTACCGTATGCACCCACTCGATTCCGTTCGAGAACACCCGCGACCGCGATGCGCAAAGCATCATCAGCACTGAGCGCACTGACCGTCTGTGGTACTCCTTCGGTATCACCAATCCGGGCGCACTGACCCTGCACAACTACCCGAATGCGCTGCGTAACTTGTCGGTGCCATTAATCGGCAATATCGACTTGGCCACCATCGATGTGGTGCGTGACCGTGAGCGTGGCGTGCCACGTTACAACGAGTTCCGTCGGCAGATCGGCCTCAATCCGATCACCAAGTTCGAGGACCTAACCAAAGACCCCGCCACCCTCGCCCAACTCAAGCGCTTGTACAGCAACGACATCGAGCAGATCGACACCATGGTTGGCCAACTGGCTGAAACCGTGCGTCCTGAAGGTTTTGGTTTTGGTGAAACAGCCTTCCAAATCTTCATCTTGAACGCCTCGCGGCGCTTGATGACCGACCGTTTCTACACCTCGGACTACCGTCCAGAAATCTACACCCAAGTGGGCATGGATTGGGTGGAGAACACCACCATGGTTGACGTGCTCAAGCGTCACAACCCGGAGCTGGCCACCAGCCTCAACGGGGTAGAAAACGCCTTCAAACCTTGGGGCTTAAACATCCCGGCCGACTACCAAAGCTGGCCGGCCGCGAGCAAGCTGGAGAACCTGTGGGTCAACGGTGCCATGCGCACCCAGATCGCTGCAGACAAACTGCCGGCGCTGGAAAAAATCGATATCGGCGGCTTAATCAGCACCATCCTCTGGAAGAAGGTTCAGGACCGCAGCGACGTGGCCCCAGCCGACTACAAGAAGCCGCTGCACGCCCATGGCGTGATGGCCAAGGTGAAGTTTGCGGCGGTTGCGGGCAACCCTTACACCGGCCTGTTCCAAGGCGCGGACAGCGGCTTGTTGCGTTTGTCGGTGACCGGCGACCCTGCTGACCGTGGCTTTGCTCCGGGCCTAGCGTGGAAAGCCTTTGTGGATGGCAAACCGTCAGAAAACGTTTCGGCGCTCTACACCCTCAGCGGTCAGGGCACTAACTACAACTACTTCGCTAACGAAATGTCGCAGTACGTAGTGCCCGAGGTTAATGAGTCGCTGGGCACCACCATTCTGTTCTCGGCGGTGAGCGCCAAACCAACGCTGCTAAAACTCAACGACATGTCTGAAGTCAGCCAAAAAGGTGTAGCGGTTGCCACGCCTAAGTCGCCGACGCAAATCTACTTCGTGCCAAGGACGGAGTTGAAAACCCGCTTCTCCAGCGCCCCGCACGATTTCCGCAGCGATCTGCTGACCCTGACTGCCGGCACCACCCTGTATGACGTGTATGCGACCTCGATGGCGATCAAAACCTCGATCATCCCATCGATCAGCCGCACCTACGCCAGCCAACGCCGCAGCAGCGCGACCAAGATCGGCGAGATGCAACTAACCTCCCCAATGATCGCCTCGACCTTCGGCGACAGCGGGGTGTTCTTCAAACACCAGCGTGACGAAGACAAATAAGCGCAAGGCTTAAGCACAGCGCTACCGCGTAAACCAAAAACCGCTCAAGCCTTGGCTTGAGCGGTTTTTTTTGCTATGTACCAGTTACGTGTTGCAAGGGGTCAACAACCGCTTGCAGACAAACAGGACTACAAGAAAGCGAAACTAACGAAAGCACCTCTCGGCCTCACACTAGATGCTTACAACGCAAGGGCTCGAATGGGTGCGGGGTTAGAGCTATTCGAATACGTATTTCAAGAGCTTCAACCGGCAGCACCACTGGCAGTTGTCACCATCATTCTGGATGGCAAGCCAGCGATTAACTACAAAACAGACTTATCCCCAACGAACATGGCTGATGTGAACAAAGCCATGGGTGTCATGGATGATTGGCTGGTCGAGTACAGCAAGACAGGAACCGTCGATTTCGCTGAGCTCATAAACGACGATTACCTGAAAGCCTACAAACTACTATTCAACAACAAGCACTTCACCTCAGCAACGAAGCTGTTCCTGTCTTGCATCGATAGCCTTGCATACGTCGAGTATGGAGACGAGAAAGCCAAGAACGGTGAACCTAACGTATTGTGCCGCTGGCTAAATACCTACGTTGACCTTTTCCCGGTAGGTGTCACTGCCGATGAATTGTGGGAGCTTCGAAACGGTCTTTTACACATGTCGAACCTGCACTCCGCACGTGTGCAACGAAAAAAGTCAGAAGGATATCGCTGTCGATAGGCCGCGTACCGCCGGAGAAACGAAGCCCTCACGACAACACGCATTATTTCAATCTGGTTGACCTGTATGCGGCAGTTACGACAGGAATGGGAATCTGGCTAAACACCTACATTGGCAATCACGAAAAAATCCTAATCTTCGTGGAACGCTGGGACAGAACCTTCTCAGATTCTCGCCTAACCAAGTACCACCCTGATTAAAACCCCACAGACACAGGCCGCACTCATTCAGAAGGATTGCAGTATGAAGACATGGATGGGAGCGGCTGTACTGCTGGTGCTCAAGCCCAGCGTTGCGCTGGACTCAGGTGGCATAACCAGCAAGCACTAAACTCTGCTCGTTTAACCCATAACCCTGATTACGCCTACGGCGTATTAGGGCTACGGGCTGAGCGAGCGCCTTACTCGCCGCAGGCCGGCTCGCCGGGCAGTATTGGGGGGTGTTTGAGCAGGTTACGCGACAAGGCTTCGCCGGCCATTTGCCGGTCTTTGCCCAGCTGCTCGGTAAGTGTGTCGCGCAGCTCCACCACGTCGGCATCGCCGGCGCTGGCCGCTAGGTTCAGCCAAGCGTAGGCCTGCACCGGGTCTTTCGGCAGGCCGTAGCCAATCACTTGCAACGCCCCCAGCCGCGACTGCGCCTGACTATTGCCTTGTTTGGCGGAGAACAACCAGCACTGCGCCGCACGCCGGTAACGCGCATCGTCGTAATAGCGCTGGGCCAAGGAGTTGGCCGCCACTATCGAACCTTGGCGCACTGCTGCACGCAGCCAGCGCTCACCATCTTGCCCGGGCAACAACTCGCCTAAACGAAACTGCGCCTCGGGCATCCCGGCCACCGCCGCCTGCTCCAGCAAATATTGCGCCTCGGCCTGCTGGCCTTTATCCAAGGCCTTTAAGCCGGCCAAATAATCATCGGTTGAAGCCGCTTGCACCGCAGCGCTTAGGCTGAGGGCCAACGCACAAAAAACTGCATTTTTCACTGGACCAATTCCTGTTCGCTAAACAGCCCATCGAACAGCATGCTCGACAGGTAACGCTCGCCGGAGTCCGGCAGTATTACCACTAGTGTTTTACCCTGCATCTCGGGCTCGGCAGCGATGCGCACCGCCGCCGCCATGGCCGCGCCGCAGGAAATCCCGCAGAGAATGCCCTCTTCACGCATCAAACGTAACGCCATGGCCTTGGACTCGTCATCGCTGACCAACTCAACCCGATCGACCATCGACAGGTCGAGGTTTTTTGGCACAAAGCCGGCCCCTATACCCTGAATTTTGTGCGGCGCCGGTTTGATCTCGGCACCCGCCAAGGCTTGGCTAATCACCGGCGAGTTTACCGGCTCAACCGCCACCGAAATAATCGCCTTGCCCTGGGTGCCTTTGATATAGCGCGAAATACCGGTGAGGGTGCCGCCAGTGCCGACGCCCGACACCAGCACATCGACCGCGCCATCGGTGTCCTGCCAGATTTCCGGGCCGGTGGTGCTCTCATGAATGGCCGGATTGGCCGGGTTTTCAAACTGCTGGGGCAAAAAGTACTTGGCCGGATCGCTGTTGGCGATTTCCGTGGCTTTCTCAATCGCGCCCTTCATGCCTTTCGGTGGCTCGGTCAGAACCAATTCGGCACCCAAGCCTTTGAGCACTTTGCGTCGTTCAAGACTCATGGAAGCCGGCATGGTCAGCAGCAATTTGTAGCCCTTGGCCGCCGCCACAAAGGCCAAGCCAATGCCGGTATTGCCCGAGGTTGGCTCAACGATGGTCATGCCCGGCTTAAGTACGCCGCGCTGTTCGGCGTCCCAGATCATGTTGGCGCCGATCCGGCACTTAACCGAATAGGCCGGATTACGCCCCTCAATCTTGGCCAAAATAGTCACGCCAGCCGGCCCCAGCCGATTGATGCGCACCAACGGGGTGTTGCCGATGCTCTGGGCGTTATCAGTATAAATGCGGCTCATGACCGATCCTCTGCGTATGTGCCCCACTCTTGGAGCCTCAGTTGTCTAACAGGCCGTTGAAAAATGTAGCGAGCGACGGCTAGGCAAGGCGAAATCAGCCGAAAAAGCGCAGTGTACGAATGGTACATGAGCATTTTGAGGCTGATTTCAACGCCGCATGGCCGAGCGCAGTAGTTTTTCAACGGCCTGCTTAAGCCTAGGGGGACGGGCGGTGCTAGTCCAGCGCGTAAACGTCTAAAGCTGCGGTTGTCATTCAGTGACTGAATGGCGCTTGTGCGTTCACAGCCCAAGGCTTGCGCGTTATAGTTGGCCTTTGTAATTACTGCACCGCTGAGTTTCGTGCTCGCGGCCTGTCGCTTGAGGATGTTTTTGATGAAATTTCAAGGTACCCAGTCATACGTCGCCACCGACGACCTCAAGCTGGCGGTCAACGCGGCTATCACCCTTGAGCGTCCGCTATTGGTTAAAGGTGAGCCCGGCACCGGCAAAACCATGCTCGCCGAGCAACTGGCCGAATCCTTTGGCGCACGCCTGATTACCTGGCACATTAAATCGACCACCAAGGCCCATCAGGGCCTGTACGAGTACGACGCCGTGAGCCGCCTGCGCGACTCGCAACTGGATTCAGACAAAGTTGACGATGTGCGCAACTACATCAAGAAGGGCAAGCTCTGGGAGGCTTTCGAGTCTGAAGAGCGAGTGATTCTGCTGATCGACGAAATCGACAAGGCCGACATCGAGTTCCCTAATGATCTGCTGCAAGAACTCGACAAGATGGAGTTCTACGTTTACGAGACCGACGAAACCATCAAGGCGGTCAAGC
>JBILAR010000148.1:0-5977 GCA_044354115.1 Pseudomonas sp. | reverse complement strand
GCGCCCCTCGAATCAGGGAAGTGCCGCGCTGCTCCTGCCCGTATTTCATCGAACTGGAGGTTTCACCATGCGTAAGTTCCTGTTGTCCTCGTTGATCGCCGGCGGCCTTACCGCCACCCTGAGCCTACCCGCCCACGCCGAACAAAAAGACCACTTCAACGTCTGTTGGACCATCTACGCCGGTTGGATGCCGTGGGAATATGGCGGGGCTAAAGGGATAGTCGATAAGTGGGCGAAAAAATACGCCATCAGCATCGATGTCACCCAGATCAATGACTACGTAGAATCCATCAACCAGTACACCGCTGGCGGTTTTGATGGCTGCAGCATGACCAACATGGATGCGCTGACCATCCCGGCCGCCGGCGGGGTCGATTCCACCGCGCTGATCATCGGCGACTTCTCCAACGGCAACGATGGTGTGGTGCTCAAGGGCGAACACAAGACCCTGGCCGACCTTAAGGGCCAGGACGTCAACTTGGTTGAACTGTCCGTCTCCCACTACCTATTGGCCCGTGGCCTAGAAACCGTTGGCCTGAGCGAAAAAGACCTAAAGGTGGTGAACACCTCAGACGCCGACCTAGTCGCCGCCTTTGCCACCCCAGACGTGAAAGCCGTGACCACCTGGAACCCACTGCTGGCCGAAGTGCTGGCCACCCCGAAAGTGACCAAGGTGTTCGACTCCAGCCAGATCCCCGGCGAAATCATCGACCTAATGGTGGTCAACTCCGCCACGCTCAAAGACAACCCGGCACTCGGTAAAGCGCTGACCGGCGCTTGGTACGAAATCATGGCGACCATGAGCGCCAACACCCCGGCCGGCATTGCCGCCCGCGAACACATGGCCAAAGCCTCAGGCACCGACCTGGCCGGTTATGAGGCGCAGTTGGCGGCCACCAAAATGTTCTACACCGCCAAAGACGCCGTGGCCTTCGCCACCAGCCCGCAACTGCCAGCGACCATGGCCAAGGTGGCGGCATTCTCCTTCGCCCACGGCCTGCTCGGTGAAGGTGCCAAAAGCGCCGACGCTGTGGGCATGAGCTTCGCCAATGGCATCAACATCGGTGACAAGGCCAACCTCAAACTGCGCTTCGAGCCCACCTATATGCAGATGGCGGCTGACGGCTCGCTTTAAAACGGAACCTCGTAGGGTGGATGACGCTTCACCCATCCACCGCCTCGCGCCCCCACGGTGGGTGAAAAAACGTCACCCACCCTACGCATGACGAGATGCCTATGCGCCTGATCAACCGACACCCGGATCGCGGTGGCCGTTTGCTGCTGATTCTGCTGCCTTTCGCCCTGCTGCTGTTTGCCTATTTTATCGGCTCGGCGGCGCGGCTGACCGACAATCCCAACGACAAGCTGCTGCCCAGCGCCAGCCAGATGGTCGCCGCCGTGGATCGCCTAGCCTTCACCGAAGACCCACGCAGCGGTAACTACCTGTTCTGGCAGGACAGCGCCGCCAGCCTCAAACGCCTTGGCTTGGGCATCGGCATCGCCGCGCTGCTGGGCCTGTGTTTGGGCATAGTGGCCGGCATCTTGCCGCTGTTTCGTGCCCCGTTGTCGCCGCTGCTCACGGTGCTGTCGATGGTGCCGCCGCTGGCGATACTGCCGATTTTGTTTATCGTCTTCG
Source organism: Pseudomonas sp. (assembly GCA_044354115.1). Lineage (GTDB taxonomy): Bacteria > Pseudomonadota > Gammaproteobacteria > Pseudomonadales > Pseudomonadaceae > Aquipseudomonas. The sequence continues at coordinate 4,341 of JBILAR010000148.1, read as the reverse complement.
GCCTCGGTGAGTTGTCCAAGGTGATGCTGATTGTCATCGGTATCACCCCGATACTGGCCCGCGATTTAGAGCAACGCGCCCGGGAAATCCCGCCAGAGCTGCTGATCAAGGCACAAACCCTCGGCGCCAGCACTTGGACGCTGATTTTGCGCGTGGTGCTGCCGCAACTGCTGCCGCGCCTGCTGATCGCCCTGCGTCTGGTACTCGGCTCGGCCTGGCTGTTTTTGATTGCCGCCGAAGCCATCGCCAGCACCGACGGTCTCGGCTACCGGATTTTTCTGGTCCGTCGTTACCTCGCGATGGACGTGATCCTGCCCTACGTGGCCTGGATCACCCTGCTCGCCTGGCTGATGGATCTGGGCCTGCGCCGGCTGACCCAGCTGGCCTTTCCCTGGTTTGAGGGGGCCAAGGCATGAGCAAAATAAAAACCAGCGCCGGCGCCAGTGCCTCCTTGGCGCGGCGCCACGCACAACCACAGTCCGCGGTAATAACCGCGCAAAACACCGGATCGAGCCTGCCAGCAAAACCTGCAGCCGGCGCCTTTATCGAGGTGAAAAATGTCTGGCAGCAATATGACGATCAGACGGTGCTGGAGCGACTGAATCTGACCGTCAACGAAGGCGAGTTCTGCACCTTGGTCGGTGCCTCTGGCTGCGGAAAATCGACTTTTCTGCGCCTGCTGCTGGGCCAAGAGCGGCCGAGCAAAGGTGAAATCCTGCTGGCCGGCCAGCCGTTGGCGGCCGAGCCGGATGCCAGCCGTGGCGTGGTGTTCCAGCGTTATTCGGTGTTCCCGCATTTAACCGTGCTGGACAACGTCGCCATCGGCCTAGAGCTGCCCCATGCCCCGCTGCTGGGCCGGCTGCTAGGCCGCGCCAAACGTGAGGCTCGTGAACAGGCCGCGCTGATGCTGGCTAAAGTTGGCCTCAGCCATGCTCTGGATAAATACCCCAGCCAGCTTTCCGGCGGCATGCAGCAGCGCTTGGCGATTGCTCAGGCGTTAATCATGCAACCGCGCGTATTGCTGCTGGATGAACCCTTCGGGGCGCTGGACCCCGGCATTCGCAAGGACATGCACGCTCTGCTGTTGGAGCTGTGGCACGCCACCGGCCTGACCGTATTTATGGTCACCCATGACCTGTCAGAAGGCTTCAGCCTCGGCACCCGCCTGTTGGTGTTCGACAAGACCCGCATCGACCCGCACGCCCCCGGTGCCTTTGGCGCGCGTATCACCTACGACATTCCCTTGAACAGCGACCGCCGCGCAGCTCGCGCCGCCGTCGACGCCTTGCCGACGCATCTGCAGCCGGCCTTGTAAGGAGCGACCATGAGCACCGCATTAACCCTACGTCCCACCCTTTATGAAGAATTTATTCCCGGCGGCGGCCACACCTCCTTCGTACTCAAGCGCGGCCAATTGCTGCGTATTACTGACCTCGACGGCGGCGCCAATGTCAGCCTGCTGCTGCTCAGCGCTGGCGAGAAAAGCGAACGACTGAACCTGCCCGACACCTTGAAGTGCCAGCACACCGCCAAGCTCACCAGCGGCCATTGCTTGTACTCGGACATGGGCCGCGTACTGGCCGCCATCACCGCCGACACCTGTGGCTGGCACGACAGCTTCGGCGGCCTGCTAAACGCCACCGAAGTGGCGGAAAAATACGGCGCCGGTCGCTATCAAGAGCTGCGCAACAGCTTCTTTCGCAACGGCATGGACAACCTGCTGGTGGAGCTGGGTAAGTGGGACCTTGGCCTGCCCGACCTGTTGATGAACCTCAACCTGTTCAGCAAGGTCACGGTGGATGACGGTGGCCGTTTCCAGTTGCATTCGGGCAACTCCAAGGCCGGCGACTATGTGGAGCTGTACGCGCCGATGGACACGCTGGTGGTACTCACCGCCCTGCAACACCCAATGGACCCCAATCCCGACTACGCCCCCAAGCCGGTACAACTGAGCTGGCACAAGGTTGAGAGTGACGGTATCAGCGTGCTCTGCCGCACCTCGCGAGCGGAAAACGCTCGCGGCTTTCACAACACCGAACGTCAGTACCTCTGAGGGCGCCACGATGAATTTAATTGCCAGCACCCTGCAGCCTGAAGCCGCTGTGTACCGCCAGGTGATCCCGGCCGGCGAACCCTTTCTCTGTGAAGTTAAAGCCGGGCAAACCCTGCGCCTGCTCGACCTTGAGGGTAATCAAGCGGTCGACACCTTGTTCTACAGCGCGAAAAACCCGCGCGAGCGCTACGATCCGCAACGCACCTTGCGCAAGCAGAACAGCGTGTACCTGAGCACCGGCAGCGTGTTGTATTCCAACCTCGGCAATCCGCTGCTGACCATCAGCGCCGACACCTGTGGCCGACATGACACTCTCGGTGGCGCCTGTGCGCAGGAGAGCAACCGGGTCAGATACGCCCTCGACAAAGGCTATATGCACAGCTGTCGCGACAATTTCCTGCGCGCCAGCCTGCACGACGGCCGCCTGAGCAAGCGCGACATCGGTGCCAACATCAATTTCTTCATGAACGTACCGGTCACTGCCGAGGGTGGCCTGACCTTCGAGGACGGCATCTCCGCACCGGGCAAGTACGTCGAGCTGGTCGCGCACATGGACGTCATCGTGTTGATCTCCAACTGTCCGCAGCTGAACAACCCGTGCAACGGCTACAACCCAACCCCGGCCGAGGTGTTGGTATGGGATTAACGCAGCCACCCAATCCGTAGGAGCTAGCTTGCTGGCGATGCTCTGGTCGAGCCGCTGATCGCCAGCAAGCTGGCTCCTACAAAAACCGAAAGCCACCCCGGACGACCGGGGTGCAGACCGAATACTGCGGGACGGCCCGCCTGCCCTTTCGAGGGATTTACCATGTTCAAGAAATTACTGATCGCCAACCGTGGCGCCATCGCCTGCCGCATTCTGCGCACCTTGCGCGTGCTCGAGGTCCAAGGCGTGGCGGTCTACTCCGAAGCCGACATCGCCAGCCTGCATATCCAGCAGGCCGATGAAGCCCATAGCCTCGGCGAAGGTCCGGCCGCCAACACCTATTTACAGGTCGAGAAGATTCTCGCCGTGGCCAAACAAACCGGCGCCACGGCGATTCACCCCGGCTATGGCTTCCTGTCGGAGAACGCGGCGTTTGCCGAAGCCTGCGAAGCGGCCGGCATTGCTTTCGTCGGCCCGACACCCGAGCAGTTGCGGGTATTCGGCCTCAAGCACACCGCCCGCGCCCTGGCCAAACAGCACGGCGTGCCGATGTTAGAAGGCACCGAGCTGCTGGAAAACCTTGAGGCTGCGCTGGTCGCAGGTGAGCAAGTCGGCTACCCGGTGATGCTGAAAAGCACCGCCGGCGGTGGCGGCATCGGCATGCGGGTGTGCAACAGCGCTGCTGAGCTGAGCGAGGCGTTTGATGCGGTAAAGCGTCTGGGCCAGAACAACTTCAGCGACAGCGGCGTGTTTATCGAGAAGTACATCCAGCGCGCCCGCCATTTGGAAGTGCAGGTATTTGGCGACGGTCGCGGTGAAGTACTGGCCCTCGGCGTGCGTGACTGCTCGGTGCAACGCCGTAACCAAAAGGTGCTGGAGGAAACCCCGGCGCCGAACCTGCCAGCCGGCATGGCCGAGGAACTCTGCGCGGCGGCGATCAAGCTGGCCAAGGCGATCAATTACCGCAGCGCCGGCACGGTGGAATTCGTCTACGACAGCGCCGCCTGCCAGTTCTATTTTCTCGAAGTAAACACCCGGCTGCAGGTCGAGCACGGCGTCACCGAGCAAGTCTGGGGCGTTGACCTAGTACGCTGGATGATCGAACTGGCGGCCGGCGACCTGCCACTGCTGAGCGAACTGGGTAAAGGCCTGAAAGCCAGTGGCCACGCCATTCAGGCGCGGCTGTATGCCGAAGATCCGGGCCGCGACTTCCAGCCGAGCCCCGGCCTGCTTACCGCCGTAGACTTCCCTAAGGCCGATGGCAAAGCCTTGCGTATCGACACCTGGGTCGAAGCCGGCTGCGAGATTCCGCCCTACTTCGACCCGATGATCGCCAAGCTCATCGCCTGGCAGCCAACCCGCGATCAGGCCAGCGCCGCACTGGGCCAAGCACTGGCTGATACGGTGTTGTATGGCGTGGAAAGCAACCGCGATTACCTGCGGCAGATCCTCGTCGATGCACCCTTTGCCAGCGGCGAACCTTGGACCCGTTGTCTGGAAGGCCAGAGCTATAAAGCCAGCACCTTCGAGGTGCTGTCCGCTGGCACCCAAACCACCGTGCAGGACTTCCCCGGCCGCCTCGGTTATTGGGCGGTCGGCGTGCCACCCTCCGGACCGATGGACGACCGTGCCCTGCGTCTGG
>JBILAR010000099.1:0-12469 GCA_044354115.1 Pseudomonas sp. | reverse complement strand
CTTGAACTTGCTGTTCTATTGACTCCTTATATTTCTGTCGACGCCACCACATAACAAAGCCGCAATCCACCTCTCCCAAGTGGATCAGCACATGGGTAGATAAAGGATGTATTGCTGAAGCATACCTATACTCGGAAAGCGCGTTTGTTACTGAATTTGGGTTGCGAAGCCCCACAGCTGTTGCACCAGGAACAATACAAAAATTGCTGTCCTCAGCCCTAAGTAAATTCAAATCAGCCGCCAGCTTTAAAGCTTCCAGATGCGAGTCACCAAAGACGAGTAGCTTTGTCATAAGCACATCAACTCAACACATAATTGGCAGGTGCTGCCATTAGGTCGCAGTAGCCGAAAGAATTCTGTGGCCCATTGCTTTGCACGCGAAACATGATCGCATCAAGCACCCGATGAGAGCAGGTAGGCTCGACAGTTGACCACACGCCGCCACCAACGAAGTAGGTGCCTGGCAGCAGTTTCATATCGAACCAAAACTCAACACAAAACCGCCCCCCTGCTTTCGAGCATTTTATATATCGCCCATCTTCTGGATGACGCTGGCCTGATATAACTGCGCCTGATATTGACCTGATATGAATGCCAAAATAAACCTTCTCGATATCAACCAAAAACTTTCCAGACACCACAACTCGGTAGCGCTGCATTGGAGTTAATACATTTAACATCCGCCCGCCAGTATCTTGAATTTCTATTTTCTCAATTCTCGCCCCTTGCTCAGGGTAAATTGTAGTTGTCTCAGGAACCAAGCCCTGATCGAACGAGTCAACGACAGTGTCTGATGGCTCAATATCAGCCTCAGCAATACCAACAACAGGCTGACTTCGAGAGGACAACGCGGAGGAAATACTCAATTCTCTGTACTCTTGCAAGAGCACTTGTTGCTCTAGCTCGGGAGCATAAATAAGCCGCTGATATGAGCGAACCACTTCCTGCGGCGTCGAGATCATCACGCACTCTCCACGCTCCATCAGTAGAGCACGATCACACAACTCTATAACTTGCGGCCCCGAATGCGAGACAAAGAGAATCGCGGTTCCGCGACTTTTCAACTCCTCAAGGCGTGCAAAACACTTTCTCTGGAATTTTTCATCGCCGACAGCAAGCGCCTCATCGACAATAAGTATTTCAGGGTCAACCATTGCTTGAACCGCAAACGCCAGACGCACCAGCATACCGCTCGAGTATGTTTTTACTGGCTGCTCAATAAAGCTACCAATCTCTGCGAATGCCAATATATCGTCAAAGCGCTCGTCTGTTTCATCTTTGGTTAAGCCCAGCACGGCGGCATTAAGGTATACATTTTCGCGCCCGGTAAATTCCGGATTAAAGCCTGATCCGAGCTCCAAGAGGGCGGCAATCCGCCCGTGAGTTTGAAGGCTGCCAGAAGTCGGATTTAGCGTGCTACAAATCATCTGTAACAGCGTGGATTTACCACTACCATTACGCCCGACAATGCCTACGGTTTCACCTTTCTTTATTTCAAAAGAAACATCGCGGACTGCCCAAAATTCTCGAAAGTACTGTTTGCGGCCGCGCATAAGCATCTGCATCAGCCTGTCGCGTGGTTTGTCGTAGATATGGTAACACTTGCTGATATTTTCGATTTTTACTGCTATTTCAGAGGACATCAGCAAAACCTTTTCTGGTTTTCTGGAAGCATGCAAACCCGGCCCATGCAATTAATGCTGCGACCAAAGTGTAAATTAATAAAATTCCGTAATTTGGTGCTTTCCCCCAAAATAAAACGTCGCGCGCTTGTTCAACAACTGGAGTAAGCGGGTTCATAAACAGGAACATCCGATACCTTTCGGGTAGCGCAGTAACGGGATAGAAAATTGGCGACATGAACATTAAAGTCGTGGTAAATATTCCAATAAACTGTGCAACATCCCTCAAATATACACTCAGCGAAGCAAGTGCCCACGAGAACCCCATTATGAAAAAAATAAAAGGAGCAACAACCAAGGGTAAATAAAATGCACTCAGGGGTGGAAGACCAAAAAACATCATATAGGCGATCAGCCAAACCAATAAGCTGACCAAGAAATGAAATAAGGATGCCCCCATTGACACCCATGGAAGAATTTCCAAGGGGAAAACTACTTTTTTGACATAGTTTATATTCGACAAAATCAATCCGGGCGCCCGATTGATACACTCAGAAAACATATTGAATATCATCAACCCCGCAAACAAAACCAAGGCAAATTCAGTTTTAGAATCACTGCCAGCACCCCAGCGGGCCTTGAATATAACGCTGAAAACAAAGGTATACACCAGCAGCATAAAAACGGGATTGAAAAAGGACCAAAGAATGCCCATGAATGAGCCTCGGTAACGACCGACCACCTCTCGATTTATAAGTACTTTTATGAGGCTACGATTACGCCACAGACTTGCAATCATTTCTTTAGGCGAAGCCGAGAAGTCCTGCATTAGGCAAACACCTCCGCGTCAGCAAAACACTTGGCTGCGGCGTCCTTGTCTGCCAAGGTGGGTTCACCCTGCAATGGCCAATCAATACCCAGCGCAGGATCGCTCCACAGAAGGCTGCGCTCATGCTCTGGAGCGTAGTAATCGGTGGTCTTATAGAGAAACTCGGCGGACTCCGATAGCACTATAAAGCCATGGGCAAAGCCTTCCGGCACCCAAACCTGCTGTTTGTTGTCGGCGCTAAGATGCACGCCAACCCACTGACCAAAAGTTGCAGAGCTTTTACGCAGGTCGACTGCCACATCAAAAACCTCGCCCTGCACTACACGCACAAGTTTGCCCTGAGGCTGTTTGATCTGATAATGCAGACCACGTAGCACACCTTTAACCGAGCGCGAGTGGTTGTCTTGCACAAAGTTAATGCTTCGGCCAATCGCAGCCTCGAAAGTTTTTTGATTAAAGCTTTCATAAAAGAAGCCACGCTCATCGCCAAATACTTTCGGCGTAAGCAGGACCACATCGGGAATAGCCAGGCGTGTTGCGATCATCAGTAAACCGTCTCCACCAAGATGCGTTTGAGGTACTGGCCGTAGCCGTTCTTCGCCAACGGGGCGGCCAGCTGTTCAAGCTGCTCGGCGCTGATCCATTGTTGCCGAAAGGCAATCTCTTCCGGGCAGGCGACTTTCAGGCCTTGGCGATTCTCCAGGGTGGCGATGAACTGGCTGGCTTCCAGTAGCGACTCGTGGGTGCCTGTGTCGAGCCAAGCGTAACCGCGGCCCATGATCTCTACCGAGAGGTTGCCCTGCTCGAGGTAGACCCGATTGAGGTCGGTGATTTCCAGCTCGCCACGCGGCGATGGTTTGATGCTCTTGGCGATATCGACGACCTGGCGATCGTAAAAATACAGGCCGGTGACGGCATAGTTGGACTTAGGCTGTTGCGGCTTTTCTTCCAGGCTGATGGCTTTGCCCTGACCATCAAACTCGACCACGCCATAACGTTCAGGGTCATGCACGTGATAGGCAAACACGCTGCCGCCCTGCTCGCGCGCCATGGCGCTGCCGAGCAAGTCTTGAAAGTCGTGACCGTGATAGATGTTGTCGCCCAAGACCAAGGCTGACAGGTCATTGCCTATGAAGTCTTCACCAATCAAAAAGGCCTGGGCCAAGCCATCCGGCGATGCTTGCACGGCGTAATTGAGGTTCAGCCCCCACTTGCTGCCATCGCCGAGCAGTTGCTCGAAGCGTGGTGTGTCTTGCGGTGTGGAGATGATCAAAATATCGCGAATACCCGCCAGCATCAGCGTGGTGAGCGGGTAATAGATCATCGGCTTGTCGTACACCGGTAACAACTGCTTGGAGATCGCTAGGGTGGCCGGGTGCAGACGGGTGCCGGAGCCCCCTGCCAGAATGATGCCTTTACGTTTCATAGGGTTCTCTGTTTGAGCAACTCATCCAACATGCGCTTGACGTGAAACTCCCGGTGAGGGAGAGCGCGGCCGAAGGTGCTCTGCATTTTATGGGTATTCAGCTGCACTAACGATGATTTTACGCACGCTAGCGCATAAGCAACGCCTGCACGGCAGGTAAGTCGTCCAAACTACCGGACCGCCCTCACAGATGTACAGCTCAGTCAAGGGGCAAGCGCACGCTGCAACTCCCTGCCGACCTGACCATTGGAGCTCAGCAATAAAATTTTCATTGGTACTGTTTGTTCACCCAGTCGCGATAGGCGCCACTGGTGATGTTGTTGACCCAGCTTTGATTGTCGAGATACCAACGCACGGTTTTACGAATGCCACTCTCGAACGTTTCCGCAGGCTTCCAGCCCAACTCACGCTCCAGCTTGCTAGCGTCGATGGCGTAACGGCGATCATGGCCGGGACGATCTTTGACGAAGGTAATTTGCTCGCTATAGCTCAGGCCATCGGCACGCGGCTGTTCTTGATCGAGGATCGCGCAGAGGGTGTTGACCACATCGAGGTTGGCCTTCTCGTTCCAGCCGCCAACGTTGTAGGTTTCACCCAGCGTACCGGCGGCCAAAACCCGGCGAATTGCGCTGCAATGGTCGGTCACATACAGCCAGTCGCGAATCTGCTGGCCATCGCCATAGATCGGTAACTCTTTGCCTGCCAAGGCGTTATGGATCACCAGTGGAATCAGTTTTTCCGGAAAGTGATAGGGCCCGTAATTGTTCGAGCAGTTGGTAGTCAGCACCGGCAGACCGTAGGTGTGGTGATAGGCACGCACCAGATGGTCGGATGCCGCCTTGGACGCCGAGTACGGGCTGTTCGGCTCGTACTGGTGAGACTCGGTGAAGGCCGGTTCGGTCAAGCTCAAGGAGCCATAGACCTCGTCGGTGGACACGTGCAAAAAGCGAAAAGCGCTCGCGCTGATTTTATCCAGCTGCAACCAGTAAGCCTTGACAGCTTCCAGCAGGCGAAAAGTGCCGACTATGTTGGTTTGGATAAAATCTTCCGGGCCTAGAATCGAGCGATCCACATGGGACTCAGCAGCAAAATTCAGGATTGCCCGCGGCTGGTACTTGGCCAGAAGTTCGCCGAGCAGGGCTTGATCGGCGATATCGCCTTTGACGAACACGTGGCGACTATCGCCCTCGAGGCTAGCCAGATTCTGCAGATTGCCGGCATAGGTCAGCTTGTCCAAGCTGATCACTTGCTCATCGTTGACGGCCAGCCAGTCCAGCACAAAGTTGGCACCGATAAACCCGGCGCTACCGGTTACGAGAATAGCCATAGATCAAACCTTTTTTAATACGGCGGCCAGCCACAACCCGAGATGGCCGGCCAATGTATGACGAAAAACGCCGGTTTCTTTAATGCTGCGCAGCCGCATCAATAACGAGCTGTTACGTCCACGGGCAAAAATCTTAAGCTTCTGCTGGTTTTCAGGGGTTAGCTGAGCCTGATAAAAGCTCAGCGCAATCAGATTGGCATCGTTCCACTCACGAAAACGCCCACTGAACATCTTGCGCAAACGTAGCAAGCGATCACGCCAAGATGAGTTTGCCCCCACCAGATTGCCCGCATGCTGACGATAATCCAGCGTCGCCTCGGCATCATAAAAGACCTGGCCACCACAACCACTCACCAACAGATAGGCCCACCAGTCATGGGAAACGATGGTGATCTCTGCAGGTGTTTTGGCCAGCAAGTCTCGCGCTGCCGCGTTGAAAATCATGGTATTGCCACCCGCAATGCTCTGCACCAATGCATTGGCGAAACAAGGGGCTTTACTGAAGAGTGGCGAGAAACCTAGGTGCTCACCATCGCCATCGACTGAGTGGGTACGCGAGCAATAGAGCGCTGGCACTTGCGCCGGAACTTGCTGGAGAGCAGCCAAACCGCGAGTTAATTTATCCTGACGCCACAGGTCATCCTGATCACAGAAGGCGAAATAATCGGCCTGAATCTCAGAACGCTTGACTAAGGATAGAAAGTTTTTAGCAAACCCTTGGCGCGGCCCAGCAAAAACCCGCAAACGCCCGAAAAGCGTTGAGTTAGCGATACCATCGAGCAGGGCGAGTGTTTGATCAGAGGAACCATCATCGGAAACGCAAAGCTCCCATTCAGAATAACTTTGCTCGATAAGCGACTCTATTTGCTCTAACAGATAATCGCCACCATTGTAGGTGGCCATAAGAATGGCTACTTTGGCCGGGGCAGCCGCTCCAGCACTACCTTGACGTACATCAAACATCAACACCATTCCATTAGCATATTTGAGACAAGCACAAGCAAATAAGTGCTGCACATAACGCAGTCGCGAATTATCCCTGAATTAACAGGGGGATTACAACGCATAAAAATCAAGCCCAGCGAACACCTGTCGGACCGATAAGGTTTTTATTACCTGCACGACGATCATGGAAACCCGCATGGCTGACTGACACGAACCCTAGATGGTGTACTTGCGCTAGCGACTCACTCTCCGCAGGACTCCACCAACAATCCCTAATCACCCGGCGAGACTTGCCACATCACTCATCCTCATTAACCCGATCACGCAACTCCTTGCCCGGCTTGAAGTGCGGCACGAACTTGCCATCCAAGCTTACTGAGTCGCCGGTTTTTGGATTGCGCCCAACCCGTGGAGCGCGGAAATGTAGGGAGAAGCTGCCGAATCCGCGGATCTCGATACGATCACCAGTAGAGAGCGCCTGGGACATTTGTTCGAGCATGGTCTTGATGGCCAGCTCGACATCCTTTGGCGACAGCAGCCCTTGGTGCGTAACAATCCGCTCGATTAGCTCCGACTTGGTCATGCTTTTCCCTTCTATTTCAAGCAGGTAGAACAACTCCGTAATGTTTTAGCACGCTCGTAAGGCTTTGAACAGCCTAAGCTTTGAGCTTTATTGCGGGCATGAAAAAGGGCGACCTAAGTCGCCCTTTTTTGAATCACCTGAACTTAGTTCTGGCTTTCCATTTTCGCGCGGATCAGATCACCAATGGTGGTCGGAGCAGCGGTGTCAACGTCTTGCTTGGTGCGCAATTCTTTCATTGCGTCCTTTTCATCTTCAACGTCTTTCGACTTGATCGACAAGCTGATTACGCGGCTCTTACGATCAACGCTGATGATCTTGGCTTCAACTTCTTCGCCTTCTTTCAGCAGGTTACGCGCATCTTCAACGCGGTCACGGCTGATTTCGGAGGCTTTCAGTGTGGCTTCGATGCCATCGGCCAGGGTGATTACAGCGCCCTTAGCGTCAACTTCTTTAACGATACCGCGCACGATGGTGCCTTTATCGTTAACAGCAACGTAGTCGGAGAACGGGTCTTCTTCCAGTTGCTTGATGCCTAGGGAGATACGCTCGCGCTCTGGGTCAACCGAGAGGATAACGGTGTCCAGCTCGTCGCCCTTCTTGAAGCGACGCACGGCTTCTTCGCCAGCTTCGTGCCAAGAAATGTCGGACAGGTGAACCAGGCCGTCGATGCCGCCGTCCAGACCAATGAAGATACCGAAATCGGTGATCGACTTGATGGTGCCGGAGATCTTGTCGCCCTTGTTGAACTGACCCGAGAAGTCTTCCCACGGGTTAATTTTGCACTGTTTGATGCCGAGGGAGATACGACGACGCTCTTCGTCGATATCGAGAACCATAACTTCCACTTCGTCGCCAACTTGTACGACTTTCGACGGATGGATGTTTTTGTTGGTCCAATCCATTTCGGATACGTGCACAAGACCCTCCACGCCTTCTTCCAACTCAGCGAAGCAGCCGTAGTCGGTCAGGTTGGTTACACGCGCGGTAACGCGAGTGTCTTGTGGGTAACGGGCTTTGATAGCAACCCATGGATCTTCGCCCAACTGCTTGAGGCCCAAGGACACACGATTGCGCTCGCGGTCGTACTTGAGGATCTTCACATCGATCTCGTCGCCAACATTGACGATTTCTGATGGATGCTTGATACGCTTCCAAGCCATGTCGGTGATGTGCAGCAGGCCATCGACGCCACCCAGATCGACGAATGCGCCGTAATCCGTGAGGTTCTTAACGATACCTTTAACTTGCTGGCCTTCTTGCAAGGATTCCAGCAGAGCTTCGCGCTCAGCACTGTTTTCAGCTTCCAGTACGCTACGACGCGATACAACCACGTTGTTGCGTTTCTGATCGAGCTTGATAACTTTGAATTCCAGCTCTTTGCCTTCCAGGTGAGCGGTATCGCGCACTGGACGGACATCAACCAGAGAACCTGGCAGGAACGCACGGATGCCGTTAACGTCGACAGTGAAGCCGCCTTTAACCTTACCGTTGATAACGCCCGTAACCACTTCTTCGGCTGCGAATGCTGCTTCCAGCACGATCCAGCACTCAGCACGCTTGGCTTTTTCACGGGACAGCTTGGTTTCACCAAAGCCATCTTCAACCGCGTCTAGCGCAACGTGAACTTCGTCACCAACCTTAATGGTCAGTTCGCCAGCATCGTTGTAAAACTCTGAAAGCGGAATTACGCCCTCAGACTTCAGGCCTGCGTGAACAGTTACCCAGTCACCGTCGATATCAACAACGATACCTGTAATGATCGAGCCGGCTTGAAGGTTAAGAGTTTTTAGGCTGTCCTCAAAGAGGTCTGCAAAGCTTTCGCTCATTTTAATTCCTGTTGTTCAGGGCGAGGTAATCGCCCAATAGCCACATTCCAGACAACGTGGGTTCATTCAAGTTAAAGAAGATAGACGGAACAAGGACTGGTTCCCCGCCTACCTTCTTGGTCATCCGGCGATGTCGCGCAGTGCGACTTCACTCAGAATGCGTTCTAGCACCTGCTCGATGGAGAGCTCCGTGGAATCCAGTTGTATGGCATCAGCCGCCGGTTTAAGCGGGGCTACTGCACGCTGGGTGTCGCGCTCATCACGCGCACGGATCTCTTCTAGCAGACTGCTAAGGCTAACATCATCGCCTTTGGCCTTCAACTGCAAGTAGCGCCGACGGGCGCGCTCGTCGGCACTGGCAGTGAGAAAAATCTTCAAAGGTGCGTCAGGAAATACCACGGTACCCATGTCGCGACCGTCGGCGACTAAGCCTGGCGCTTCGCGAAAAGCTTGCTGACGCTGCAACAAAGCCTCGCGCACCGCCGGCAAGGCGGCAACCTGAGAGGCGCCGGCGCCGACCCGCTCATTACGGATGGCGTCAGTGACGTCTTCACCTTCCAGAATGATCTGCTGACCATGGCCATCGCCGGCGGCAATAAACTGCACATCCAAGTGCGCAGCGAGCAATTTCAAGGCTTCTTCATTGCTCAGATCGACGCCGTGATTAGCCGCCGCGAAAGCCAGCAAACGATAGAGCGCGCCCGAATCGAGCAAGCACCAACCGAGCTTACGCGCTACCAAGCTGGCGACCGTGCCTTTACCCGAGCCGCTCGGCCCATCGATGCAGATCACCGGAGCCAAAGTGCTCATGCCTGCACCTCTTCACTCACGCGAATGCCGACTTGCGCGGCCAAACCGAGAAAATTCGGAAACGAAGTGGCAACGTTGGCGCAATCGTGAATACGAATGGCCGCTGAGGCGCGCAACGACGCCACGCTAAAGGCCATAGCGATGCGGTGATCACCATGACTATGCACTTCCCCACCACCGATAGCGCCAGTGACTGGATTACCATCGATAATAATGCCGTCCGGCGTGGGCTCGCACTTAACGCCCAAGGCCAGCAAACCATCGGCCATCACCTGAATGCGATCCGACTCCTTAACCCGCAGCTCTTCGGCGCCACGCAGCACGGTGCGCCCTTCGGCACAGGCAGCCGCGATAAACAACACCGGAAACTCATCGATTGCCAGCGGCACTAGATCTTCAGGAATGTTAATACCCTTGAGTTTGGCACCGCGTACACGCAGGTCGGCGACCGGTTCGCCACCCACTTCGCGCAGGTTTTCCAGACTGATATCGGCGCCCATTAACTTAAGAATGTCGATCACGCCGGTACGGGTCGGATTGATACCCACGTGCTCAAGCAGCAACTCGGAACCTTCGGCAATGCTTGCCGCGACCAAGAAGAACGCCGCAGAGGAGATATCCGCCGGTACTTCGATGCTGGTTGCCGCTAGCTTGTGCCCCGACTCAACCGCTGCGGTACTGCCGTCGACACGCACCGGATAACCGAAGCCGCGCAACATGCGCTCGGTGTGGTCGCGGGTTGGGGCAGGCTCAGTGACCGCCGTTTCGCCGGCCGCATACAGACCGGCCAAGAGCAGGCTGGATTTAACCTGGGCGCTGGCCATCGGCATTTGGTACTGCATGCCGGTCAGACGCTGACCACCACGAATCACCAATGGCGGCCGGCCCTCGGCGGCGGTTTCGATTACCGCGCCCATTTCACGCAAGGGCTTGGCTACGCGATTCATTGGCCGCTTGCTCAGCGAGGCATCGCCCGTCAGCGTGGTATCGAACGCTTGCGCCGCCAACAAGCCGGACAGCAGACGCATCGAAGTGCCCGAGTTACCCAAATAAATCGGCCCCGGTGGCGCCTGCAAACCGTGCAAGCCAACCCCGTGAATGGTCACCCGGCCGTGGTGCGGGCCTTCGATGACCACGCCCATGTCGCGAAAGGCTTGCAAGGTGGCCAAGGCATCTTCGCCCTCGAGAAAACCTTGCACTTCGGTGATGCCTTCGGCCAAGGAGCCAAGCATGATCGAGCGGTGCGAGATGGACTTATCGCCCGGTACGCGAATCTGCCCAGACAAGCTGCCGCCGGGCTGCGCGAGGTAAATCAGGTCAGTACTGTGCATAGCGTCCACATAAGCCCTGCGGGCCAAAATTTTACTAAAATGCTCACGAGCCACTCGCGCACGAGTGAAAACCCCAAGCAGGTGATGTCCATCGCCCGTATCGATCGCCGCGCGCAGCGCGTCCAGATCGTCACGAAAGCCGTCCAGCGTGTGCAGCACAGCCGTGCGATTGGCCAGAAAGATGTCATGCCACATCACTGGATCACTGCCAGCAATGCGGGTGAAATCGCGAAATCCGCCAGCCGCGTACCGGAATATTTCTAGATTCTCACTGCGTTTGGCCAAGGAGTCGACCAAGCCGAACGCGAGTAAATGCGGCAGATGACTGGTGGCCGCCAGCACCTGATCATGGTGCTCGACGGCCATATGTTCAACATCGGCACCCAGCTCACGCCAGAGCCGATCGACCAGTGCCAAGGCTGCCTGATCGGTTTGCGCGAGCGGCGTGAGAATCACTTTATGGCGGCGAAACAACTGGCCATTGGCCGCCTCGACGCCGCTCTGTTCAGAGCCGGCAATTGGATGACCCGGCACGAAGCGTAGCGGCAAACCGGCAAAGGCCAACTCAGCGGCGCGCACCACGCTGCCCTTGGCGCTGCCGACATCGGTAAGCACAGCGCCGGATAAGTCGAGTTTCGCCAAGGCCAGCAGCAGTTTTTGCATGGCCAGAATCGGCACCGCCAGCTGGATTACAGTGGCGCCGACACAGGCCGTCGCCAAATCGCTTTCGCAGCGATCGACCACACCCAACTCGACCGCCAAACGGCGTGACTCCGGGTCTAAATCGACACCGACCACCTCAGCAAACAAGCCTTTCTCACGCAAGCCTTTGGCGAACGAGCCGCCGATCAAGCCCAGCCCGACCACCACCAAGCGACCGAGCATAGGCTGGCTTTGTTGCGCTGGCATGACCTCAGCCACGATCAAGCACCTTGGCCAAGGCGGCTAGAAAGCGAGCATTTTCTGCCGGCAAACCAATAGAGACGCGCAGATAACTGGGCATGCCGTAGTTGGCCACAGGCCGGATTATCACGCCTTCACGCAGCAACGCCTGGAAGATCGGCATGGCCTCGCGTGCTAGATCGACAGCAATAAAGTTGCCCTTGGACTTAATCCAACGCAACCCCAACGCAACAAAACCGGCTTCCAGTTGCGCCATGCCGGCGTCGTTCATGCTGCGGCTGGCGGCCAAGTAGTCGCTGTCAGCCAAGGCGGCACAGGCGGCGGCCAAGGCCAAGCTATTAACGTTAAACGGCTGACGCACGCGATTCAGTACATCGGCAATCACCGCCGAACAAATCCCGTAACCGACCCGCAGCGCGGCCAAGCCGTAAGCCTTGGAGAAGGTCCGTGAGACCAACAAATTCGGTGCAGTGGCCAGATAACGCAAACCATCGGGCAAATCATCGCCCTCGGCGTACTCGATATAGGCTTCGTCCAACACCACCAGTACATGCTCCGGTACTTCGGCAAGAAAATCAGCCAAGGCTTGCGGGCCAAACCAAGTGCCAGTCGGATTGTTCGGATTGGCGATAAACACCACTCGGGTTTGCGCATCTATGGCCGCCAGCATCGCCGGCAAGTCATGGCCAAAGTTTTTGGCTGGCACGACATGGGCGTCGGCTCCCACCGCCTGCGTGACAATCGGATAGACCGCAAACGCATGCTCACTGAATACCGCATTCAGCCCGGGGGCCAAGTAGGCACGGGCGACCAACTCAAGAATATCGTTGGAGCCATTGCCCAGCGTCACCTGATTGGTCTGCACGC
>JBILAR010000008.1:0-56596 GCA_044354115.1 Pseudomonas sp. | reverse complement strand
GCTTCAGTTGCGAACTGTTGCAGTACTTGGCGAACAGCGTCCGCCAGTGCCGCAATCAGTTCCGCAGAAGTAGCCCAGAGCACCAGCGCAAACAGCACGCCCAGTACAACACTGCTCAACAACACCCAAGTCCAGGAGTCAGTGGCGCGCAACACTTGCGCCAATGTCAGCGTGCCAAGCAGGATCAGTAGAATGCTCGGATCACCGAGATACCACCACACCACCGCCGGCAACAACGCCCAGATAACAATCGGCAAAGCGTCATTCATGCCGCGCCGGAGCAGTACAAGACTGCCGGCGGCGGCACTTAACCAGAACAACAGCGGCAAAGCCGCCGAACCCACCACCGTTAAGGTGGCCTGCATGCGGCCGCGCATAATGAATTCTGCTAGGGCACGCATACGATCTATCCTTTACTGCGAATCAACTGCCCGGTCTTAGCGGCCGTGGCTGTCGGTGTAAGGCAACAGGGCCAGGAAGCGGGCGCGCTTGATAGCGGTAGCCAGCTGACGCTGATAACGAGCCTTAGTACCGGTGATACGGCTAGGAACGATTTTGCCGGTTTCAGATACATATGCTTTCAGGGTGTTGAGATCTTTGTAATCGATCTCTTTCACTTCTTCAGCAGTGAAACGGCAGAACTTACGACGACGGAAGAAACGTGCCATGAGAGTGGCTCCTCAATAGATCCGTGGATTACTCGTCAGCGTGGTCGCTGTCACTGTCATCACTGTCATCGCCATGGGCGGATTCAGAGCCTTCAGGACGGTCACGACGTTCGCGGCGCTCGCTACGATTTTCCTCAGCCTTGAGCATCTCGGACTGGTCGATAACGGCCTCGTCGCGACGAATTACTAGGTTACGGATCACGGCATCGTTGTAACGGAAGTTGTCTTCCAGCTCAGCCAAGGCTTTGCCAGTGCATTCAACGTTCAGCATCACGTAGTGAGCCTTGTGAACATTGTTGATTGCATAGGCCAGTTGACGACGGCCCCAATCTTCCAGGCGGTGAATTTTGCCGCCGTCTTCTTCGATCAGCTTGGTATAACGCTCAACCATGCCGCCGACTTGCTCGCTTTGGTCCGGGTGAACCAAAAAGATGATTTCGTAATGACGCATAAATGCTCCTTACGGGTTTAGCCTGCCGCCAGAGCGGTCAGACAAGGAGTGAATAACACTGTGAGTCTTGCCAAACAGGAAGATGCCAAAGCACCTAGCCCGACGACAAGGCCGGCAATTCTAGAGAAGCCGCTGCGCATGCGCAAGGCAATTGGTGATTATTTGATCAATCGAGGGTGTGCTGGGCAAAACGCAGTCGCGCCCGCCCAGTCACTAGCAGACTTACTTCGAGGTTTTGCCGCGACGCTGGCGCAGCACTTCAAACAGACAAACCCCAGTAGCCACCGAAACGTTAAGACTGCTCACGCTACCCGCCATCGGCAGGTTCACCAGATAGTCACAGTGCTCACGGGTCAGGCGGCGCATGCCCTTGCCTTCAGCACCCATCACCAGCACGGTCGGCCCGGTCATATCTTGCTGATAAATCTCCACCTCGGCCTCGCCGGCCGTGCCGACGATCCACAAACCGCGCTGCTGGAGCTTCTCCAGGGTGCGCGCCAAGTTGGTCACGGCCACCAAGGGAATCACCTCGGCAGCGCCGCAGGCCACTTTGCGCACGGCGGGCGTAAGGGTCGCTGACTTGTCTTTGGGCACAATCACCGCCAGCGCACCGGCCGCATCGGCGGAACGCAAGCAAGCACCGAGGTTATGCGGATCGGTGACACCGTCCAACACCAACAGCAAAGGCGGGCCTTCGGCGCGATCGAGCAATTCCTCAAGCATCGCCTCGCCCCACACCTGGCTCGGGCTAACTTCAGCCACCACGCCCTGATGCACACCTTCAACCCAAGCATCTAACTCACGCCGCTCGGCTTGGCCGACCGGCACGCGCGATTGCGCAGCCAACTCAACCAGCACCTTAACGCGCGGATCGTTACGGTTTTCTGCCAACCAAACCTGCTTAACCCGTTTTGGGTGATGACGCAGTAACGCCTCTACCGCGTGTACGCCGTAGATCTTTTCCAGAGCACTCATGACTTCGCCTTAGGCTTGCGCGCCGCGCCAGATTTGGCCGGCCCTTTACGATGACTGCCCGGCTTAGCGGCTTTATCGGTGGACTTAGGCGCAGCTGCGCCGCCGGCCTTGCCGCGACCAGCGCCCTTAGCCTCATTCTGCAGCGACTGCTTAACGTCGCGACTGCGCTTCACATCTGTATTGGCAAACGATAGATCAGCCTTGCCGGCGGCAGCCTTGGCCGCACGCGGACGTGGCGCCGCAGCGGCATCGCGGCCCTTGCGACCGATAGGTGCGTCCAGCGAGCTTTGCGCCATTTCGAAGTCGATTTTACGCTCGTCCAAATCAACCCGCATGACCCGCACATCGACGCTATCACCGAGACGGAAGCTGCGCCCAGTGCGCTCACCGGCCAAGCGGTGATGCACAGGATCGAAGTGGTAGTAATCGCCCGGCAAGGCAGTGACATGCACCAAGCCTTCGACGTAGATATCTTTCAGCTCAACGAACAAGCCAAAACCCGTTACTGCGGTGATCACGCCTGTGAAGGTCTCGCCGACGCGATCTTTCATAAACTCGCACTTAAGCCAATTCACCACGTCTCGCGTGGCTTCATCGGCGCGCCGCTCAGACAGCGAACACTGCTCGCCCAACTGACTCAGCGCCGGCTCGTCGTACGGATAGATGCGCGCTTTCGGAATGGTCATAGCGCCGGCACGCTTAACGTGCGGCGTATCTTGCTTGGAGCGAATTACGCTGCGAATCGCTCGATGGGTGAGCAAATCCGGGTAACGCCGAATTGGCGAAGTAAAGTGAGTGTAGGCCTCGTAATTCAAGCCAAAGTGGCCCTGATTATCGGCGCTGTACACCGCCTGACTCAGCGAGCGCAGCATCACCGTCTGGATCAGATGGAAGTCTGGACGATTACGAATACTCGCCAACAAGGCTTGATAGTCTTTTGGCGACGGGCCGTCTTTGGCCTTGCCACGGTGCAGCGACAAGCCAAGCTCAGTCAAAAACGCCTTAAGCTTCTCTAGACGCTCAGGCGGCGGACCGTCGTGCACGCGATAGAGCGCCGGAATTTCGTGCTTTTTGAGAAACTCTGCAGTGGCCACGTTGGCCGCCAGCATGCACTCCTCAATCAACTTGTGCGCATCATTGCGGGTAGTCGGACGAATTTCGGCAATCTTGCGATCGGCGCCGAAGATGATCCGCGTCTCCTGGGTTTCGAAATCAATCGCACCGCGCTCCTGGCGTGCAGCCAGCAACACCTTGTACAGCGAATAAAGCTGCTTGAGGTGCGGCACTACATCGGCGTATTCAGTGCTTAATTTCTTCGCTTCTGTCGTTTTCGGATGCTCAAGCATCGAGCTGACCTTGTTATAGGTCAGGCGTGCATGGGAGTGGATCACCGCCTCATAGAACTGATAGTCGGTCATCTTGCCGGTTTTCGAGATACTCATCTCGCACACCATGGCCAAACGGTCGACATGCGGATTCAGCGAACACAGGCCATTGGATAACTCTTCCGGCAGCATCGGAATCACGCGCTCAGGGAAGTACACCGAGTTACCGCGCACGGTCGCTTCGACATCCAGCGCCGAATCAATCTTGACGTAATGGGATACGTCGGCGATGGCCACGTAGAGCTTCCAACCACCGGCAAACAGATTCCACTTGCCACCAGCCTTCTCGCAAAGCACGGCGTCATCGAAGTCGCGCGCATCTTCACCGTCGATGGTAACGAACGGCAGATGACGTAGGTCGACGCGCTTTTCTTTGTCTTTTTCTTCCACTTCCGGCTTGAGCTTGGCGGCTTCTTTGACCACCGCATCCGGCCACACGTGCGGGATGTCGTAGCTGCGCAGGGCGACGTCAATCTCCACTCCCGGAGCCATGTAGTTACCGACTACCTCAACGATATCGCCTTGCGGCTGAAAGCGTGCGGTCGGCCAATGGGTGATTTTCACTTCAACAAACTGACCAATTTTGGCATTCGCCGAACGACCCGGCGTGACCAGCACTTCTTGCTGGATTTTCGGGTTATCGGGCAGCACAAAACCAATGCCGCCTTCTTCGTAGTAGCGCCCGACCACGCTTTCACGAGCACGAGTCAGCACCTCAACAATCGCACCTTCACGACGCCCGCGACGATCCAGCCCGGAAACCCGCGCTAAACCACGGTCGCCATCAAACACCAAGCGCATCTGCGCAGGGCTCAAAAACAGGTCGTCACTGCCGTCGTCCGGCACCAGAAAGCCGAAGCCGTCACGATGGCCGCTCACCCGACCCAAAATCAAATCCAACTTATCCACCGGCGCGTAAGTACCACGACGGGTGTAGATCAGCTGACCATCGCGCTCCATGGCGCGCAAGCGACGCCGCAGCGCCTCAACCTGCTCTTCGGTGGTCAGACCGAACTCTTCCACCAACTGCTCACGATTGGCTGGCGAGCCACGATCATCGAGCTGCTTTAGGATCAGCTCACGGCTAGGGATCGGGTTGTCGTATTTTTCCGCTTCACGCGCGGCCTCTGGATCGAGGGATTGCCAATCGGCCATTAGAGAGAGTTCACCTTATCTGCATAAAAATTAGTTGCCATGCGCCTATTGAAGCGCGAATCGTCGACTTAAGTTAGCTTAACCGACACGATAAGATTTATTTTACCTGAAGTGTTTACAAGTAAAAACCCAATCCGTATAGTGCGGCCCCACAACAGCGGTAAACGCGGTTGTAGTTGAGACTAGATGAGCAATCATCAACTCAATGCCCAGATGGCGGAATTGGTAGACGCACATGGTTCAGGTCCATGCGGTGGCAACATCGTGGAAGTTCGAGTCTTCTTCTGGGCACCAATTGCATGCTAGGCAGCTACCATTGCCCAGCGACGAAAAACCGGCTTAGGCCGGTTTTTTTATGCCTGCGATTTAATCCATCGGCACCCGCACACCGCCACCCGCATTATCAACAACACACAAAAAAGGGCCGCCAATGGCGACCCCTTCCAAGCACAGCTAAGCGCTTAGGCGAACGGATGACGCAAGACGATAGTCTCGTTGCGCTCCGGGCCTGTAGAGATGATGTCAATCGGCGCTCCGACCAACTCCTCAACCCGCGCAATATAAGCCCGCGCATTCACCGGCAGCTCTTCCAGGGTTTTCGCCCCCAAGGTCGACTCAGTCCAACCCGGCACCTCCTCGTATACTGGCTGCAAGCCGATATAGCTGTCGGCATCGGTAGGCGCATCGACGACCGCGCCATTAGCATCCTGATAGCCGACACAGATACGGATAGTCTCAAGACCATCCAGCACGTCCAACTTGGTCAGGCATAGGCCGGAGATGCTGTTGATCTCGATGGCGCGACGCAGGATAACCGCATCAAACCAACCGCAACGACGCGCACGCCCAGTAGTCGAACCAAACTCATGGCCGCGCTTAGCCAAGAAGGCACCGACCTCGTCAAATAGCTCGGTCGGAAACGGACCAGCGCCAACCCGCGTGGTGTACGCCTTGGTGATTCCGAGAATGTAATCGAGATACATTGGCCCAAAACCCGAACCGGTAGCAATGCCACCCGCAGTGGTATTGGAGCTGGTCACGTACGGGTAGGTGCCGTGATCGATATCCAGCAGCGAGCCTTGCGCGCCTTCGAACATGATGTCTTTACCGGCGCGACGCATGTCGTGCAGCACTGCCGTCACGTCAGCCATCATCGGCTTGAGCAGCTCGGCGTATTCCATGCACTCAGCCAGAGTTTGGTCGAAGTCGATAGCCGGCTCTTGATGGAAATTAACCAAGACAAAGTTGTGATACTTAAGCAGCTCAGCCAGTTTCAGGGCAAAACGCTCTGGATGAAACAGATCGCCAACACGCAGCCCACGACGGGCCACCTTGTCTTCATAGGCCGGGCCGATGCCGCGCCCCGTGGTGCCAATCTTAGCCTCGCCACGGGCCTTTTCACGCGCCTGATCGAGCGCCACGTGATAGGACAGAATCAGCGGGCAAGATGGGCTAATGCGCAAGCGCTCGCGCACCGGCACGCCTTTCTCTTCCAGCTTGATGATTTCCCGCATCAAGGCATCCGGCGCCACTACCACGCCATTGCCGATCAAGCACTGCACGCCTTCGCGCAGAATGCCCGAGGGAATCAAGTGCAGAACGGTCTTCTCACCATTGATCACCAACGTGTGACCGGCGTTGTGGCCGCCTTGATAGCGCACCACAGCAGCAGCCTGTTCGGTCAGCAGATCAACGATCTTGCCTTTGCCCTCATCACCCCACTGAGTGCCCAGGACTACGACATTCTTACCCATAACACTTGTCCTCTTTGCAAAAGCTAGATGCCGGCGCGAGCCAGCGGAAACAATTTAGTAGGGCTGCAACTAGAGCGCCAGCGGCGCAACCTGCCAACGACCGTCCAGCAATTGCAGCTGACGATCACAACCCGCCGCAGCCGCCGCAGCCAACTCCTGACCCGGCAACGCCTGCACCACGCGCACGCCGTCAGCGCGCAAACGCTGTACCGCCTGCCACAGATACACATCATGGCTATCGCTCGCCCACACGCCGAGCGGCTGGGCAATTTCGGGCAGTCGGCCGAGACTGACGAGATTTTTTAGATCGGTAGAAAAACCCGTGGCCGGACGCGCCCGACCAAAGTCGGCACCGATATCATCATAACGACCACCCTGAGCAATTGACTGACCCACACCCGGCACAAACACGGCGAATACCACGCCCGTGTGATAGTGATAGCCGCGCAACTCGCCCAGATCGAAATACATCGGCACTTCGGGATAACGCAAACTCAGCGCGTCGGCGATCGCCATTAGCTCATCTAGCGCCTCATGCACCTCATCTGGCGCATCGACCAAGCAGGCCTGAGCCAAATCCAGCACATCGCGATCGCCACACAATTCAGCCAACGCCTGCAACATCTTGCGCGGACCAGCCGCCAAGTCAGCCGTCAGCGCATCAATTTCATCGATGGCTTTACGCTGCAGCGCATCAAACAATTGCTGCTCAAGCTCAGGCGACAGCTCAGCGGCGCGCGCCAACCCCCGATAGATGCCGACATGCCCAAGATCCATGTGCACATCCGGCACATCGGCCAACGCCAAGGTGTCGAGCATTAAGCTGATAACTTCAACATCACTGGCAGGGCTAGCATCGCCATACAACTCGGCGCCCAACTGAATCGGGCTGCGCGAGACAGTCAGTGGGCGCGGCTGCGCATGCAGTACGCTGCCGGCATAGCACAAGCGACTTGGACCTTCACGACGCAAGCTGTGAGCATCAATACGCGCCACCTGCGGGGTGATGTCGGCACGAAAGCCCATCAAACGACCCGAGTTCGGGTCGATCACCTTGAAGGTGCGCAGATCAAGATCTTGCCCAGCACCGGTCAACAACGACTCAAGGTATTCAACATGCGGGGTGACGACCAGCTCATAGCCCCAGCGCTGGAATAGATCCAACACCTGCCGGCGCGCAGCTTCGATGCGCGCTGCCTCTTGCGGCAGTATTTCCTCGATGCCATCCGGCAGTAACCAGCGGTCTAGCGTAGCCATTTCGCCATTTCCCTCTTGAACTGGGCGGCAAGCCTTCAGCCAAGCAGTAAAGATAGATGGACCCCAGCAATGCGCTGGTCATGCCCGGTAAACGTAACGCCGCTGACAGACGCAACGGGGACGGCATAAAAACGCCCGTAACCCACTGCTCACGCTTGCCGCAGACGCAAAAAAGCCGGGGTTATCCCGGCTGATTCATAATAACACGTTTTATTCGGCGGTCACCCCAGCGGACGACGCGCGTCCGCCAAGGCCGAGCTTAGGGCTTGGACTTTTGCAGATAGCGAAAGAACTCGCTATTTGGGTCAAGCACCAACACATCGCTCTTGCTCGCAAAGCTTTCGCGGTACGCCCGCAAGCTGCGATAGAACGCGTAAAACTCCTGATCCAGGCCATAAGCCTTGGAGTAAATCGCCGCTGCTAACGCATCACCATCACCACGCGCCTCTTCCGAACCGCGATAGGCTTCGGCTAACAGAACCCGGCGCTGACGATCGGCATCAGCACGAATACCTTCGGCCAACTCCTTGCCTTTGGCCCGATGCTCACGCGCCTCACGCTCACGCTCAGTGCTCATGCGCTCAAACACGCTGCGATTGACCTCCTTGGGCAAATCGATGGTCTTGACACGCACATCGACCACCTCAATACCCAACTCCTTCATCGCCAGCTTGTTCAGCGAGGCAGTGATATCAGCCATCAAGGCATCGCGCTCACCCGAGACCACTTCATGCAGGGTGCGCTTGCCGAACTCATCGCGCAGGCCCGACTCAAGGCGCTGCGACAAACGATCATCGGCGATTTGCTTAAGCCCGGAGATCGAGGTGTAGAAGCGCTCAGCATCGGCGATCCGCCACTTGGCGTAGGCATCCACCATGACCGCCTTCTTCTCCAGCGTGAGGAAACGCTGGGTCGGCGCATCCAAGGTCTGCAAGCGCGCATCAAAGGTTTTTACATGGTTAATAAACGGAATTTTTACGTGCAAACCTGGCTGTACATCGGCCTGAACGATACGACCAAACTGCAGCAGCACAGCTTTTTCAGTTACCGATACGACGTAAAAACTGTTCCACGCGACAACCGCGACAACCAATCCGAAGATCAGGGAAATCAGCGACTTATTGCTCATCAGCGATTCTCCCGCGAACGTAAATCACGCGCTGTCGGCTCGGCCGGCACACGCACGCCGCCGTCATTGCTGGCATTAACTGTCGGCAATGACGGATTAATGGTCGTGCGACCTTCCATCATTTTATCCAGCGGTAGATAAACCATGCTGTTCTGAGCCTTGTCGCCCGTCATCATGATCTTGCTGGTATTGGTGAAAACATCTTGCATGGTGTCCAAGTACAAGCGTTGGCGAGTAATTTCCGGCGCCTTGCGGTATTCGGCAACCAACTTAGTAAAGCGATCAGCCTCACCCTTAGCGCGCGAAACGACCTCCTCGCGATAACCACTGGCATCTTCCAGCAACCGTTGCGCTTGACCGCGCGCCTCAGGCACAACGCCATAGGCATAGGTTTCAGCCTGATTCTTCTCGCGCTGCTCATCTTCACGAGCACGGATTACGTCATCAAAGGCTTCCTGCACTTCACGCGGCGCGGCCGCGTTTTGCACGTTCACCTGAGTCACGGTAATACCGGTCTGATAGGTATCGAGATAGCGCTGCAAGCGCTCCTTGATCTCGCTGGCCATTAACACCCGGCCCTCGGTCAGCACCTGATCCATCGCCGTGGAGCCCACTACGTGGCGCAAGGCGCTCTCGGTAGCCTGCTGCAAGCTAACTTCTGGATTCTCAACCTTGAGCACGAAATCTTCTAAGTTGCTGATTTTGTACTGCACGGTCAGCGGCACTTCGACGATATTTTCGTCTTCGGTAAGCATCTGCCCTTGCTTGGTGTAAGAACGCTCACTGGTCACGTTGGCTTGGTATTTCTTCTCAAACGGCGGGAAGTAAATATGCAAGCCGTTGCCTTCAGTAGCTTGGTATTTGCCCAGACGCAAAATAACCGCCTGTTCTTGGGCGTCGACGGTATATACCGCACTGAACAACCAAAGCGCCGCACCCACCAACAGACCAATGCCCAGCAGCGCGAAGCCACCGCCACTTCCACCGTCATCGGCGCTGCGTTTATTTCCACCACCAAAAAGCCCTGACAGGCTTTCTTGTAGCTTGCGGAAAGCCTCGTCGAGATCTGGCGGCCCTTTGCGATCGCCGCCTTTACGGCCACCCCAAGGATCCTGATTATTCGAGTTGCCACCCGGCTCATTCCAAGCCATAGCGTTCTCCATACTAATAAAGCCAAGACGCACCCACGGTACGTCCGCCAATGCTACAGAATGCCCGCTACCCACGGCAAAGCCGCAGGCACAGGCTTTATTGCAAAGTGTGTTGCAAGATGAATTCGTCGGCCTGCCAGCCCTCTCGGCTGACCAGCCGATTTAACTCGCCGCGCGGCACACTGACCGCCAGCAGACTGCGACCCTGCTCGTCATAGCTTTCGCTCTGCACCACACCCAAAGCAAACAGTTGCGCCCGTAGCCGCGCTAACGATTGCGGCAAGCACAGGGTGGCGACAAACATGTCGTGACCGAGCAGCTCGGCCAACGCCTGACGCAGTAGATCCAAGCCACGGCCATCGCGGGCCGACAACCAAACCCGCTGCGGCCGACCCTCGGCATCGCGCTGAATTTGTGGCTCGACACCTTCAAGCAAGTCGACCTTGTTGTAGACCTCAAGCATCGGCAAATCTTGCGCACCGATTTCACCGAGCACCACCAGCACCTGTTCGATCTGGGCTAAACGCTCAGGCTCATGAGCATCGATGACGTGCAGCAACAAATCTGAGTTACTGGATTCCTCCAGCGTGGCGCGAAATGCCTCAACCAATTTATGCGGCAAATGGCGAATAAAGCCCACGGTATCGGCCAACACTATCGGCCCTAAATCATCGACCTCAAGACGACGCAAGGTCGGGTCGAGCGTGGCAAATAACTGATCGGCGGCAAATACGTCCGAGTCGGTCAAGGCATTGAACAAGGTCGATTTACCGGCGTTGGTGTAACCCACCAAGGACACCGATGGAATATCCGCACGCTTACGCCCACGCCGCGCCTGCTCACGCTGACTGCGAACTTTCTCAAGTTTTTGCTTGATCTGACCGATGCGAATGCGCAACAAACGACGATCGGTTTCCAACTGAGTTTCACCCGGCCCGCGCAGACCAATACCGCCCTTCTGCCGCTCAAGGTGAGTCCAGCCACGCACCAGACGGGTACTCATATGCCCGAGCTGAGCCAACTCAACCTGCAACTTACCCTCATGGGTACGTGCACGCTGGGCAAAAATATCCAGAATTAACCCGGTACGATCGAGCACCCGGCACTCAAAAACGCGCTCTAAGTTGCGTTCTTGGCTGGGAGTGAGGACGTGATTGAAAATCACCAGATCGGCCTGCTCGGACTGCACCAACTCGCGCAGTTCGGCGACCTTACCGCTACCTATTAGGTATTTGGCCGTTGGCCGCTGACGCGGCACCGTGACGA
The DNA here is from genome assembly GCA_044354115.1 of Pseudomonas sp. Classification (GTDB taxonomy): domain Bacteria; phylum Pseudomonadota; class Gammaproteobacteria; order Pseudomonadales; family Pseudomonadaceae; genus Aquipseudomonas. The sequence goes on along the minus strand of JBILAR010000008.1, from coordinate 45,405 downwards.
AGCAAGCTGTCTCGGCACCGGCCGAGTGGGCCAACTCTTGGAATTCCTGAGGATCTTCGCGCGCCTCCGGATCTTGGCCATCCAAATGAACCAGAATGGCCCGTTCACCACCTTCATGACGCTCGAAGAACAAAGCAGACTCCTATCAGGCGTTGCCGAGTTCAGCATCACCCGACTCTTCAAGATCCATATCAGTGCTCGGCAAACGCACTGGGCGGCTTGGCACAACAGTCGAGATGGCGTGTTTGTAAACCATTTGGCTGACGGTGTTCTTCAGCAAAATAACAAACTGGTCGAATGACTCAATCTGCCCCTGCAGCTTGATCCCGTTAACCAAGTAGATGGATACCGGAACCCGCTCTTTGCGCAAGGTATTGAGGTAAGGGTCTTGTAGCGAATGCCCTTTTGACATGTGCCGCACTCCTGTGAGGATCAAAGATCCAATAATTGTCGCAAAATAAACCGCTAACTAGCGCCATCCTCAAGGATAGACGCTCGTTGAATAAAGTCTTAGGCCAATATGGCGTTCGCTTGCAGGTATTTCAAGGTGCGCGGCAAATTGTCATCGGCCAGACTGTCCAACCAATGCAAACCTGTCCAACTGCGCAGCCAGGTAAATTGCCGTTTTGCCAGTTGGCGGGTGGCAATTATTCCGCGCTCCTGCATTTCTACCCGGCTTAAGTGCCCCTCAAGGTAATCCCACGCCTGCCGGTAGCCCACCGCCCTTATAGACGGCAGATTCGCGTGTAAGTCACCGCGGGCGCGCAAAGCTTGTACTTCTTCGATAAAGCCCTGCTCCAGCATTTGCTCGAAGCGTTGAGCAATACGCGCATGCAGCACCTGCCGATCAGCCGGAGCGATCGCTAACTGCACCACGTTATAGGGCAGCGAACTGCCGCCTGACGCAGCCAGAGCCAGACTTTGCGCCTGCTGGCGCTGGCGATGGGCGCTCATGCTCAGGCCACTGACGCGATACACCTCAAGCGCCCGAGTTAGCCGCTGCGGGTCATTGGGATGAATGCGCGCCGCCGACTCCGGGTCTACGGCCAGCAATTCATCATGCAGCGCCTGCCAGCCGTCACGCGCGGCTTGCGCCTCAAGTTCGGCGCGCACCACAGGATCGGCCGCCGGCATCTCGGCCAGCCCCTCCAGCAACGCCTTGTAATAAAGCATGGTGCCGCCAACCAGCAGCGGAATCCGTCCGCGCGCCGTGGCGTCGTGCATCGCCTGCAAGGCATCGGTGCGAAATTCGGCGGCCGAATAACTCTCAGCTGGGTCGCGAATATCAATCAGTTGGTGCGGAAACTCCGCCAGCAGTTGCTTGCTCGGCTTGGCGCTGCCGATATCCATGCCGCGATAGATCAGTGCCGAGTCGACACTGATCAGCTCACACGGCAGGCTGCGAGCCAACTCTAGGGCCAGATCGGTCTTGCCGGCAGCGGTTGGGCCCATCAAAAATATCGCGGGGGGTAAGTGCTTGGACATAAATAGTTTCTTAACGTCCACGCAGGAACAATTTGTCCAGATCATCCATGCCCAGCTGGGTCCACGTCGGCCGACCATGATTACACTGGCCGCTGCGCTCGGTGTTTTCCATGTCGCGCAGCAAGCCGTTCATTTCTGGCAGGGTCAGGCGCCGATTGGCGCGCACCGCGCCGTGACAGGCCATGGTGCCGAGCAATTCATTGATATGCGCTTTAATCCGGTCGCTGCTGCCGTATTCGAGCAAGTCGGCCAGCACATCACGCACCAACTGCGGCGCCTCGGCCTGTTTGAGCAGGGCCGGGGTCTGGCGAATTGCCAAGCTTTCCGGACCTAGGCGCTGCAACTCAAAACCCAACTGCTGAAACCAATCGCCATGCTCTTCGGCGCAATCGGCTTCGCGCTGACTGACTGCCAAGGATTCCGGCACCAGCAACGGCTGACCGCGCAAGCCTTCAGAGGCCATGGCAGTTTTCAATCGTTCATACATGATCCGCTCGTGAGCAGCGTGCATGTCCACCAGCACCAGCCCCTGAGCGTTTTCCGCGAGGATGTACACGCCCTTAAGTTGCGCCAGCGCGTAACCCAGCGGCGGAATATCTCCCTGCGGCTCAGGCAAGCTTTGCGCCGCCGAATTTAACGGGGCGAAGTACTCGCGATACGCGCCCTGTACCTCGGCGACCGGCACACCGCCGGAATATCCCGACTGCGGCCGTGCGCCCTGATAACCCGCGCCCGGCGACTGCCAAACTGAACCCGTTGGCGGCGACTCAAGGCTGCCGGCGGAACGCTCAAGCAAGGCCCCGGCCAAACTCATCTCAGACTGCGGACCAAACTCGCCGGCCGCTAGGCCAGTCGGGCGCACCGCCTCGTGCAAGGCAGCAGGTGCGGCTAATTGATCTTCCGGGCGCACGTCACCAAGAGCACGATGCAGGGTGCCGTAGAGAAAATCATGCACCATGCGCCCGTCACGAAAGCGCACTTCATGCTTGGTCGGATGCACATTGACATCGACTACCGCCGGATCAATCTCCAAAAACAACAAGAAGGTTGGATGGCGACCGTTAAACAGCACGTCACGATAAGCCTGACGCACCGCATGGCTGACTAATTTGTCGCGCACCATGCGGCCATTGACGTAGAAATACTGTAAATCCGCCTGGCTGCGCGAGAAGGTCGGCAGACCGACCCAGCCCCACAGGCGCAAGCCATTGCGCTCGATTTCGATCGGCAGCGCCTGCTCCAAAAATCCCGGCCCACAGACCGCTGCCACCCGCCGGGCACGGCTGAGGTCGTCGACCGCCTCGTGCAAGGCCAAAATACTCTTGCCGTTGTGGCGCAAATGGAAGGCCACATCGAAACGCGCCAAGGCCAAGCGCTTAATCACCTCTTGCAGGTGATCAAACTCAGTTTTCTCGGTTTTTAAAAACTTGCGGCGCGCGGGAGTATTAAAAAATAAGTCGCGCACCTCCACCGAGGTACCCACCGGATGCGCGGCCGGCTGCACCAAGGTGACCATGTCGCGGCCTTCGGTTTCCACTTGCCAGGCCTGCTCGGCATCTTTGGTACGTGAGGTGAGGGTCAGGCGCGCGACAGAGCTGATCGAGGCCAGTGCCTCGCCGCGAAAGCCCAAGCTCATCACCTGCTCGAGGTCTTCTAATTCGCGAATCTTGCTGGTGGCGTGCCTTGCCAGCGCCAGCGGCAGGTCATCGGCGGCAATCCCGCTGCCGTCATCGCGGACTTTCAGCAGCTTAGTGCCGCCCAGTTCGACATCCACATCAATCCGTCGCGCGCCCGAGTCGAGACTATTTTCGAGCAGTTCTTTAATCACCGAGGCCGGTCGTTCGACTACTTCGCCAGCGGCAATCTGGTTAGCCAAGCGTGGGCTTAACAGTTGAATCCGCGAACTCGACGGGCTTATTAACGCCTCGGTACTCATGGTTGCCCCGCCAAGGTCGCGGCTGGAATATTCAAGTTTTGGCCAATCTTAATAGTGTCGTTTTTTAGATTATTGGCACTGCGCAGCGTCGCCAAGCCAACCTGATAGCGCTGGGCAATCAAGGCCAGACTCTCTCCCGAAGTCACCCGATGCTCACGCGGGCCAGGAGCGATTTTGCCGGAGTCACGCAACCAGGCGATGTAGGTGCCGGGCGGCGGGTTTTGTTGAAAGAACTGCCGCACCCCGGTTTGAATCGAGCGCGCCAAGGCCTGTTGATGGCTGGCACTGGTGAGCTTTTGCGCCTCGTTGCGATTGGAAATAAAGCCCGTCTCAACCAAAATCGATGGAATATCCGGCGATTTCAGCACCATAAAGCCGGCTTGTTCGACCCGCCGCTTGTGCAACGGCGTGACCCGACCAACGTTTTGCAGCACTTTCTGGCCGACGTTCAGGCTCGACGACAGCGACGAGGTCATGGACAAATCCAGCAGCACTCCGGCGAGCATTTTGTCTTTGTCATCCAGACTGACGTTACCGGCACCGCCGATTAAGTCTGACTGGTTTTCGCTGTCGGCCAGCCAGCGCGCGGTCTCAGAGGTCGCGCCGCGATCCGACAAGGCAAATACCGAGGCACCGAACGCTGAGGTGTTTTGCGCCGCATCGGCATGAATAGACACGAATAAATCGGCTCCCTTTTTACGCGCGATCTCGGTGCGTTTGCGCAATGGGATGAAGTAATCACCGGTGCGCACCAGCTCGGCCCGATAGCCGCGCTCGGCGTTGATTTGCCGCTGCAACTCTTTGGCAATCGACAAGGTCACGTGTTTTTCAAACTGGCCTTTGACCGGCGATAACGCCCCCGGATCTTCACCGCCGTGCCCAGCATCAATGGCGATGACAATGGCGCGTTTGCCCTTGGGAATTGGCGGCAAATTTGCCGGTGCCGACTCAGTGGGCATAGGCGCGGGCTCAGGCTTGGCCGCCGCCGCCGGGGGCTGCGGATTGACCGGCACTACCGGTTTATCGCCGGGTTTATCCGTAGGCTTATTGGCGGCGACGCTGGCTGCAGCGCCCACGCTGCCCTCCTGATCGTACAGATCGACCACCAAGCGATTACCGTACTGCTGATTAGGCGCCAAGCTAAAACTCTTGGGCGACACCGCCGAAGACAAGTCAATCACCAAGCGCAAATCATCCGCACGTTGCGCCGAGCGAATGCTGGTAATCGGGGTATTGCTCAAGGACAACTGCTCAAGCTTGGTGGCCAGTTGCGCGCCAGGAATATCGATAACAATCCGATTCGGCGAGCTCAGGGTAAACACGCTGTGCTGCACCGGCCCGGACAGATCAAACACCAGCCGGGTGTTATCCGGCGCACGCCACAGGCGCACGCTGCGCACATCGGCGGCAGCGGCAAAAATATCGGCCGACCATAGCATCAACAACAGCGCCGCACTGAATGCCCGCACAGGCACGCCAAGAACCCAACTCATTATTATTAATCCTTAGCCAGCGCGGCACACCAGGCCTCGCCGCGCACGCCACAGGGCTGCAAACAGAGCGAGCGGCCAGCCGCTTGTGCGGCAATGGTAATGTCCAGATCGGCCTTTGGCAAAACGCCGGCACCGCGTTGCGGCCACTCGACCAAACACAGGGCGTCATCCTCGAAGTAATCGCGGATGCCCATGTACTCCAATTCTTCGGGATCGGCGAGCCGATAGAGGTCAAAGTGAAAGACCTTTAGCGGCCCTATCTCGTAGGGTTCGACCAAGGTAAAGGTCGGGCTTTTTACCGCACCGACATGACCGAGGGCGCGAATCAGCCCGCGCGACAAGGTGGTTTTACCAGCGCCCAAATCGCCGTGCAGGTACAGGGTGCCACGGCCTTCGGTCAGCGCAGCTAAGCGCGCACCGAACGCCAACATGGCCTCCTCACCTTCGATATAGATTGTCACGCTCGTCACACCTAGCCCCCTTAAATTGCAATCCACTGCATCACCCCACGCACGGCGAATGCTCTTCTAATAACCGACCAATAGCCGCCAGCAAATCGCCGGCCGGCAAACCCCGCCCACCGGCGCCACAGCGCTCGCCGGCACATGCATGCAGCCACACGCCTAAACAAGCGGCCTCGAAGGCCGGTAAGTGTTGCGCGCGTAAGGCGCCAATCACTCCCGCCAATACATCGCCAAAGCCGGCGCCCGCCATGGCCGGATGACCGCGATCACACAAGGCCAAGCGACCATCCGGGGCGGCGATTAAACTGCCCGCGCCCTTTAACACCACCACCGCCTGATAGCGTTGCGCCAAGGCCCGCGCCGCCGCCGGCCGATCGGCCTGCACCTGCGCCGTGGTGAGCCCAAGCAAACGCGCCGCCTCGCCCGGATGCGGGGTCAACAGCGCATCCGCCGGTAATTGCACGCCGCCGGCCGCCAGCAGGTTCAGCGCATCGGCGTCCCACACTTGCAGGTTCGTTTGCAACGCCGCCGCGCTGAGCACACTGCGCCCCCACGCCAGCTGACCCAGCCCCGGCCCCACCACCAGCACATCCGCCTGAGCAGCCAAGGCGAGAACTTGATTAGCCGAAGCGATGCCGAGCGCCATCACCTCCGGCTGACGGCTCAAGGCGGCCGTCACGTGCTCACGGCGGGTTGCCAAGGACACCAGTCCAGCGCCGCAGCGCAAGGCACTTTGCGCCGTTAACAAACTCGCGCCACCAAGCCCGCGATCACCGCCAAGCACCAACACATGGCCAAACTGACCCTTATGCGCGGTGCGTTCACGGGCCGCCAAACTCGGCAAACTGGCCGTGGCCAAACGCTGGGCTGTAGCTGTTTGCGCTGCCAGCACGACGGGATCGGCCTGCAAGTCATCAAACAGCAAAACGCCGACCAACCCCGGCGCAGCGCCAGTAAACAAGCCGAGCTTAAGCCCAATAAAACTCACCGTAAGTTCGGCGCGCACCGCCACACCCAGCTCACAGCCCGTGTCGGCGCACAGCCCCGAAGGCAGGTCCAAGGCCAACACCGGCAAGCCACTGCTATTTATCTGCTCGATGGCTTGCGCGTAAGGCTCGCGTACCGCGCCGCTTAAGCCGGTACCGAGCAAGCCATCGATCAGCACGCCGAACAACTGCGCACTCGCCTGCCACGGGCCAATCGACACCTGCGCGGCCAGCGCCTCGGCATACGCCAAGGCCGCATCGCCACTCAAGCTGCCGGGGGCCGCCAACGTTAGTACCTGTACGCGCCAACCGGCGCGCTGCGCCAGCACGGCGAGCAAATAACCATCGCCGCCGTTATTGCCACTGCCGACCAGCACAGTGACGCTATCGGCCTCTGGCCAGCGCTTGCGCAAGGCCCGCCAAGCGGCATGGGCGGCGCGTTGCATCAGCTCAAAGCCGGGCGTGCCGGCGGCAATCAGGCGCGCGTCCAACTCGCGCATTTGCGCGGCGCTATACAGGGCAACCGGCCATTGATGCTCAACGGCTAGGTGTTTCACTTCTACGGATTGCTGTTTCACGTCAGTAGTCGCATGCGCAAGCTCCAATGTCTGGCAGAATTATACCCATCTCCAGCGTGGTTTCTTGTTTATGCACTCGCCCTCTCTCGATCTCGTCATCCTCAGCCAAAACATCAAAGACTGGGGCCGCGAGCTGGGTTTTCAGCAGGTCGGCATCGCCGGGCTGGATCTGGCCGAGCACGAACAACATTTGCAGCGCTGGCTGGACGCCGGTTATCAGGGCGAGATGGACTATATGGCCGCGCACGGCAGCAAACGTTCCCATCCCGATGAGCTAGTCCCCGGCACGCTACGAGTGATCTCGCTGCGGATGGATTACCTGCCCGGCGACACCCAGATGAGCAAACGCCTGAGCCAACCGGAAACCGCCTATGTGTCGCGTTATGCGCTGGGCCGCGACTATCACAAGCTGATTCGCAAACGCCTGCAACAACTGGCCGAGCGCATTCAGCAGGCGATTGGCCCGTTCGGCTACCGCGCCTTCGTCGACAGCGCGCCGGTATTAGAGAAAGCCATAGCCCAGCAAGCGGGGCTGGGCTGGATTGGCAAAAATACCTTGGTGCTCAACCGTAAAGCCGGCAGCTGGTTTTTTCTCGGCGAGTTATTTGTCGACCTGCCACTGCCAGTGGATGCCGCACATGCCAGCGAGCATTGCGGCAAGTGCACGGCGTGCCTAGACATCTGCCCAACGGCGGCCTTTGTCGGGCCTTATGTGCTGGACGCGCGGCGCTGCATTTCGTACCTGACCATCGAACTGAAGGGCGCGATCCCGGTTGAGTTGCGCCCGCTGATCGGCAATCGGGTGTTTGGCTGCGACGACTGCCAGATTATCTGCCCGTGGAACCGCTTCGCCCGCCCCACCAGCCAAAGCGACTTCCAGCCGCGCCACCAACTGGATAACAGCGACTTGGCGCAGTTGTTCCGCTGGACCGAAGAAGAGTTCCTCAGCCGCACCGAAGGCTCGCCGCTACGGCGCACTGGCTATCAAAACTGGCTGCGTAACTTAGCCGTGGGCCTGGGCAATGCGCCATCCAGCATTCCGGTGCTGGAGGCGCTCGAAGCGCGGCGTGACGATCCGTCGGAGCTGGTGCGCGAGCACGTTGAGTGGGCATTGACTCAGCACCAGCGATAAAGCGGATGTAGGGCGATGTAGGGAGGACTCAGGAGCGCAGCGAACAGTCCGCCATGCTTGGAGCAATCCGCCAGCAACATCCAGCCGCCATCATTCTTTAATGAAGTGCTTACGGTAGTACTGCAGCTCGGCAATCGACTCACGAATATCGTCCAGCGCTTGATGCGTACCCTTCTTCTGCAAGCCGTCTTTGAGCTGCGGCGCCCAGCGCTCGACCAAAATTTTCAGGGTCGATACATCCAAATTGCGGTAATGAAAGAAGCCCTCCAGGGTTGGCATATAGCGACAGAGAAAGCGCCGATCCTGACCGATGCTATTGCCGCAAATCGGCGACTTACCCTTGGGCACCCATTGCTCAATAAAAGCGATGGTTTGCGCCTCAGCTTCGGCCGGGCTGATTTTGCTGTCGCGCACCCGCTGCACCAAACCGCTCTCGCCATGGGTACGGGTGTTCCACTCATCCATGCCGGCCAACACGGCGTCACTTTGATGCACGGCAATTACCGGGCCTTCGGCCAGTACATTGAGCTGACTGTCGGTAATGATGGTGGCCATCTCGATGATGACATCGGTTTCCGGCTCCAGACCGGTCATTTCTAGGTCAATCCAGATCAAATTCAGTGGGTTTTGCATGCTGTTGCTCCTCGGCGTAGACGCGCAGTTTAGCGTGCTAAACTGCGCCACGCTTTATTCTCCCGCTGCACTCCCCATTTGGAAGCCCCATGGCCAAACGCCAACTCAACCGCCGGCAAAACTGGCGCATAGAGAAGATTCAGGAAGAACGCGCCGCACGCGCGGCCAAACGTGAATCGCATACCCTCGACACCCTCGAAGGCGGCGATCTCGGCCTCGAGCAACTGGGCTTAGTGATTGCCCACTTCGGCGTTCAGGTGGAAGTCGAGGCACTGGATGGCGAATTGGCCGGTCAGGTAAGCCGCTGCCACCTGCGCGCCAACCTGCCAGCCCTAGTGACCGGCGACCAAGTGGTGTGGCGCGCCGGCAACCAAGGCATCGGCGTGATAGTCGCGCAACTGCCGCGTAGCACCGAGCTGTGCCGGCCGGACAGCCGCGGTCAGCTCAAGCCAGTGGCGGCCAACGTCGACCTGATTGTGATCGTGTTTGCGCCCCTGCCGGAGCCGCACCCGAACTTGATCGACCGCTACTTGGTGGCCGCCGAGCACGCCGGCATTACCCCGCTGCTGCTGCTGAACAAAGCCGACCTGATCGATGCACAAAACGGCCCGGCGCTGGAAGCCTTGCTGGCGGTGTATCGCCAGCTCGGTTATCCGCTACTGGAAGTGTCCGCCCACGAAGGCGGCGGCATGCAGGCCTTGCAAGAGCGCCTGAACGGCCACGTTAGCGTGTTCGTGGGCCAATCGGGCGTGGGTAAGTCCTCCCTAGTAAACAGCCTGCTGCCGGGCGTCGACCTGCGCGTCGGCCCCCTCTCGGAAGTGAGCGGCCAAGGCACGCACACCACCACCACGGCGCGGCTGTTTCACTTTCCCGGTGGCGGCAAGCTAATCGACTCGCCCGGCATTCGCGAATTTGGCCTCGGCCATGTCAGCCGCGATGACGTGGAAGCCGGTTTTATCGAGTTTCACGAGCTGCTCGGGCACTGTCGTTTTCGCGACTGCAAACACGACCGCGAACCCGGCTGCGCGCTGCTCAAGGCACTGGAAGAGGGGCGCATCCAGCAGCAGCGGATGAACAGCTACCGGCATATCCTCAGCAGTTTGACCTAAGCTCAACAAGCATAAAAAAACCGCGATAGACGCGGTTTTTTTATGCTTGGAAAATGGCCCTATTGCTGCCCTTGCACCTGCTCCAACTGCAAGGCACCGTCTTCAAAAACATTCAGCTTCTCGCGCAGCTGCGGCGCTTGTAATGGCTCGACAACCGGTGCTGGCGACACCGCGCCATCCGTTGCAGGAGCAGCCGGGTCAAAGGGTGCATCAGTAGATATGGCCGAAGGGTCTGCTGCGCCCTCGATCCGGCGCTGGGCTTTTTTGGTTAGCACGACTATGTCGATACGCCGATTAACCGGATTCAGCGGGTCGGCACGATCAAACAAGGCCGACGAGGCGTAACCGACCACCCGTGCTACCTGATCATCGGCCACCCCGCCAAACACTAGGGCGCGGCGCGCCGCATTAGCGCGATTAGCCGATAGCTCCCAGTTACCAAAATCGCCACGACCAACGAAAGGCGAAGCATCGGTATGCCCGCTAAAGCTGATTTTGTTCGGCACCGCTTTGATGGTATCGGCCATGGCCAACAAAATGTCCTCAAAATACGGCTCAAGATTGGCGCTGCCGCTGGCAAACATCGGTCGATTGGCGGCGTCCATAATCTGAATTCGCAGGCCGTCTTGGGTAATCTCAAACAGAATTTGGTCTTTAAAGTTCTTTAGTTGCGGGTTTTCTTCGACCTTATTTTGCAGCTCTTGCAGTAGCAACTCTAAGCGCTCGCGCTCGACCTGCTCGGCCAGGCTTTCGGCCTGAGCCGGATCGACCTTGGGATTGTCTTGCGCCTCTTTACCGACATCTTGGTCGGGGCCGGCATCCACTTCATCTTTAACTTCTGGATTGAGGGTTTTGTCCGGCGCCGGCGTTGGTGTGCCACCCAAGTCGATCACATAGGGGCTGGCGCTCTCGGTAAAACCCACCGGATCTTGAAAGTAGCCGGAGATTAAGCGCTTCTGCTCAGGAGTGGCCGAAGACATCAGCCACAAGAGCATAAAGAACGCCATCATGGCCGTAGCAAAGTCAGCAAAGGCGATTTTCCACGCGCCACCGTGATGGCCGGCGGCAATCTTTTTAACCCGCTTAACAATAATCGGCTGATTATTTTCCATACCGCTTAGCTGCCACGCATGGCTTGTTCAAGCTCGCTAAAGCTTGGCCGATGGGCCGGATACAAAACCTTGCGACCGAACTCCACCGCCAACGTTGGCGGCATGCCGGACGCCGATGCGACCAAGCAGGCCTTGATCGCCTCATACACATTCAGCTCTTCTTTGGCGTCGTGCTCGATCGCCGTAGCCAGCGGGCCGAAGAAGCCATAGGCGGCCAAAATCCCCAAGAAGGTACCCACCAAAGCGGCCGCCACGTGGGTACCCAACTCGCTTTGCTCAACTTGACCAAGCAGGCCCATGGTCACCACGATCCCTAACACCGCCGCCACGATACCCATCGCTGGCATACCATCGGCAATCCGCGCCACCGCATGGGCCGGGTGTTCGAGGTCTTCTTTGATGCTGTTGAGTTCCATGTCGAACAGGCCTTCCAGCTCATGCGGGGCCATGTTGCCGGATGACATGATGCGCAGGTAATCGCAGACATAGGCGGTCATGCTGGCGTCTTTAAGAATCGCCGGGTATTTGCTGAAAATCGGGCTGGCGGCAGGGTCTTCAACGTCGGCCTCGATCGACATCATGCCTTCACGACGACTCTTATTAAGAATCTCGTAAAGCATTTTCAGTATTTCTAGATAAAACGTGTGGGTAAACCGCGAGCTGAACATGCTCAGGGATTTTTTAAACACATGCATAAAGGTGCTGGGGGTGTTGGCCTGCAAGAATGCACCCAACGAAGCGCCACCAATGATCAGCACTTCAAACGGCTGAAACAACGCGGCGAGCTTGCCGTGAGACAAGATGAAACCGCCTGTAACGCAGGCGAAGACGATGATGATACCGATGATTTTTATCATTAGAGAGCGCTGGCCAAGTGATGGTTAAGAGTCTTTTTAAACAACTCTTCTACTTATCGGTTCTTATGAGCCAGACTATAGCCACTTAGCGCGAAAAGCCAATTTGACCAAGCCTATGTCAACCAGCAAATCCTTACCGCACAGCCTTAGCAGCTGGCTCAAAGAGCTCGATGGCGTGCGCCTGCCCGTCAGCAATGACGAGCATCGACGCGTCCTGCAGACGCTGCGCGACCACCGCAGCTCGCTAGGCGACATCGCCACAGCACTGCAAGCCAGCCCAACCTTGGCGCTGCTGGTACTGCGCGCGGCCAATCGAAGCAAAAGCAGCCTCAGCGACCCGGCTGCCAACCTTGAGGTAGCGCTCTCGCGCTTAGGCCTGCAAAGCGCGGAAAACTTGCTCAATCAGCTCAACCCAGTGGCGCTGGAGGCCATCCCGCTGGAGTTGCGTCAACTGCAACTGCTCAGCCGGCATGCCGCGCAACAAGCCAGTGGTCTGTTTGGCGCCCGCTTAGCGCGGCTCTGGCATGACATCAACTGCAGCAGCCTGCTGTTTCTCGCGCCCATCTGGGTGCTGATCGCCAACCATCCGCAGCTGTTTGGCGCGTGGGAGCAGCGGGTGCTGGTCAAGGGCGAACCCGCCAGCAAGGTCGAGCGCGAACTGCTCGGCGTGCCGCTGCTACAAATCGGCTTAGCGTTGGCAGAAAAATGGCGGCTGCCCGAGTGGGTACTGCTGGCGTATCGGCTGCTGCTCAACGATCGCCGACAACTGGTCAAAGCTTTACGCATCACCCGCGCCCACGCGCAGCCAGAGCAACAGCAACCGCTGTTGGATGACGACAGCGCCTTGCGCCGCGGGCTGATGCTGCCGAGCAACAGCATTTTGCTGGCCAATGGCTTGGCCGTATCAGCGCATCAAGCCTGGAGCTGCCAGCAAGCGCTGCGCTGGCAGCAACTGGCCGGGCTGTATCTGCAATTAAGTGTGCCCGAGCTACAACAACAGGTACACCAACAGGCGGTTAACAGCGCACGTTTACACAGCAGCGCCGGTCTTTGGCATCCTGCGCAAGCATTGTTATGGCCGTGGGATACCCAGCACCTAAAAACACCCCCGGCCGCCGCTCCGCTATCTCCGGTTAAATCCGAGATTGAGGCATGGCGCAAGCACTGCAGTGAGCTACTGAGCGAGCCAAGTGTTTTTGTCAATGTGCAGCAACTGACTCACTGCATCCGTGAGGCGTTGCAGGCTTGCGGCATACAGCGTTTGCTCCTGATGCTCGCGGATCGCAACCACAGCCGCCTAATCAGCCAGCAAACCCTCGGCCTACCCAAGGAAGCCGCCGGATTAACGCTTGACCCCAGCCAAAGCCAAGTACTGCGTCAACTGCTGAGCAAGCCAGCGCAATTGCGCTTAAGCCCAGCCAACATCGCGCAGTATTCCGCCCTGCTGCCGGGCAATCTAAAAAGCCTATTCCCCGGCGAGCACCTGATTCTGCGCTCAATTGCCAATCAAGAACGCGTAGCCATGTTGCTGGTGGTTGACCAGTCGGGCCACGCGTTCAACGAGGTCAACCTGCAAGCCTTTGGCAAAACCGTGCAATGCATTGAGCGCGCACTGGCCAGCTTTGCCAAACGCGCGCGCTAACGCTTGCGCTACAATCGCCGGCTCTATCGTGTTTAAAAGGTCGCCTATGTCCGCCTTCGCAGCGTTACCTCTGGTCATCGAACCGGCCGACTTGGCCGCACGCCTGAATGCCGCCGAACTGATTTTGGTCGATTTAACCAGCGCCGCCCGCTACGCCGCAGGGCATATCCCCGGCGCGCACTTTGTTGAGTCAAAAAACACTCAACTGGGACAAGCACCAGCACCGGGGTTATTGCCCAGCCAAGCGCAGCTCGAAAGCCTGTTCGGCGCACTGGGGCATAACCCCGATGCCGTCTACGTGGTGTATGACGACGAAGGTGGTGGCTGGGCCGGGCGTTTTATTTGGCTGCTCGATGTGATCGGCCACAGCCGTTATCACTATCTAAACGGCGGCCTAACCGCATGGCAGGCAGAGCAACGCGAGCTAAGCCAAGTCACCCCGGCCAAGCACAGCGCGACCGTCAGCCTGAGTTTGCAACCAGGCCCAAGCGCCAGCCGTGAATACCTGCAAAGCCGCTTAGGCGCTGCCGACCTAGCCATTTGGGACGCCCGCTCGGCCGCCGAATACAGCGGCGAAAAAGTCCTCGCGAGCAAAGCTGGGCATATCCCCGGCGCGGTCAACTTTGAATGGACGCGGGCCATGGACCCGGCGCGCAGTCTGCGCATTCGCAGCGACATGCGGCAAATACTGCTGGAGCTGGGCATCACCCCGGACAAAGAACTGATCACCCATTGCCAAACCCATCACCGCTCAGGCCTGACCTATCTGATCGCCAAGGCCTTGGGCTATCCGCGCGTCAAAGCCTATGCCGGCTCATGGGGCGAATGGGGCAATCACCCAGACACCCCGGTGGAACTCTAAACGCCGTCAACTGCCTACACAGGCAGCGCTCGCCGCCCATTTACAGCACTTTTAAGGAGTTTTTATGCAACAGCGCCTGTTTATTCTCAGCCAATACTTACTGCCGCATCACCTGCTCTCGCGCCTGATTGGCTACGCTGCCGAGTGCCGCGCCACGTGGTTTAAGAGCCGTTTAATCAACTGGTTCGCCAAGCAATACCAAGTCGACATGAGCGAAGCGGCGGTTGAGCAGTTGGACGCCTACGAGCACTTCAATGCGTTCTTCACCCGCGCCCTGAAAGACGGCGCACGGCCGCTCGACAGCAGCGCCGACGCGGTACTTTGCCCGGCCGATGGAGCGGTTAGCCAGCTGGGTAAAATCGAACACGGGCGCATCTTCCAAGCCAAAGGCCACAGTTTTAGCGTGCTCGAACTACTGGGCGGCGACAGTGCCCGAGCGGCCGAGTTTATGGGCGGCGAGTTCGCCACCATTTACCTGTCGCCAAAAGACTATCACCGCGTGCACATGCCGCTGGCCGGCACACTGCGTGAGATGGTGTATGTGCCGGGCCGGCTGTTCTCGGTCAATCAAACCACCGCTGAAAACGTCCCGGAACTGTTCGCCCGCAACGAGCGCGCGGTGTGCATCTTCGATACCGAGCGCGGGCCAATGGCCGTGGTACTGGTCGGCGCAATGATAGTGGCGTCGATCGAAACGGTCTGGGCGGGCTTAGTCACGCCGCCTAAGCGTGAACTCAAGAGCACCCGTTATGACGCCGCGGCGCGCGCGCCTATCGAACTGGCCAAGGGCGCCGAACTGGGCCGATTTAAACTGGGCTCTACCACCATCGTCCTGTTTGGCCCCGAGCAGGTGCAGTGGGCCACCGACTTAACGGCCAGCAGCCCGGTACGCATGGGCCAACGCTTGGGCGGCCAACGGCTACAAGAGTAAAAATCGATCAAGCCCTAG
The DNA here is from genome assembly GCA_044354115.1 of Pseudomonas sp. Classification (GTDB taxonomy): domain Bacteria; phylum Pseudomonadota; class Gammaproteobacteria; order Pseudomonadales; family Pseudomonadaceae; genus Aquipseudomonas. The sequence continues at coordinate 30,167 of JBILAR010000008.1, read as the reverse complement.
GGCAGTGATTTTGCCGCGCTAGACATGCGATAGGCAGCAGGCTGGCAAAGATGCTGCTAAAGTTTGGCAAAGCCGATACTAATAACAACGCGCCCGCAGCGGCGCTGGTGGAGCACTGCAGCGCAATGGATAAACAGAGCCCACACCTGCTGCTACGCGCGCCCACACCGCAACAGCAACAGTTGACCTTTTGCGAGGCCAATCCGCGTGAAATCAAGCGCTGGGTGGCCGGCTTACCGAAAGCTAATCTCGGCGAAACCGCTCGCCTGCTGTACCAAGCACTGGTCGAACTGAACCAACTCGCCTGCACCGCCGATACCCGCCTGCAACTGCTCGAACTGCTGCGCCCGGAAGTGTATTACGTGTGCAAACACCTCGAACGGCACTTCCTCAATCAAGCGGTGGTGCTCGATGAGCGCCCGCGCAAGGTGGCCAATCTCTGCCAAGCGCTGCAAAACCACCTAGCCATTGGCTATAAATTGATTGTCGTACAAGAGGTCGGCAGCACCGCACGCGAGCCCTTGCAGCGGCTGGTGACAGCCCTACAACGCGCCAGTCACAGCCTTTGCGGCTCATTAATTCGCGCCAGCCAACTGTATTGCCCAGTGCCTGAGGGGCTTTGGCTAGAGCTACATCAGCTGTATCAGATCGGCTGCAATCAACAGTTACAGCGCATTAGTGTGCGCGATGAACAAGCACAGCACGCCACGACGCCCAGCTTAAGCCTTGAGCAAACTTATGTGGTGGCAATGCTGCTCGGTTGCGCGCGCTGTAATCAAATGCGCCAAAGTGGTATTGCTCGCCTAGCCGAAGCACTTGAACCTTGGTGTGCACTAGTCAAATTGCAACCCGCCAGTCTCGCCTCCAGCTTGTTTGCTATAGCGCCGCTGGTCGACGGGCCGCCGCGCTACAAATCGCTGTTTCCAACGGGCGATCAAACCAAGCTGCTGGGCATCGACTCACAGCCGCTGGCGGATGCTATTCGCGAGTATCTGTTACTCCCAGCCGAAAACCGCAAACAGTCACAACTGCAAGTGCCTGACGGCTTCAGCCTGGATGTACTCCAGCACCTGAGCGCAGCTTGGGGCGATATTTCCGAGCGCACCTTTCAGCGCAACAGTGGCCAAGGCAACCTAAGCCTGAGCATTGGCATGAGTTCGGTGCATTACTATATTGCCGGACAAATCCCTTTTAGCGAGGTACTGAAGAAAACCGCACAAACGGTTAAATTCAGCGCCCACGCGGTGGACAGCGGCCCCGACATTTGGGGCGGTGCCTTTGATGCACAGCGCATTACCCACTGGGAACCGGGCATGCCGATGGAGGAGATAGTCTATAAGGCGCAAGACCCAAGCAAACCTGAGTCTGGGCCTGCCGAAGAAGAAGCTGTCGAGCTTTATCCAACCTACAGCCTGTCTATCGTTAACCACAGTCCGGGCGGCTACTGCCTATCATGGCCCAAAGAAGTGCCCGGACAACTGCAAGCAGGTGAAATTTTGGGCCTGCAAGACAGCCCCGATCAAGCTTGGAGTGTGGCGGTAGTACGCTGGATTCGCCAAGTGCGCGGTGGCGGCACGCAAATGGGCATCGAACTGGTGGCGCCATTCGCGCAACCTTGCGGCTTACAGCTAATGCGTAAAACGGAACAAAATAGTCAATTTTTACGCGCCTTACTGCTACCCGCCATTGCCGCCGTTTCACGACCGGCGACCTTAATTACCCCGCGCTTACCGTTCCAAGAAGGCAATAAGGTACTGATCAATCTAAACGGCAACGAACAACGTGCCGTACTCAGCCGCAAGCAGACCAGTACCGGCAGTTTCACCCAGTTTGAATACCGCAACGTAGAGCTGAGCAACGCACCACAAGGGACACCTGTCACAGCCCCGAGCGGCCAAGCTAAAGCCGGAGAGGAAGACTTTGACTCACTTTGGAAGTCGCTGTAGATTGCCGAAAATCTACCTTTTATCGCCTTTTTGCGCCCGTTTGGCGCAACTCAAGAATTGACCATGGCCATTGAAAAAAAAACCATAAGACTGCTAATCCTTGAAGATTCGCAGAACGAGGCCGAACGACTGGTTAGTCTGTTTCGTAACTCCGGGCGCGCCACCCGCGTGCACCGCTTAGTTTCCAGCGACGATTTAGCCCAAGCGTTAGCGCAAAGCTGGGACCTGCTAATTGCTGCACCCAATAGCGAAAACCTCGACCCGCACGAAGCCATTACCGCCATTCGCCGGCAAGCCAAAGATATTCCCTTTATTCAACTCACCGACAGCAATGACTCCGACGCCATTACCGAAGCGCTGGCCCTCGGCGCTCAGGATGCCCTGCCACAAGGTGAAGACGAGCGCCTGATGCTGGTGGCCAACCGCGAACTGGCCAACCTTGAGGAGCGCCGCGCCCGCCGGGTCGCCGAAGTAGCCCTGCGTGAAGCCGAAAAACGCTGTCAGTTGCTGCTCGATAGCTCGGTCGATGCCATTACCTATGTGCACGAAGGCATGCACATTTACGCCAACCGCGCCTACCTCGAGATGTTTTGCTACGCCGATGGCGAGGAATTAGAAGGCATACCCATGATTGATTTGATCGCGAGCAGCGATCAAGCCAGCTTCAAAGACTTCCTGAAGAACTACCAAAACGCCGAAGGTAACGCCGAACTGGCCTGCACCGGCATCAAGGAAAGCGGCCAAACCTTTGCCGCCCGGATGGGCTTCTCGCCCGCCACCTATGCCGGAGAGCCGTGCATTCAAGTGGTTATTCGCGCCGAAACGGGCAACGCCGAGCTTGAGCAAAAAATACGCGAAATCAGCAGCCAAGACTTGGTGACTGGGCTGCATAACCGCAGCCACTTTATCGAACTGCTGGATGCCGCCGCCGAGCGCGCGGTCAATGCTGGGCAGCCGGCCAGCGTGGCCTACATTCGTATCGACCGCTACGCCACGCTCTTGGCCGACACCGGACTAGCCGGGATCGACATCTTGCTTACCGATATGGCCAGCCTGCTGCGCAGTCATTTTGCCAATAACGCGCAGTTAGCGCGTTTCGGCGATGACGTGTTTAGCGTCTTGCTTCCAGGGCAAACGCCCGAGCAAAGCCAAGTCAGCCTGACGGAGTTATTGAAAAAGCTCGAAGGTCACCTGTTCGAAATCAACGGCCGGACCCTGCAAACCACCCTGTCGATCGGCGTTGCCGGGGTTAATGAAAAAACCCCACGCGGGCAAGATGTAATTGATCGTGCGCACCGCTGCGCCGATGAACTGGCCAGTGGCAATGCCTTAAAAACCTACAATCCAGCCGATGAGCTAGCCGCTGCCGCCAGCCGTGGCAGCGTGGTGGCAATGTTGCAACAGGCGCTGGAGAACAACAGCTTCCGCTTGTTATTTCAGCCAATTATCAGCCTGCGCGGCGACAGCCACGAGCACTACGAAGTGCTGCTGCGCTTGCTCAACCCGCAAGGCGAGGAAGTGCCGCCACAGGAATTCCTACGCTCCGCCATTGATGCCGGAATGGCCGAGAAAATCGACCGCTGGGTAATTCTTAACTCGATCAAGCTACTCGCCCAACATCGCAGCAAAGGCCATAGCACGCGCTTGTTTGTCAACTTATCCAGTGCCAGCCTGCAAGACCCAACTCTACTGCCATGGTTGAGCGTGGCCCTGAAGGCCGCACGACTGCCCTCCGACGCATTGATATTCCAACTTCGCGAACCTGATGCGATTGCCTACTTGAAGCAAGCCAAAGCCCTGACCCAAGGGCTTAGCGAGCTGCATTGCAAGGTCGGTTTAAGCCAGTTTGGCTGCTCACTTAACCCGTTCAACACGCTGACGCACCTGAGCATCGACTTTGTCAAAGTTGATGGTTCGTTCTCCCAAGACCTCAGCACCGCCGACAACCAAGAAGCCCTGAAAACTCTGCTGGCCAGCCTGCACGCGCAAGCCAAGCTGACCATAGTGCCGTTCGTAGAAAGCGCCAGCGTGCTCTCCACACTGTGGCAAGCCGGGGTTAACTACATTCAGGGCCACTATCTGCAAGGCCCGACCCAGTCGATGGACTACGACTTCTCGGCCGGTGAAGACGACTAAACACCTCGCGCATAAAAAAACCGCCTGCAGGCGGTTTTTTTATGCGGCAAACACGCGGCTAGTCGTTGCCGTCACGGTCACGAAAGCCTAAGAGGTACAAAATCCCGTCCAAACCCAAGGTTGAAATAGCCTGTTTCGCCGACTGTTTAACCAAGGGTTTAGCCCGAAAGGCCACGCCAAGGCCGGCTAAACCGAGCATCGGCAAGTCATTGGCGCCATCGCCAACCGCTATCGTCTGCTCCAAACGCAAACCTTCTTTGGCCGCCAGCTCACGCAGTAAGTCGGCTTTGCGCTGGGCATCCACTATGGGCTCAACGGCCACCCCGGTGAGCTTGCCATCGACGATCTGCAGTTCATTGGCAAACACATAGTCGATGCCCAACTTGGTTTGTAGCTGCTTGGCAAAGTAGCTAAAGCCACCGGACAAAATCGCGGTTTTGTAGCCTAAACGTTTGAGCTCGGCAAACAACGTTTCCGCGCCTTCAGTCAGGCGCAAATTGGCGCCAACACTGGCCAAGGTCGACTCCGGCAAGCCCTTAAGCAGCGCCAAACGTTCCTTGAAGCTGGCGCGAAAATCCAGCTCCCCGAGCATCGCGCGCTCGGTAATCGCCGCCACCTGCTCGCCAACCCCGGCGGCCTTGGCCAACTCATCGATAACCTCGGCTTCGATCAGGGTGGAATCCATGTCAAACACCGCCAGCCGGCGATTACGCCGGAACAGCGAGTCGCGCTGAAACGCGATATCGACGTTCAACTCTTGAGCCACGCTGAGAAATTCATTACGCAAGGCCTGCGGATCAGCCGGCTCGCCGCGCACCGAGAACTCGATGCAGCCCTTGCCCTGATCGGCCGGCGTATCCAGCGGCATGCGCCCAGACAGGCGATCAATATGGTCGATATTCAAGCCATATTTGGCGGTAATCGAGCTGACCCGCTGCAACTGCTCGGCAGTTACCTTGCGCGTCAGCAGGGTAACTATGTGCCGGGGCTTGCCCTGCACAGCCACCCACTGCTCATAGTCCGCCTCGGCAACCGGGGTAAAGCGCACCTGCTGGTCGAGTTTGTAGGCGGTAAACAACACATCTTTGAGCACCGAAGATGCCTGCTCGGTGGCCGGAATTTCGACCAAAATACCGAACGACAAGGTGTCGTGAATCACCGCCTGACCAATGTCGAGGATGTTCACCCCACCTTGCGCGAGAACGCCGGTAATCGCGGCGGTAAGCCCCGGACGATCTTCACCGGTGATATTAATCAGGACGATTTCGCGCAAACTCGGCTCTCCGCAACAAAAAACAATTTAGGCGTCGGCTTCAGCCTGTTCCGAGCGATGCTCAAACAGACTAAAACAGACCAGATCAGGCTGCGTGAAAACTACTGCTCTCGGTTATGCGGCGTTAAAAACAGGCTCAAAATGCTCATTTACAATTCGTAAACTGCGCTTTCTCGCCTGTTTTCGCCTTGCCTAACCTTCGCTCGCTACGTTTTCACACGGACTGAGATAGCGCAGTTTACGGTGTGTAAATCGCCACTCCAAGCCTGATTTCACCGCGTGGCGGCCAACTCAGCCGATATTCCACCCGTGCGCCGCGCATTGCCGGCACTTGCCGCCGTACAAGGCTTGGCCCTCCCGGCGCAGCTGGCTATACTGCGCGCCAATTCTAGTCAAGAAGAGCCGAGCCCCGTGAACCGGCCCGAATCCGTCAAACCCGATAATTTCTTTCTGCTCATTTTCCACGCCCTGCGTCAGCGGCGCGTGCCATTAGCCCTGCGCATTGCCAGCCATAGTTTGCTGTTAGTGGCGCTGGCGCTGGTGATTTATGCATGGGTGATGGGCATGCAGTTTAAGCAAGCGATGCAGCAGCAGGCCGATGCGGTTGGCCAAAGTCTAATCGTGCAAACCGCCGCCTCGGCCACCGAGCTGCTGGTGTCCAACGACATTCTCAGCCTCAACGTATTGCTCAATAACCTGGTCAAGAACCCACTGGTATCCCATGCGGCGATCTACAGCGTAGACAACCGCACCCTCGCCGAAGCCGGCTCACGGCCCAAACAAAGCCTGCTCGGCGATACCGAAGGGCTGTACTCCACGCCTATTACCTTTCAAGAGGTGATCGCCGGGCACTTGCGCATCAGCCTAGACACCGAGCAATTTCAGCAACCGATGACCATCAGTTTGCAAAGCATGGGCATCCTCAGCCTGATTTTATTAGCCCTGACGCTGTCGCTAAGCCTACGCCTAGGCCGGCATATATCGATGCCGCTGTTGGAGCTGCGCGTGTGGTTGCGCGACCCCGATGACCCCGCACCCGGCTCTGGCCGCCAAGATGAAATTGGCGACCTCGCCCGTCAACTGCAACAGCGTTTAGTCCCGGCCAAAGCGCCGACCAGCGCCGTGCCGGCCTATCGCGACATAGACGATGAGCTGGACGATGAGCCATTGGACGCCTTTGCTGACGATGATGACGAGCGCTACCTAGACGAAGACGAGCAGTCCGAGCCAGCCTTTGCGGTGCCCGACTTACGCGACCCGCAGTTTGACGAAAACGATCTAGCTGACGACTTCAGCAGCCCAGCATTGCGCACCGCCGAGGACCAAGGCGAAGACGATCCCTTTGCCGACCTGCGCGACGACGCCCTAGCGCCCGCCGCCCCGCCAGTTGCCCGACAAGCCAGCGCCGTACTGTCGATCCAGCTCGGCGCCCAAGAGCAACTGCGTCGCCTGCCCCGCTCACGCTTGATGGACTTACTGCAGCGCTATCGCACCTGTCTGGAGCAAACCGCCGCGCTTTATCAAGGCCAGTTGCACACCCTGAGCGATGGCAACAGCCTGATGCTGTTCCATCAAAGCAGCAGCGGCGCCGACTACCTGACCCACGCCATCTGCTCCGGTGAGCTGTTGCGCGCCCTAGGCCACGCCCTGCAAATTGAGGTGGCCGACAGCGGCATTACCCTGCAATTACAGTTTGGCCTGACCGCAGGCCTCGACCTCAGCGCCGCCAGCCAAGGTGACCTGTTGCTCAGCGACACCGCACAAGATGCCTTGGCCCTGTCGCAACACAGCCGTAACCTGCTCTTGGTCAGCCGGCAGATTGCCGATGACCCACTGCTGCGCCAACGGGTACGCATCCGCGCGATTGCCAGCCCAGAGGGCGCGAGCTGCGTCGAGCGCCTGCTCGACCCCTATCCAGCGCTGCTGGAGCGGCAAATGGCGCGCATGCACGACAACAAGTTTCAAGCCTAAGCCAGATAACCCCAGCACCGCTAAAAGCGATAAACCTCGGCCGTGCCGCTCTCTGGTGCGGCCGGCTTGGGTGCCAGCAGCGCCGGTTTGCGCGGCGGCGCGGCCGGGCGATTAACCGGCGCAGTGACGGCCGCAGCCTGCAACTGAGTCACCGCCTGCGCCAACTGTTCGGCCAACTGCTGCAACAACGCACTCTGCGCCTGCACCTGACTGGCCACGCTCACCGCGTGCGCCTGCTCCAATTGCAGCAAACGCTGCTCGCGTAATTGACCGTTCTTATCCAGCAAGCGCCACTGCGCATGCAGCACCGCCGGCTGCTGCGGCCCAGAATCTAAACGGCTGATGCTCACCTGCAATTGCATATCGATAGCTAACCCAAGGTTGCCAGGGGCGGTCAGTACATTCGGGGTTTGCAGGCGCGCGGCCAACTGGCGCTGCAACAGTTGTTCTACATCCTCTTGCAAGCTGCCGGCCCAGCGCGCTTGCGTCTCGAGCAAACTACCATCGGCTTGGCGCTGCAATAGCAGGTCCCGTTGCAGGTACTGGGCCAGCGTTAACGGCTGCAGCAGCAGTACTAAACCGCTGCGCGCACTCGGAGCGCTAATTTTACCGGCATCCAGCTGATACAGCGGCGCGGGAGCCTGCACGCTGCAGGCAGGCAAACCCAACACCACTACCAACAGCGCAATGTAACGATATAAACCCATGTTCAAACTCACTCGGCGACGCTGGCAATGGGCGATTATCCGCCAATCGCGGCGCTGGCTCCAGCGCGCGCAACCCACCCCACAGCGCTCATTTAGGGCCTGCCCGCACGGCCAAACGGATGCCGCACATCGGTAAAAAATCCACTGCTGGCACATTTCTGCACACAGCGCCGCTGGCTAGGCTTTACTCCCTTTTAGCTCGGATCAACTGCATTTGCCCGACGCCCAACAGCGGCGCCGCGCACCCGCCAACAGTACGGCGGCATGGCCTGCACAGGGATAGCAATGAGCCAACGATTTCCGTGGTTTTACCTGTTGTGCCTACTGACGCTTAGCAGCGCCGCTGCCCCCGTGCTGGCCGCGCCGCTGGCGGTGGCCTACAGTTGCGAGGGCACGGCAACCTTTAGCGCCCTACAGGCCAACCCACCGCAATGGCTGCCTGCCACCGATGGCAAGGTGCCGATCGAACTGCTGCAAGGCCAGTGCTGGGTGCGTATTGAGCAATTAGCCGAGGCCGCCGCACAGCAAAAAAAACTCTCGCTGTCGTTTGCCGACCTGCATATCCAGCGCGTCGACCTGAGCTTATTCGATGCCACCGGCCAGCTTATCGGCCATGCCCAGCGCATGGGCAGCAGCAACAACGCGTTGGTCAGTGGCCAGCGGGCGATTTTTATCCCGCCCACTCCATTGCAGTTGCCGCTGTACGCTCAGCTCAGCTTGGCTGACGGCGCTCGAGCACTACCCGGCTTGGCCCACGTACTGCTGGTTGAAGCGGTCGAGCCAAGCGCCAGCATGCACAGCGCGCAACGCGCCGACCTGTTGAACCTAAGTATTGCGGTGTTGCTCGCGGCCAGCGCGCTCATGGCTGGTTTATTTGCGCTAGCCCTACGCAATGGCAGTTACGCCCTGTATGCGCTGTATGCCAGCTCACAGGCGGTGATCGTATTCGGTAAAAGTGGCCTGCCGTTTGCGCTCGACAACAATACCTCATGGCTGCTGGATGTCTGGTCGTTCCAATGCTTGAACGGAATCTTGTCTATTTTGTTAAACGTGCGCTTTGGCCGCTTTAGCAGCCACAGCCCACGCACCAGCAAGTTCGCCTACGGGCTGGCCGGGGCCTTTTTAGTGCTTTTGCCCTTTGGCATCGCCAAGCCAGAGATGGTGGCAATCGCCATTGCGGTGCTGCTGCCGTTGCACTTTGCCACGCTGCTGTCGGGCAATTGGCGCGGCTGGCGGCAGGGCGAGCGTAGCTGTGGGATTTTGCTGTTTGGCATGCTGCCTATCAGCCTGTACTGGCTGATTTTTGTGACCTACAACCTAGTGCTTAAACAGCCATTACCCAGCGTCCTAGCAGCCGGCTCAAACTTTGACATTTTGCGCACCTTGGCTTTGCCTGCGGCCTTTTGCTATGGATTGGCCGAGCAAACCCTGCGGCTACAAAATGAAACCGCACGGCTCGCACGCTTCGACCCACTGACGCGCTTAAACAACCGTGAAGGCATTCGTCAGCACGGCCAAAGCCTGATCGAACAAGGCGCTCAGCCCTGCGCATTAATGCTCAATATCGAGCGTTTCAAGGCCATCAACGAAACCCTTGGGGTGGCCTTAGGCGATCAAATTTTGATCGAAACGGGCCGCCGTCTGCGGCGCTTGGCCAAACAGTATCCGGGAGCACGCGCGGGACGCATGCATGCCGACCAATTTTGCCTGTTCTACCCACAAGCCGAAGACCTCGAGAGCCTGCGCCTGCTGATCAATCAAAGCTTTAATCGCCCCACCGAGGTCGATGGCCAGACCGTCGATATTGCCTTGGCCGGCGGCATTGCTAGGTTCAGCGTCAGCACGCCAGATATGGCGCAGCTGCTACGCAACGCCGAGGTAGCCCTGGACGTTGCGCGCAGCCAGCACAAAACCTGGGTCGAGTATCAGGCCGAGTTGGAGTGCAGCCAGCGCGCCGACCTTGGGCTATTGTCCGAGCTTAAGCGCGCGGTCGAGCACAACGAGCTACGCGTTTATCTGCAACCCAAGGTGCGCTTGGAGGATGGTGCGGTGCTCAGCGCCGAAGCCTTGGTGCGCTGGCATCACCCCAAGCGCGGAATCATTCCGCCGGGCAGCTTCGTGCCCTTTGCGGAAAAAACCGGGCGCATTACCCTGCTGACGCACTGGATGCTGGCCGAGACCATGTGCCTGACCGCACTGTGGCGCCGGCAAGGCCGGCCGCTGCAAATATCGGTGAACTTATCGGCCTTTGACTTAGCCGAAAACGGCTTTGTCAGCAGCCTACTGCGCATGTTGCAAAACAGTGGCGCCAACCCGGAGGACATTCGTTTGGAGGTCACCGAAAGCGCCGCCATGCAGGACCCCGTCGCCGCATTGGCGGTCATGCACGAACTGCATCAAGCCGGTTTTTCTTTGTCGATTGATGACTTCGGCACCGGTTACTCCTCACTGGCCTACCTGCAAAAAATGCCCGCCGAGGAGCTAAAAATCGACCGTTCCTTTATCCGCAACACCCAGCCGAACAGCGAAGCGGCGGCGCTACTCGCCTCCACTATCGACCTCGGCCATCGCTTGGGCTTGAGCTTGGTCGGCGAAGGCGCAGAAACCGCCGAAGAGTGGGCACTGCTATGCACCCTAGGTTGCGACTACGCGCAAGGCTTCTTTGCCGGAAAACCCATGCAGATCGCCGACTTTGAGGTTTGGCGCGCGGCCAATAATCCGTTCAATGCCAACTTACCCGCGCATCTGCTAAGCATCCCGATCAGCGCTGCACAGCTACAGGGTTAAGCCTTGCGGCGAACAGCCATGCGACTGATTAAGCCTCGGCCTTGGTGATGGCTGGCATCTACGGGGATGCTTAGCCTTACATACAGTCGCAACACATAACTGCTACACAGCCTTGATTAAACACCCCACACAAGGAGGTCCACCCCATGCGCTGGCTGTCTAACGACGTAGAGCAACTGATCGCAGCATGCCAATCGGCAAGTACGCCTTACTGCCCAGATGTACTGGTGATCGGCTCCGGCTATGGTGGCTCGGTGGCGGCCTTACGCTTTGCTGAGCACGGCTTGGCGGTGGCGCTGCTGGAGCGCGGCGGCGAATATTTAGCCGGTGACTTCCCCACCGACCTCAGCCAAACCGGCGCCTTTATCCGCGCCGAAAGCAGCGCTATTGGCGGTGCCAACGCGGTCGGCAACGAAGATGCGTTGTTTGATTTTCGCTTAGGCACACGCGCCACCGCACTGGTAGGCAATGGCCTGGGCGGCGGCAGCTTGATTAACGCCGCGGTGGCGTTGCGCCCCGATGCGCGAGTGTTCGAGCAGCCACAATGGCCAACCGCGATTCGCCACAGCAACCTCGACCAAGATTTTCAACAGGCCTATACCGGGCTAGAAATTCAGTCGCCACAACAGCAAGCCAACAGCCCGCATTGCGTGCCACAACACACACAAAAATACCAACGGCTGCACGACATCGGCCAAGCTGCCGCGCAGCAATTGGCCAGTGCCGAGCTCAGCGTCAGTACCGAAGACGTACCGCTGGCGATTGAGTTTAGCACCGAGCCAAGCCAAGCCCTCGGCCTGCGTGGCAGCTGCATTGGCTGCGGCAACTGCGTGTCCGGCTGTAATCAGCAGGCCAAGTTGAGCTTGGACAAAACCTATCTGCCGCGTGCTCGGCAAGCCGGGGCCGAGCTATTTAGCCATGTCAGCGTGCTGTATATCGAGCACGTTGAGAGCACACCCGAACGCCCATGGCGCCTGCATTGCGTGCGCACCAGCGAGCGTGCGCAGTGGCAAGCCCTGCACGAAAATAACCGGGCAGAACTGGCCGACTATGAATTTGTCATCCCCTGCGGGCGGGTAATTGTCGCCGCTGGCACCTTTGGCTCCAGTGAAATCTTATTGCGCTCACAAGCCATGGGACTGGACATCGCCAGCGCTTGGCTGGGTCAGGGCATCTCCGCCAACGGCGATGATCTGTGCGCGGCCTATGACTTCCCAAGCGACGCCAATGGCATCGGCCGCAGCAGCGTCAGCGCGGCCAACAACAACGCCGCCTGCGGGCCAACCATCAGTGCGGTGATTCGCTTCCACGACCATAACGACCACAGACGCAGCACCATCATCGAAGACGGTGCCATCCCCGGTTTGCTCGCGCCACTGGCCAACGAGCTGCTCAGCACCCTCGGCATCCTGCCGCAACTGGCGCGTTTTGGTCTGCGTGGTAAACGCGACAGCGACCCGCTGGCCGTACAGCCAGAGGTCATTCAGCGCAGCCTAGCTTTGCTGGGCATGGGCCATGACTCTGCCGCCGGCGTGGCCACCTTGGCCAGCCCCAGCGCACGTTTGAACTGGAGCTGGCCAGCCAACGCCGCCGACCCAGCGCCGCAGTTGCACCGCCAGCGCATGCGCAGCATCAAAAGTCTCGGCGCGGAGTTTTTGCCCAACCCAGCCTCCGGGCTATTGCCCGATGAAATCGCTCAAGTCATAAGCGGCCCAGCGCCGCAAGCTGGCTGGATAACCGTGCATCCGCTGGGCGGCTGCCGCATGGCCGACTGCGTCCAAGACGGCGTGGTCAACCATCAAGGTCAGGTGTTTCGCCGCGATGGCAGCCTGTTTAGCAGCCTGCAGGTGCTGGACGGTTCGATTATGCCCAGCTCATTGGGGGTTAATCCGCTGCTGAGCATTACCGCGCTGGCCGAACGCGCTTGCCGGCTGACGCTTGCTGAGTTGGGCGCCAGCCAGCCGACGCCGGCGCAAGCGCTGCCGCCGTATCCCGCTACCGAACCGGCCTTCGCCCGCAGCGCCACGCCGGTGTGCGGCGCGGTGCTGGCCGAGGTGCTGCGCGGTCCGCTGCAATGGCAAGAGCAACCGCAGGCCGAGGTGCAAAGCTTGGCCGGCGCGCTTTTTTTACAAATGCAGGTGCCCGACTGGCAAACGCTCTGGCAAGACCCCGAGCACCGCGTAGCGGCCATCGCCTACAACCCGCAAGCGCTGAGCTTTACCTCATCACGCCTGGTCATCGACCGCCCCGGACAACCCCAGTTGGAGTTGCCGGTGAGTGCCGGCACTGTGCAACTGTTTCGCCCGCTGGCCGATACGCCTTGGGCGCGTGGCAGCCGTTTGCTGCGGGCCTTTTTAACCTACTTGATCAACCGCTGGTGGCCGGATCGCTCGCGGGCGAAAGCGCCCAATGCGCCGGGCTGGCTGGCCACCCTCAGCAACGGCGCGCGCCTGCTCTGGCACGCCAGCGCCGCGCGCAGTTTCGACTATCAATTGCAGTTGGGCGATGGCCAACAGGGTTATCGGCTAACCGGCAGCAAGTTGATCCAACCCGCCGCCAGTTGGCGCGAGCTGGGCCAATGGCTGCGCACCAAGCACCGCGCGGGCGGCTGGCCGGTGCTGCCAAGGCGCAGCGTGTGGGAGCAATTAACCGAGCTGGATGTGCAGCTCTGGCGTGACGACAACCCACATCCGCTGGCATCCGGGCGCTTAGCCATGGATTTCCCCGAGATGCTGCGGCGCATCGCCCCACAACTGCACAGCGGCCCCGACAGCCTGCACGCGCTGGCGGCACTGGCCAGTTATCCGCTGCTGATTAGCCGTTACCTGATCAGCAGCCGGATTCTGGATTTTCGCCTGCCCGACTACGCACCTAACCTGCCGGCCAACGACCCGGCACTGGCCGCCGACAATGGTCAGTTTGAGTTACAGCAGAGTTTTTACCCGAGCTTAGAGCTGCCGGACGGCGGCAAAATTGCCCCACAAGCGCCGATCTGCCTGCACGTCCCCCTGCATGCCGACGCGCCGGATGGCGAACAAATCCGCGTCGGTCTGGTCCGCTATGGCCAACCGCAAGTCGCCTCGCAGCTGGTCAACGGCCAGCGCCGTTACCAGTCGATCATGCTGCTCAATGGCTTCGCGCAAAACACCCTGCCCTTTGTCGCCGAGGAGCTCGGCTCGCGCAGCTTGGCCGCCATGCTGCACGCCCAAGGCTGGGATGTTTGGCTGCTGGAATACCGGGTCAGCCCGTTATTGCGCGCTTCGGCGCAGTTCTCCAGCATGGACGACATTGCCGCCGGGGAAATACCTAAGGCCATCGACTACATTCTCGAACAACTCAGCGCCGCAGCCGGCGACGCACCGCCCGTGCCCGGCGAGATGTTTTGCTTTAGCCACTGCGTCGGCTCGGCCTCGCTGGGCATGTCGCTGCTTGGCGGTCAGCTCACCCACGTAGGGGGCCGGGCCAAACTGGCCGGGGTGCTGTTCTCGCAATTCCAGCCCTTTGTGATCGGTTCAAAAACCGCACAAATGCGCTTGCAAGTGGCCGCCTTACTGGTCAACGGCCTGCAACTTAAACACCTGGAATTTGCCGCCGGCACCGTGCAAGCCGACGCCCTACATGCGCTGATGGACCGCTTGTTTGCCAGCTTCGACTACAGCGCGGCCGAGCGCTGCCCCGGCGAGCACGACCTGCGCCACGAGCACCCCGACAGCACCTCGTGCAAACGCATGGCCGGCGCCCTCAGCCGCTTGTTTCGCCACGATCAACTGCTGCCCATCACCCACGCCAAGCTCGACCAGTATTTTGGTCGCACCAACCTTGGGGTGTTTATGCACGGCGCCAAATGCGTCGAGTACGAGCGCCTAGTGAATGCCAACGGGCAGAACGTCTATACCAGCGAGGAAAATCTGCGCGCCTTTCTGCCCATGCCGATCATGCTGCTGCACGGTGCCGATAACGTCTTGTTTGATCAAGAGTCCTGCGTCGAGAGCTGGCGACAATTACGCCGAGGCTTTAGCGCCGAGCGTTTGGCACGCGGCTACGACCAACAACTGATCGCCGCCGAACACTCGCACTTTGACTGCACCATCGGTAAACAAGCGCCGGAAAAAATCTTCGGCGAAGTGGTAGGTTTCTTCAATACTGCCTACGCCGCGCCGGCCCAAACGCCCAGCCCAGCGGTGCACAACCGTTTACGCGCCCGCCTGCCACGCACCGGGCCTATTGTTGGCTGGTGCCGCAACGAGGGCGAAACCAGCCGCCTGCGCCTGTGGATCGAGGTCGACAATAGCCAAAGCGGCGCCCCAGTGGCGGCCATGACGCTGCTCAGCGCCGGGCCCAATCGGCGCATGGTGCACGCCTGGCCGCTGCAGCAACAAGCCCTAGACGTCGCGCTGGGCGGCCCGCTGGCCGTGAGTGCGGATGCCGGGATTAGCTACGCGCTGGCCGACATCCAAGTGCCCAATAGCTGGCTGGCCACCCTCAGCATCGCCATGGTCAGCTTGCACCGCTACGCTGCCAGCGAGCCGGCGCAAGCACAGCCGTGCAACCTGCACTGGCCGGCCGAATGGGGCCAACCGATGAGCGCCGCCGAAGCCCAAGTCGCCGGCGGACGCACCCCGGCGCAACACGACCACCCGAGCATTCCAGCCGCCTGCGCACTAGCGCCCAGCGACAGCCACAACGACAGCGACACGCTTGCACCGACGCCACCCGCGCATTTAAGCAGCGCGCCCGACCCGGCAAACATCCAACCCTTGCCGTTGCAACTGAGCCTGCCCGACGCCCAAGCCCTGCTCCATCCCCTGTCAATCAGCCTGCAACAAGCCCGTTTACTAGCCAATCAAGCCCAACCCGGCACCCTCTCGCGCCAGCGCCGTAGCTTGCGTTGGATGCGCGAATGCGTGGTGCGGCTGCGCCCCGAGCAATGGCAAGCGGGCAATAGCTTTAGCTTCCTGGCGGCCAGTTGCCGGCATCCGGGCCTCAGCGTGATGGAAGACAGTCGCAGCGATGCCAGCTTGCTGGCCATTGGGCAGCGCCAACGGCAACAACCGGCGGCCTTTATGCTGATGCTCGGCGACCAGATTTACGCCGACGCTCGCGCCGGTCTGCTCGACAGCAGCTCAGCGCTGGAGCGGATTTTACCGCGCTACCGCGAGGCCTTTGGCTCACCCGGTTTTGCCGCTGTGGCGCGCAGCACTCCGCTGTATATGGCCATGGACGACCATGAACTGGGCGATAACTGGAGCCGCGACCTGCTCCTGCGCGGCCAGCCGGAACAAACCCTAAGCCGCAATGCGCTGGCCGCTTATCACGCCTTCCAACGCGCCCATGGCCCCGCCGCACAAGGCCCGGATGGCCACGACGGCAGTTGGCAAATTGCCGATATCGGTTTCTTCTCGCTCAACACCCGCATTCACCGCCAGCGCGCCCAGCGGCGCTTACTGGATGCCGCGCAGTGGCCGCTGCTGGAACACTGGCTGTTGGCGCAGCAAGCGCGTGGGGCGCAGCCCAAGTTCATCCTCAGCGGCTCGGTACTGGCACCGGGCTTGCGCGAATACGCAGGCATTAACGCCCCACGCGAGGCCGACAACTGGCAACTGGCCAGCGCCGAGCGCGCCCGGCTACTGTGTTTTATCCGCGATAACGCCATCGCCAACGTGGTGTTTATCTCCGGCGACTACCACTGCTGCGCCGCCGCCACTATTCACTTCGAGGGCAGCCCAATAGTTGCCTACGCGCTGGTAGCCCCGCCGCTGCACGCGCCGCTATGGTTTGCCAACGTCGCCGCCAGCAGCGTACTGCGTGATGAGTTAATAGCCTTGCCAGACGGCCACGCCAGCGTCAAAGCTCAGGCTTGGCAGGGCGATGGTTGGCTGGAGTGTCAGCTTGAGCAGCAAGGGCCGGCTTATCAGATGCGCGCGGTGTTTCGCTGCTTGGCGCTGGACAGCCAAGAGGCGCAACATCAACAAGTCGACTGGCGGTTTGTATAACCGCCTACAAGTTGCTTGGCGTTGGCTATGCTTGGCTAAACGCCAGCTTAGTTTGCGCACGCTGGCAACGCCCGCAGACGTCAAGACTGACAGGCACTGAGCGCCAATAGCGTGGCCTGGCGCCACAAGGTTCGGTTAATCGTGCAGTACCGAGCACTGGATTTTTTCCTCAGCCAGCGGCCCAGACACGGCGGCAAGCCAAGCTCAATCCGTAGCGCTTGCCTTAGCGTTTTACTCTCGCTGGGCCTGCTGCATAGTGCCCACGCTGAAACGCTCACGGCAGCCTCAGATAACTGGCCACCCTTTTTTATGCAGGCCGACGGTCAACTGAGCGGTATTGGCCATGACATTCTCACGGAAATTGCCCGTCGCACCGGCGACAGCATCAACATGCAGAAACTGCCGAATAAGCGCGTCTTAAAAATGTTCGACGAAGGCAAAATCGACCTGATCGTCATCGACTCGTCCCTCTGGAACGATCCGCAAAACATTCCCGGCATGCTCTTTTCAGATGAACTGATGTCGGTCAGCGAATACATCTACTTTCTGCGCGACGCTTATATCGAGGTAAAAACCCCGGCCGATCTAGCCGGTAAAACCGTCAATATCCTGCACGGCTACAGCTATCCGACATTCAACGCGGCCTTTAGCAACGGCACGGTGCAAAAGTACGAGGTGTATAACGAGCGGAGTTTGATTGAGATGCTGATGAAGAAACGCGCCAGCGCGATTTTTATGGACTCAATCGCCTTTCACTACAACGTGCAAAAACTCAAATATGACCCCAGTTTATTTAGAAGCGGCCTGCAACTGAGCAATGCCCCTCTCGGGGTCAAGGTGCGCCGCGCCAGAGCTGACATTTTGCCGCGTTTCAACAAGGCCATCGCCGAGATGAAGGCCGACGGCAGCATCGATAAAATTGTGCAGAAGTACACCGAGTAACCCCGCAGCGCAGTGTCGATGCAAACCCTTAAACCCGCCCGCAAAAACCACTAAGCCGCCCAAAGAGGCGGCTTAGTGGCTGTGCTTTCTGCCATCACGCCAAGGTTTGACCTTCCACCTGCAAGCTATCGACGCGCTGGAAGCCGCGCGGCAGTTTGTTGCCGCGCCGACCGCGTTCGCCTTTGTAGTGTTCCAGATCGTCGGCTTTCAACGACAGGGTGCGTTTGCCGGCGATCAGCACCAGGGTGGCGCCCGCTGGCAACACAGCCAAGTCGGTTAAGTACTCCTCACGGCTGGCGACGCGTTCGCCGGGGATGCCGATGATCTTATTGCCTTTGCCCTTGCCCAGTTGCGGCAGGTCGCGGATCGGGAATACCAACAAGCGACCTTCGGTGGTGACGGCGGCCAGCAGGTCTTGCTCGCGATTGGCCAACGGCCGGGGCAGCATCACCTTGGCGCCATTCGGCAGCGTCAGCAGGGCTTTACCGGCTTTGTTCTTGGCTTGCAGGTCTTCGCCTTTAACCACAAAGCCATAACCGGCATCCGAGGCAATCACATAGAGGGCATCGTCTTCGGGCAGCAGCACACACTCAAAGTTAGCCCCCGGTGGCGGCGTTAGGCGGCCAGTGAGTGGCTCGCCTTGGCCACGGGCCGACGGCAACGAATGGGCGGCCAGCGAATAACTGCGCCCGGTGTTGTCGATAAACACCGCAAATTGGTTAGAGCGGCCCGGCGCGCCAGTTTTGTAGCCGTCCCCAGCTTTGTACGAGAGGCCAGTGGCGTCGATGTCGTGGCCCTTGCCACAACGCACCCAACCTTTTTCCGAGAGCACAACGGTGACCAATTCGGTCGGCATCAGCTCGGTTTCCGACAACGCCTTGGCTTCGCTGCGCGCCACTATTGGCGAGCGGCGGTTGTCACCGTAGGTTTCGGCGTCGGCCAGCAATTCGGTGCGCACCAGTTTGCGCAATTTAGTTTCGCTGCCGAGCAAGCTTTGCAACTTGGCTTGTTCTTTGGCAAGCGCATCTTGCTCGCCACGGATTTGCATCTCTTCCAGCCGCGCTAATTGGCGCAGGCGGGTTTCCAGAATGTATTCGGCTTGCACATCGGTCAGACCGAAGCGCTCCATCAACACCGCTTTCGGTTGATCCTCGGTGCGGATGATATGAATCACTTCATCCAAATTGAGGAAGGCGATCAAGCGGCCTTCGAGCAAGTGCAGGCGGTGCTCAACCTTATCCAAACGGTACTGCAAACGGCGGCGCACGGTGCCGATGCGGAAGGTCAGCCATTCGCCGAGCAAGGTGCGCAGGTTCTTCACCTGCGGCTTGCCATCCAGACCGATGATATTGATGTTGACCCGGTACGAGCTTTCCAGCTCGGTGGTGGCAAACAAATGCTGCATTAACTCATCGAGATCGATGCGGTTGGAACGCGGAATAATCACGATCCGGCACGGGTGTTCGTGGTCCGACTCGTCGCGCAAATCGGCAACCATCGGCAGTTTCTTCGCCTGCATCTGCCCGGCAATTTGCTCCAGCACCTTGGCGCCGGAGACTTGATGCGGCAGCGCGGTGACCACCACGTCGCCGTCTTCGATGCGGTACACGGCGCGCATACGCACCGAACCTTTACCGGTTTGATAGATTTTCAGCAGGTCGGCGCGCGGGGTGATGATCTCCGCTTCGGTCGGATAATCCGGGCCGAGCACGTGCTCGCAGAGCTGCTCGACCGTGGCATTCGGCTCGTCAAGCAAACGCACACAGGCGGTGGCTACTTCGCGCAGGTTATGCGGCGGCACGTCGGTGGCCATACCCACGGCGATGCCGGTGGTGCCGTTCAGCAGCAGGTTAGGCAGGCGTGCCGGCAACACCGCTGGCTCATCCAAGGTGCCGTCAAAGTTCGGCACCCAATCGGCGGTGCCTTGACCTAACTCGCTGAGCAGGGTTTCGGCATAGCGCGACAGCCGCGCCTCGGTGTAACGCATGGCGGCGAAAGACTTGGGATCATCCGGCGCGCCCCAGTTGCCTTGGCCATCGACCAGCGTGTAGCGGTAGCTGAACGGCTGCGCCATCAGCACCATGGCTTCGTAACAGGCCGAGTCGCCGTGCGGGTGGAACTTACCCAGTACGTCACCGACGGTACGCGCCGATTTTTTGTGCTTGGAGTCGGCGTCCAACCCCAGCTCGCTCATGGCGTAAATGATGCGCCGCTGCACCGGCTTTAAGCCGTCGCCGATATGCGGCAAGGCGCGGTCCATGATCACGTACATCGAGTAGTTGAGGTAAGCCTGCTCAGTGAAGTCGGCCAGGGAGCGGCGCTCCACGCCATCTAGGCTGAGGTCTAGGGCGGTGCTAATAGAGTCGCTCATGCGGGCCTCATTGCGTGGTGGTCTGGCGCAACAGCAAGGTGCCGTCGCGCTGGGTAAAATCGAGTTGTTTCAATGCGCTCATACCGAGCAATATTTCTTCGCCGTCCATACCGGGGGCCACCAAGGCGCGCACATCGGTGAGGACGATAGCGCCCAACTGCAAGCGCGCCAGATGGGTGCGATAACCGGTGCTGCTGCCATTGGCGGTGTGCAAGCTGATCGGTGCGCCGCGCTTGAGGCCGAGTTGCTTGGCCACGCCCGCCGGAATGGCCACATCGGTGGCGCCGGTATCGAGCAAGAACGCCACCGTTTGGCCGTTAATTTGCCCGTTAGCTAAAAAGTGTCCTTGGCCATTACCCGCTAAGCGCACCTCGACAAAACCGGCACCCTGTTGCGAGCTGAGCACTTGATTGGGGTTGCGCTGGGCATCTTGCCACTGGCCAAAGAACCGCGTGGCAAGAAATAGCCCCAGCAACCAGGCGACTATCCACATGACCTTACCCACGCCGCGGCCGGGGCTGGCGGCGCTCATAAGTTGCCCGCCCAACCACCGGCCGGCGCGGCGAAGCGCCAGACGATCGGCCGTGTTTCGCCATCGCCCCGGGCTTGCCCAGCATGGGATGCAGCCCCACCATTATCAATGCCAACCCAAGCGCCATCGGCATCCAGCCACAGGGCTTCAGCCACCCCATAAGGCAGGTCATAACGACGCGCCTCAGTGAGCGCCGTGGCGGCGTATGACCAGCAA
Organism: Pseudomonas sp.; assembly: GCA_044354115.1. Taxonomy (GTDB): domain Bacteria; phylum Pseudomonadota; class Gammaproteobacteria; order Pseudomonadales; family Pseudomonadaceae; genus Aquipseudomonas. The sequence goes on along the minus strand of JBILAR010000008.1, from coordinate 9,293 downwards.
TGTTCGACGCTGCCATCGCGCGGATTGCGCCGGCAGATTTGATGGGCCAAGCGTTCGAGGGTGAAGAGTTTTTCGTCGAAGAAGACTAGATCGGCGAAGTCGTTGGGCAGCACCTCAGCACCCAGTTGCGCCGGTGCGGCTATCTCGCCACTTTCGCTAAGCAGCACACAAGTGCCCGCGCACGTCCAGCCACTGGGCTGATGCTGCAACGCCAGCAAGCCGCGATTCTGCCGCTCGGCGGCCAGCCACAAACGCTTGCCGGCCGGGTCTAGCGCTAGCCCTTCAAACAATCCATTAAACTGCCACAGCAGGCCGCTGGCGCGGGCTTGGCCGAGCAAATCCGGCGGCAAGGCTAACCAGTTGGCCGAGCCCTGCGAGGGCACTTGCAGCACCGCCGCATAGGCCTCGCTGACCAGATAACGATTGCCGGCGGCGTCGCAACTCAGGCCTTCCAGATCCAAGTCGCCACCCCGCACAAGCCCGCTGGCCCAGTTGCGCGCCCGCAATCCCCACGGCAAACCACTGCGCGGCACGGCTGGCGCAATGAAAAGCTCGGCTTGCGCCTGCAACACGCCGTGCTCAGGGCTGAGCTTATACAGGCGATCATCGTCGCGATCCGACAGGGTCCAGAGCGCCCCGCCGCACCAGGCCAAGCCGGACAAATTACCCGCTGGCATGCCCTCGACGACGTACTCAGTTAACAGGCTTAGCTCAGTCGGCGCCGCTTGCGCAGCACCGGCCAGCCAACTGAGTAATAGGCACAGGCCTATTCTCACAGCAGCGTCTCAGCCAAATTGCCCTTGGATTCAAGCCAGCTCTTGCGGTCACCGGCGCGTTTTTTGTTCAGCAGCATATCCATGATTTCTTCGGTGGCGGCGTAGTCTTCCAGGGTCAACTGCACCAAGCGCCGGGTGTTAGGGTCCATGGTGGTTTCGCGCAGTTGCGGCGGGTTCATCTCGCCCAGACCTTTAAAGCGGGTGACCTGTGGCTTGCCGCGTTTCTTCTCGGCCACCAAGCGGTCGAGGATGCCGTCGCGTTCGCCCTCGTCCAAGGCGTAGTAAATCTCCTTGCCCAGATCGATGCGATACAGCGGCGGCATCGCCACGTACACATGGCCGGCATCCACCAGCGGACGGAAGTGCCGCACAAACAAGGCGCACAGCAGCGTGGCGATGTGCAAGCCATCGGAGTCGGCGTCGGCGAGGATGCAGATCTTGCCGTAGCGCAGTTGCGTGAGGTCCGCCGCTCCGGGATCGACGCCGATGGCCACGGCGATGTTATGGACTTCTTGGCTGGCCAAGACTTCGCCGCCATCGACTTCCCAGGTGTTCAGAATTTTACCGCGCAACGGCAAGATCGCCTGAAACTCTTTATCCCGCGCCTGCTTAGCCGAACCACCGGCGGAATCGCCTTCGACCAAAAACAACTCGGAGCGCATCGGGTCTTGCCCGGCGCAATCGGCCAATTTACCCGGCAAAGCGGGGCCTTGGGTGATGCGCTTACGTTCGACTTTCTTACCGGCTTTCAGGCGGCGGCCGGCGTTATTAATCGCCAGTTCGGCCAACTGCAAACCCAGCTCCGGGTTGACGTTCAGCCATAGGCTAAAGGCGTCTTTGACCACCCCAGAAACGAAGGCCGAAGCCTCGCGCGACGACAGCCGCTCTTTGGTTTGCCCGGAAAATTGCGGCTCTTGCATCTTCATCGACAAGACGAAGGCAATCCGCTCCCAGACATCTTCAGGGGCCAGCTTGACCCCGCGCGGCAGCAAGCTGCGGAACTCGCAGAACTCGCGCATGGCATCCAGCAGGCCTTGGCGCAGGCCATTCACATGGGTGCCGCCCTGAGCGGTAGGGATCAGGTTGACGTAGCTTTCTTGCACGCTCTCGCCGCCTTCCGGCAGCCACAGCAGCGCCCAATCGACCGCTTCTTTATTACCGGCAAAAGCCCCACAAAACGGCTCATCCGGCAGTCGCTCGACTTCGGTAACGGCATCCACCAGATAGGAGCGCAGGCCGTCTTCATAGAACCATTCGAGCTTCTCGCCGCTGGCTTTGTCTTCAAAGCTTACGGTCAGGCCTGGGCACAATACGGCCTTGGCCTTGAGCACATGCTTGAGGCGGCTGATGGAGAATTTCGGTGCATCGAAATACTTAACATCCGGCCAGAAATGCACACTGGTGCCGGTGTTGCGCTTGCCGACGCTGCCGACCACGGCCAACTCGCTGGCCTTGTAGCCGTCGGCGAAGCTCATCAGGTATTCGTTGCCATCGCGCTTGACCCGCACGTCCACTCGCGTCGACAAGGCGTTAACCACCGAGATACCCACGCCGTGCAAACCACCGGAAAACTGGTAATTCTTGTTGGAAAACTTACCGCCGGCGTGCAGCTTGGTCAGGATCAGTTCAACCCCGGACACGCCCTCTTCCGGGTGAATATCCACCGGCATGCCACGGCCGTCGTCACACACTTCCAGCGAGTTGTCCTCGTGCAAAATCACCTGCAAGGATTTCGCATGTCCGGCCAGCGCTTCGTCGACACTGTTGTCGATCACTTCTTGCGCGAGGTGGTTGGGCCGGCTGGTGTCGGTGTACATACCCGGGCGTTTGCGCACTGGGTCAAGGCCGGAGAGGACTTCGATGGCGTCGGCGTTATAGGTAGCCATAGGGTCTCAATACTCTGAAAAAACGGTCAAAGATCACTAAAGTCGGCATCACGCCACAGCGCTGGAGCAATCCCAGCAAAGGCAAAAAGTGCCGGCAAGCAGGCGGCAAAACCGCGAAAACCATGTTCCCCGCCGGCCTGAATACGCAAACTGCAGGCCCGGTAATAACGCTCGGCGGCGCGGTAGTCGAGGGTTTCATCGGCGGTTTGCAACCATACCTGATAGCGCTCGGCGTCTTGCGGTGCCGGCACTTCAAGGCTGGCCAACGCGGCCACATGGGCCAAGGTTAACTGCCAGGTTTCGCCACTGTAATAGTTTTGCTGGGCTCCGAGATGCGCCTCAAACAACCATTGCGGGCGCACGGCGGGGTTAATCAGCACGGCTTTCAGGCCATGTCGCTCGGCCAAGTGGGTCGCATAGTAGCCGCCCAGCGAGCTGCCGACTAGCAAGGGCCGGCCCAGCGCAGCCACCGACGCTTCTAATTGCTGCATGGCTTGCAGCGGGTCATGGGCCAAGGCTGGCACCTGTAATTGCGCGGCCAAGCCCAAACGCTGCATAGCCGCACGCAACACCCGCGCCTTAAGTGAGGCCGGCGAGCTGTTCATGCCGTGAATATAGAGAATCGAGGTCATTAACACGTCCGGCGTAAGTGCTGTGAGCAAGAGCGCCGCTAAATCGAGGGATGCAACATTGCCGCGCAACGCGGCAAATTAATAGCCTTTAACGCTGTAATCAACCTCAAAGGGGATGCCGGTAACGCGCGACACGCCGGTGTCCAGCCGGCCATCGGCCTGCAGGCGCAGCCAGCGATAACCTGGCGCCTCTTGATCGACATGAAACTCTTCGCTGCCCGGTGCAAATTGCACGCAGGTGGACGGTGAGGCCAGCAGCCGCACGCCGTTACGCAGCTGGTCGAACTCTTGATGAATATGCCCCCAGAGCACGCCGCGCACCTGCGGATAGGCATCCAGCACGGCGAACAGCGCAGCGGGATTGCGCAAGCCAATCGGCTCCATCCAGCGGCAACCAATCGGCACCGGATGATGATGGAAACTCACCAGCACATGCCGATCGCCGGCGTTCTGCAGCGCTTGGGCTAACAACTCAAGCTGGTCGTCGGCCAAGAAGCCCGGCACAGCACCGGCAATCGAGGTATCCAGCAAGATGATGCGCCAGTTGCCCAGATCAATAATCGGCTGCAGCAGATCACTGCCAGCGCAGACGTTTTGCATCACCGCGAGATCATCATGGTTACCGGGGAACCAGCGGGCCGGCGCCGGGATTTGCCCGAGCATCTGCCGAAAAAGCTGATACGAGGCCGGCGAGCCATCTTGCGACAGGTCGCCGCTGGCCAGCAGCAAATCGATACCCGGTTGCTCATCGAGCACCCGCTCAATAACCCGCTGCAAACTGTCGTGGGTATTCATGCCCAGCAGCTTGCCATCTGCCTGGGCAAACAAATGGCTGTCGGACAGCTGCACCAGCAGTACCGAGTGATCGGCAGCGCTAGCGTTGGCTGGATTGGCAGAAACAGTCGGGGCGCACGGCAAGGCCGTCTCCTTGTGCAGGTGTCTGACAATTATGGCGGCTTGAACGGGCCAGGGTAAACCCGCAAAGTTGACGAGGGTCACAGAAAATCCGCTGCAGCCACGCTTAAACCCGCGCCGTACCGCAAGTAAACGGCGCTGCATATTTGAGCGTAGCGTTAAGCGTGACCGCTTGCGTTTAAATTACTGGCTGCAACTCATGGCCACAGGCGAGGCAATGCCCCAGCCACTCACCGAGAAACTGATTGAGCTGGGTCTTCTCATCGGGCTGATGCATGGCGCTATTGGGGTACAGATAGGTGCTGCGAAAGCCACGGGCGCTGGCCGCGCTCACCACCTCGGCCATGCGTGCATCGTGATACACCCGCACCTGCAAGGGTGGCACGGGCAACCACGGCCAACTATGTTCTTGGCGCAATTGCAGGGTGGTGGTGTAGGGGCAGGCTTCCAACACCTCCAACGCCAGCACGCCGAGCAGGTGTTCGCCTTGGCTGAGTGCCACGCGGCGAGTGCCGACATGCTCACGCATATCCGGTAGCAAGCGCATTAGCCGCGCGTAATTAGCCGCGCAAGTCGCCTGCAGCTCGACTAAGTCGAGCCGGTAGCGCTCGCGCAGCAGGCTCATGCCCAGCGACCGCGCACTTCGTCACGATTCAGTGCCAGCCATTGCAAAGCAATGATGCTGGCGGCGTTGTTAATCCGCCCATCACGCACCGCCGCCAGCGCCTCAGCCAGCGACCAGACCAACACGCGAATATCCTCGCCCTCCTCCTCCAAGCCATGGATGCCGCCAGCACCTTCGCTGTTGCAGCAACCCACGTATAAATGCACACGCTCATCCGAGCCACCCGGCGAGGGATAGTACTGGCTGATCGGCCACAGCTCGCCGAGGATCAAACCGGCTTCTTCCACCGCCTCACGGCGCGCCACCTCGTCCGGCTGCTCGTCTTTGTCGATCAACCCGGCCACCACCTCGATCAGCCATGGGTTAGGGCTTTTATCCAGCGCACCGATGCGAAATTGCTCGATCAGCACCACGCAATCGCGCACCGGGTCGTAAGGCAACACGCACACCGCATCGTGGCGCACGAATAGCTCACGACTAATCGGCCGCCCCATCCCACCGGCAAATAAACGATGACTAAGCTGCAGCCGATCGAGGCGATAAAAGCCGCGAAAACAGGTTTCGCGCTCAAGAATTTGCACATCATCATCGCGGTTCATTACAAGCTCCAGCTTCAATCAAAGCGGCATACGTGAGCCACACGCTCACGCCAAACAGCCACGCTATAAACGCAGCTTACACCTTGCGAGAGGGGTGGCGGAGCGAGAATTTACAGCCCCAGAGAAGAGTCGATAGCACGCCAGAAAAGGCAACATTGCAGACTTAAACGACAGACACCGATGTTCTGTTAGCACCGCGACAGGATGGCGTCCGAGGCTACTTTGACAACCGCGCAAACAGCCAAGGGCGCAGACAGTTAAGACAACACCGAGCAACTGCAGCAGGTGGCAAAACATCCTGCTGCCACCCGCCACATCTCGACTGCCGACTGCCACGCGATTTCGCGCTTACTGGTATTTCTTATTGATGGTGTCGACAGTGCCGTCTTTGATCATGGTCTGCAGCGTGGCATTCAGTTTGTCGATGGTCACCTGCGGCACCGAGGTATTGCAGGCCAAGTACATTTCGGCTTTTTTAAAGCTCAGCAGCGGCTTAACTTTTACATTCATCTTGGCCGCAATAAATGGGCCGCCCAACACGCCAGCCGCCCACAAGTCGACGCGCCCGGCATTGAGCTTTTGCACGCTCTGCTCATCGTTGCCGGCTTCATCAATCAGAAATTTCTGCGACTGCAAGTACAGCGTGATCGCATCGCCGCGATAACCACCTATTTTGAAACCCCTCGCCGCCTCAAGAGAATCGAGGGTGATCGGACTGTCCGCCTTAGCGAAAAGTATCCAGTCATTGGGGGCTATGGGGCCGACCCACAAGAAGCTCTTCTCGCGCTCTTCAGTTCGGGTAGTTGAGTACACACAGGTATTTTTATCGTAGTGAGCCATCTCAATCGCCCGCGCCCACGGATACATTTTATTGCTGAAGTCAATTTCCGCGCGTTTGAACAGCTCATTGATGACCTCCGTCGAGCTACCCACAATGGTCTTGCCGCCATCGGTGGAGTAATTTAACGGCGGAGCGTTTTCGGTGGTCAAAATCAAACCATCCGCCCAAGCACTGCTGGACAGCAGCACAGCCACACAGAGTAACTTTTTCATCGCTTCACCCTCTGGACGACGCCTTGAGCACAAAGGCGACCGGAGGTTTAACCCTAGTAGCCGAAAGCTCTACGGTCAAAAAACCACCTCCCCCGCATGACTGACAAACAAGCACAACGATTCGGCTTAAAGGTGCCGTGCAGCTTACAATTGCCGCCAGAGCAACCCGCCTTAACCAGCAAAGCGCGCTCTCAGCTAGCTCCGCATACTTATCGTTAGCGCTCGCGCATTGTCATTTGCGCGCACTTGCGCCAAGGTCGCGCCACGCGCATTTATTTCACTGGAGTCACCCATGTCCAAACTGTTCCCCAGCATCGATCCCGATGGCCTGATCGAATACTCAGTGGTCTACACCGACCGCTCGCTGAACCATATGTCGCAAGCCTTTCAGCGGGTAATGAACGACATCTCCAGCACTCTGAAAAAGGTCTATAACGCCCATGCCGTGGCCGTAGTACCCGGCAGTGGCACCTTCGGCATGGAAGCCGTGGCGCGGCAATTGGCGACCGGGCAAAAATGTCTGGTAATCCGCAATGGCTGGTTCAGTTATCGCTGGACGCAAATTCTCGAAATGGGCGATATCCCGGCCTCGGTGCAAGTACTCAAAGCTCGCCCAGTGACGGCCGGCCACCAAGCCGCGCTGGCCCCGGCACCGCTGGCCGAAGTGCTGGCGACTATTGCCGCAGAAAAACCACAGGCGGTGTTTGCCCCCCACGTAGAAACCGCCTCCGGCATGCTCTTGCCTGACGACTACCTACGCGCCGTGGCCGACGCCGTGCACGCCGTCGGCGGCTTGTTCGTGCTCGACTGCATCGCCTCCGGCGCGTTGTGGGTGGACATGCAAGCCTGCGGCATCGACGTACTCATCAGCGCCCCGCAAAAAGGCTGGAGCGCCTCGCCGTGCTGCGCCTTGGTGATGATGAGCGAGCGCGCCCTTGAACGAGTCAACGCCACCCAAAGCACCAGCTTCGCCTGCGACCTGAAAAAATGGCTGCAAATCATGCAAGCCTACGAACAAGGCGGCCACGCCTACCACGCCACCCTGCCGTGCGATGCCCTGGCGCGCTTTCGCGACGTGATGCTGGAAACCCAAGCTTACGGCTTCGACAAAATCCGCGACCAGCAACTGGAACTCGGCCAACGGGTGCGCACCCTGTTGGCCGAAAAAGGCTTCAACAGCGTCGCCGCCGCTGGCTTCGCCGCCCCCGGCGTAGTGGTTTGCTACACCGAAGATGCCGGTTTCAAAAGCGGCCAAAAATTCGCCGCCCAAGGCCTACAAATCGCCGCCGGCGTACCGCTGATGTGCGATGAGCCGGCGGACTTCCAAACCTTCCGCATCGGCCTGTTCGGGCTGGAAAAACTGCAAAACATCGAGCGCACCGTGAGCACGCTTGAGCAGGCTCTGGAGAAGATCGAACGCGCGTGAACCCACCAGTGGACAAGCTACGCGTTGCCCACCCTACCCGCTGATATTGAGATTGCGTAGGGTGGAAAACTGCGCAGCATTTCCCACCGCAGATGTAGGGCGGGTGAAACCCGCATAGGAATCAGATAACGCGGCAAAGCTCGCGGGTTGCACCCGCACTATAAAAACTGGAGCAAAAAAACATGGACTTTGACGAACTAAACGCCAGCTATTTCCACGATGCGTTGAATTTAGCGCAGACCTCGCTTTATACGGGAGTGTCTATCGCCGTTGGTGCTTATATAGCTGTTATCTACGGAAAGAACGAAGGTATCTATACAATCCCAATACTTAATATTGAAACATCATCTGTCTATATTTTTTCTTTACTGCTTGCTGTGATTTTTTTCCTTTGCGGCATGTACAGCTCTTACGGAGTTTTCAAGGCTATCTCTAGCCGTCGCGCCATTGGGAATCCTGAGCTTTCAATGGCGATTCTTGAGGCCCCTTATGTACTCCTCAGCCCCATATATTTTAAGGGCTTTGCATATGGCTTAATCACTATGATTTCGGGCGGCCTCTTGACTCAAGTTCTTGGTATTGAAGGCAACTTACAGCTGTTGTCAGCGCTTTTTCTTTGTAGCCCTTACTTCGTTGCGCTCACCTACTCAAACGATCTGTATCTCGCTCGAGCGAAACCGTCGCCTCTTCAATAGCTATCAGCGCAAGCAACCCTTCAATCCCTGGTGGAAAATGCTTCACAGTTTTCCACCCTACGCAAATCACAAAAGACCCGATTCAAGGTGAACGGCAACCGTAGGGTGGGCAACGCGCAGCTTGCCCACCAGCTTTTCCCAAGCCATGAGCCTTCGGCAAAACCAAATCCCACCCATAAAAAAACGGGCCATCACGGCCCGTCTTTTTATCAATCCAAAACCCGCCTCAACAGCTGATCTCAGACCTTGTGGTACAGCTCGCTACCTTGGGCCTTAAACTCCTCAGCCTTGGCCTGCATACCCTGTTCTACCTCCTCCTTATCCAAGTCCAACGCGGCGATGCGTTGTTCTTCGGCGTAGACGCGCACTTCCTGGGTGATCTTCATCGAGCAGAACTTCGGCCCGCACATTGAGCAGAAATGCGCGACCTTGCCCGAGTCTTTCGGCAGGGTTTCGTCGTGGTAGCTGCGCGCGGTGTCCGGGTCTAACCCTAGGTTGAACTGATCGTTCCAGCGGAACTCGAAACGTGCCTTGCTCAAGGCATTGTCGCGAATCTGCGCGCCCGGATGGCCCTTGGCCAAGTCAGCTGCGTGGGCGGCGATTTTGTAGGTGATGATGCCGGTTTTGACGTCATCTTTGTTCGGCAGACCCAGGTGTTCCTTGGGCGTGACGTAGCAGAGCATGGC
>JBILAR010000147.1:0-6116 GCA_044354115.1 Pseudomonas sp. | reverse complement strand
CCGCCAGCACCGGCATCACGGCAATCAGCAAAAAACCGGTGATCAGCCAGGTCCAGACGAACAGCGGCATTTTCATCAGGGTCATGCCGGGGGCGCGTAAGTTGAGAATGGTGGCGATGATATTGATGCCGCCCATGATCGAACTGATGCCCATCAGGTGCACGGCGAAGATAAAGTAGGTGACGCTTTCCGGCGCATAGGTGGTGGACAGCGGCGCGTAGAAGGTCCAGCCGAAATTCGGCCCGCCAGCATCGCTGAACAGGGTCGAAATCATAATGCCGAAGGCTGCCGGCAGCAGCCAAAAACTGAAGTTGTTCATGCGCGGCAAGGCCATGTCCGGCGCGCCGATCATCAGCGGCACCATCCAGTTGGCCAAGCCGACGAACGCCGGCATCACCGCGCCAAAGACCATGATCAGGCCGTGCATGGTGGTCATCTGGTTAAAGAATTCCGGCTCGATAATTTGCAGACCGGGCTGAAACAGCTCGGCGCGAATCACCATGGCAAAAGAGCCGCCGAGCAAAAACATCGCAAAGCTGAACCACAGGTACATGCTGCCGATGTCTTTGTGGTTGGTGGTCAGCACCCAACGCATCAGCCCTTTGGCTGGGCCGTGATGCTGATCATGCCCATGAGCGTTATGACTGGAGTCGATCGCTGCGCTCATGTTGTTACTCCTGAGCTTGTTTGAGGGCGAGCACGTCTTTGGGCGTGACCATGTCGTTCATGGCATTACCCCAGGCGTTACGTTCGTAGGTGATGACGGCGGCGATATCGACTTCCGACAGTTGCTTGCCGAAGGCGGCCATGGCGGTGTCCGGCTTGCCGTTGAGGACAATATTGAGATGCTCGGCCTTGGGCCCGGTAGCGATCTTCGAGCCTTTAAGCGCCGGGAACATCGGCGGCAAGCCCTTGCCATCCACCTGATGGCAGGCGGCGCAGGTGGTTTGGTAGGTTTTCTCGCCACGGGCGATCAACTCTTCGCGGGTCCATTCCTTGCTGGTTAACTCTTTAAGCTGCAAGGCTTCGGTTTTACGCTCCGCCAGCCACTTGGCGAAGTCCTCTTTGGACTTGGCCTCGACCACAATCGGCATAAAGCCGTGATCCTTGCCGCACAGCTCGGTGCATTGGCCGCGATAGATGCCGGGCTGATCGATACGCGTCCAAGCCTCGTTAACAAAGCCGGGAATAGCGTCTTTCTTCACCGCAAAGGCTGGCACCCACCAAGAGTGGATGACATCCGCACCGGTAATTAAAAACCGCACCTTGGTGCCGGCAGGCACCACCAGTGGGTTATCCACCTCCAGCAGGTAGTTCTCCGCTTTGGGCTCTTGGTTATGGATTTGGCTCTGCGGAGTGGCTAGGTTGCTGAAGAACTCCACGTCTTGGCCGAGGTATTTGTAATGCCACTTCCACTGATAGCCGGTGATCTGAATATCCAGCTCGGACTCAGTGGTGTCGTAGATTTTGATCAGGGTTTTGGTCGCGGGTATCGCAATGATCACCAGAATCACCAGCGGGATCAGGGTCCAGAGGATTTCCACCGTGGTGCTTTCATGGAAGTGCGCGGGTTGCTGGCCGGTTGAGCGACGATGGACCAGCATCGACCAAAACATTGCGCCGAATACCACTAGACCAATCACCACACAGATCCAGAAGGTGATCATGTGTAGGTCAAATACGGCGCGGCTGACGGCTGTTGCCCCCGGAGCCATATTCACAGTCCAAGAGGCCTGTGCTTGGCTGAATACAGCCCACAGCAGTAACCCCACCCAGATTCGTGGACGTTGCGTCATTGCGGGTTCCCCTTATCGTTCTTGTTATCCCGCCGGCCCTACCCGTGGCTAAGTGCGTGGCAGCCAAACTAGCAATTAACTGCGCCACCTCTAGCGACCGGATTACAGCCGGTGTAATCGGCGATCCGTGTGCGTTTTTTATGCCATCGAGGTGAGTGTAGTCAGCATCTGCGACATAACAACGCAGGCAGAAAAAACTTAACCGGCCATGTTCGCAGGCACAATCGAGCTTGCCGCTAGGCTGCTGATTGCCGTTCGTCAGCTAGCAGGCTGTCAATACAAACCGATGACACATTAATGACGACTGACGCTTGGTCTTGCTAGGAAAGCGACTATGGTTGGTGGCTTAACGCAGTCGTAATCACCTAAGGAGCCGTCATGAATACCGCTGCCTTGCGCCAACTGATTGAACGCGCCCATCAACATGAAACCGCCACTGGGCAATTGGCCAAGCAACTCGACGCACAACTCGAGCGCTTGCATCCGGCCATTCGCCTACCTGTTGAAGATGCCCAGGGGGTGCTTGCCCGCTTCGTAGCCGCCTATATTGCGCAGGTGCCAGAGCTGCTCGATGCTGCCGACGCGGTAGCCGCCGACGCCGGTATTCAAGCGCAGATCAAGCCCGTATTGAAAATTGCCGAAGAGTATTTTTTGCAACCACCGGCGTTGCTAAACGGCCATGATGGCCTCGATGGTTTGCTCGATGAGGCCTATCTGGCCCATCGCTTAGTCGAAGAGATGAATGATCGCTATATTGGCCAATTTGGCCATCCGCTAATCCCGATGGACACCACGGTGGCCAATTTGATTGCCCATCAACTGATCGGTGAGGATTTTGCCAATCAGCTCGACGACGCAGTGCATCAAGCGGTGGAGGGTATGCTCAATCCGAGCCGCTTTGACCCGGCGCTGCTGCAAGCTTATCGCGAGCAACTGGACGACCCACAGGTGGTCGCCGCCTGGCAAAGCTGGCCCTGCCTGTCGCGCCATCTGGGGCTTGAGTTGGCGCTGGGGCAAGAGCAGTTGGTGGCGAACTAGCAGATTTTCAGCATGGCGCCGATTGGCGGACTGTTCGCTCCGAAGTCCGTACCTACCCTGGTTGGTGCCGGGTGCGCGCGAACGCTTAGAGCAGTTCGATGATCGACTTGCCGGTCATTTCCGCCGGTTGTGGCAGGCCCATCAGGCGCAGCATGGTCGGTGCCACGTCGGCCAATACGCCGCCGTCACGCAGGTTAATGTTGCGCTTACCGACATAGATGAACGGCACTGGCTCGCAGGTGTGCGCGGTGTGCGCCTGGCCCGTGCATTCGTCTTCCATTTGCTCGACGTTGCCGTGGTCGGCGGTGATCAGGGCTTCGCCGCCGACCTTGGCGAGTGCCGCAACGATGCGCCCGACGCAGGTGTCTAAGCACTCCACGGCCTTAACGGCAGCAGAAAACACCCCGGTATGGCCGACCATGTCGCCGTTGGCGTAGTTGACGATAATTACGTCATAGCGCTGCTGCTCGATGGCCTCGACCAGTTGATCGGTGACCAGCGGGGCATTCATCTCCGGTTGCAGGTCGTAGGTGGCGACGTTTGGCGAGGGAATCAGGATGCGTTCTTCGCCCGGGAACGGCTCTTCACGGCCACCGGAGAAGAAGAAGGTCACGTGGGCGTATTTCTCGGTCTCGGCGATGCGCAGTTGGGTCTTGCCGTTTTTTGCCAGGTAATCGCCGAGTACGTTGTCCAGCGAGCCGGGTGCGAAGGCGCTGGGCGCGTCGATGCTGGCGGCGTACTGGGTGAGCATCACGAAGCGGCTCAATTGTGGCACGCGGGCGCGGGTGAAATCACTAAAACCCGGCTCGACCAAGGTGCGGGTTAGCTCGCGGGCACGGTCGGCGCGAAAGTTCATAAACACCACAGCGTCGCCGTCTTCTACCTGCACAGGTGCGCCAATAGTGGTGGCTTTGACGAACTCGTCGTTTTCGCCGCGCTCGTAGGCGGCGTTCAAGCCAGCTAGGGCATTGGCCGCGTTGAACTCGGCTTGGCCATCGACGATCAGGTTGTAGGCTTGCGCCACACGGTCCCAGCGGTTGTCACGGTCCATTGCAAAGTAGCGCCCGATAATGCTGGCGATGCGACCCTTGCCGAGTTTGGCGAAGGCGGCGTCGAGCAGTTCGATCGACGGCGCGGCGCTTTTCGGCGGGGTATCACGGCCATCGAGAAAGGCGTGCAGGTAGATTTTCTCTGCGCCGCGCTGGGCGGCCAGTTCGGCCATGGCCACCAGATGGTCTTGATGGCTGTGCACGCCACCATCGGAGAGCAAACCGAGGATGTGTACGGCTTTGCCGGTACTGACGGCTCCGTCGACGGCGGCGCACAGGGTTGGGTTGCTAAAGAACTCGCCGTCGCGAATGGCTTTAGTCACCCGGGTAAAGTCTTGATACACCACGCGGCCGGCGCCGAGGTTCATATGGCCAACTTCCGAGTTGCCCATTTGCCCGTCTGGCAAACCTACGTCCATGCCGGAGCCGGAGATCAAGGTGTGCGGCTGAGTGGCGCGCAAGTGGTCATAAACTGGGGTGTTGGCGGCGTAAATGGCGTTGTACTCGGGGCTGTCACTGTGACCGAAGCCGTCCAAAATGATCAGCACTAATGGTTTTGCTGTGGTTGGCATAGAAGCACCCGAGCGACGAAAGATAAAAAGAGCGCGAATATTAAGCCCAAGCGGCGCTTTCGTCACCGCCAGACGGGTTTGGCGCAGTAAGGGGGCTGTGTATACTGGCCGCCATTGTGCGACACGTCAGGGTTCGTGTTGTGCCCTAGGCCTGTTCCTCCCCATTTTATTCTCCTTCTGGAATCTTTTGATGCTTGCTCAACTGCTTGAATTCGTCACTAACCATTACCTGCTGAGTGGCAGCGCTGCAGTTATCTTGGCGCTACTGATTTACAGCGAGTTGCAGCGTGCGGGCACCAGCCTCAGCTGCCGTGAGTTGACCTCGCTGGTTAATAGCGAACAGGGCGTGATTGTCGATTTGCGCTCGCACAAAGACTTCGCCAGCGGCCATATTGTTGATGCGCTGAACATTCCGTATGAGAAGTTCGCCGAACGCATGGTTGAACTCGATAAGTTCAAAGGCAAAAGCATTATTCTGGTTGACGCCCTTGGTCAGCACGCGGGAACCATCTGCCGCGAGCTGGAAAAAGCTGGGCATACCGCCGCCAAACTCGGCGGTGGCATTGCTAGCTGGCGCGGCGACAATTTGCCGCTGATCAAGTAAGGCTGCGTAAAGCAATATAAGGAGAGCTGCAATGGCTGCAGTTGTTGTGTATTCCAGTGACTACTGCCCCTACTGCCGGCGCGCTCAGCAACTGCTGAAGAACAAAGGCGTGGTCTTCACTGAGCTGAGCATCGATGGCGCCCCGGCGGTACGTGCGGAAATGATTCGTAAGGCCGGGCGCACCTCGGTGCCGCAAATCTGGATCGGCGCCACCCATATTGGCGGTTGCGACGATCTGTATGCCCTAGAGCGCGCCGGCAAACTCGACGCGCTATTGAATGCTTGATCGTTGCACCCCATTAACTGGTTGTAGCACTACTAAACTTACAATAAGGCTCTGTCATGACTGAACAAGTAAGCACCGGCGCAACTCAAGAAGACCAAGGTCCACAGTTTTCGCTGCAACGCATTTATGTGCGCGACCTGTCGTTTGAAGCGCCAAAGAGCCCAGAGATTTTCCGTCAGGAGTGGGCGCCAAGCGTTGAGCTAGACCTGAACACTCGGCAAAAGCCGTTGGAAGGCGACTTCCACGAAGTGGTATTAACCCTTTCGGTAACGGTGAAAACCGGCGGCGAAACGGCGTTTATTGCTGAAGTGCAGCAAGCCGGGATTTTCTTGATCGCCGGTTTAGATGCGGCAGCCATGAGCCACACCCTTGGGGCTTTCTGCCCGAACCTGCTGTTCCCGTATGCGCGCGAAGCCTTGGACAACCTAGTGGTGCGTGGCTCGTTCCCGGCGCTGATGTTGGCTCCGGTGAACTTCGATGCGCTCTACGCCCAGCAGCTAGAGCGGATGCAAACCGCCGGTAACGCCTAAACCGTTGCGCGGTACAGAAAACGCCCTTCGGGGCGTTTTTTTTGCTATGTCCCGGCTAAGTGTTGCGTTGACGTTTAGGAAGCCACTTGCCGGCATTGCTGTATGGCCGCTACCGGTTTCGCCCCTCGGCGAGTTACTTGTGCGCCCAGCATGGGCGTCATCCTAGAGGTGAAAGTCCTCTCTTAAGCTGGCCACAGCGAATGAAGCAAAGCGCAACGGCATGAGGGCGACCGAGTGTGGG
>JBILAR010000199.1:0-2683 GCA_044354115.1 Pseudomonas sp. | reverse complement strand
GGTGCTGGATGTGCTGGCGCTGGTTAAGGAGCAAGACGAAAGTATGTCCTATCGTCGTTCTTGCCGTGAGGGTGTTTGCGGCTCCGACGGCATGAATATGAACGGCAAAAATGGCTTGGCTTGCGTCACGCCATTGTCTGATGTGGTTAAGGGCAATAAATTGGTTGTTCGTCCGCTGCCGGGTTTGCCAGTTATTCGTGACCTCGCGGTCGACATGAGCATCTTCTACAAGCAGTACGAAAAAGTTCAGCCGTACTTGCAAAATGACACGCCGGCGCCTGGTATTGAGCGTCTTCAATCACCGGCTGAGCGGGAAAAGATCGACGGCTTGTACGAATGCATTCTGTGTGCGTGCTGTTCGACGTCTTGTCCTTCGTTCTGGTGGAACCCAGACAAATTCTTGGGCCCAGCTGCGTTGCTGCAGGCGTATCGCTTTTTGGCTGATAGCCGGGACACCAAAACTGAAGAGCGTCTGGCCGCCTTGGACGATCCGTTCAGCGTGTTCCGCTGCCGTGGCATCATGAACTGCGTAAGCGTTTGCCCTAAAGGTCTTAACCCGACTAAGGCAATCGGCCACATCCGTAACATGTTGCTGCAATCTGCGACCTGATTTTTTGCTTTAACCGTTACACACTGCGGTTCTGCAGTTACTTGCAGGCCGCAGTTTAAATAGAGCGCAGCTCACAAAGCCGCGCTTTTATATGTCGACTATATGACGACCAGCAGGGGCATCCGGGCTGGTACCCGGGCTATCTGCAGGATCCGTGGTGGCACTATCTGGTCGCTACTTTGGGCTAAGTGTGTGCGTGCTGCGTATCTACGCCGATGGTGTCCCCTTATCGAGGGTGACCGAGCATGCAAGAAAGCGTGATGCAGCGCATGTGGGACAGTTCCCACCTATCCGGTGGTAATGCGGCCTATGTGGAAGAGCTCTATGAGCTTTACCTGCACGATCCTAACGCTGTGCCAGATGAATGGCGCACCTACTTCCAGAAATTGCCGGCTGACGGCAGTTCTGTCACCGATGTTTCGCACTCAACAGTGCGCGATCACTTCGTTCTATTGGCCAAAAATCAGCGGCGCGCCCAACCGGTTTCGGCTGGCAGCGTAAGCTCAGAGCATGAAAAGAAGCAGGTAGAAGTTCTGCGGCTGATTCAGGCTTACCGCATGCGTGGCCACCAAGCTGCGGCGCTTGATCCTTTAGGTTTATGGCAACGTACGCCGCCGGATGATCTGTCGATTAATCATTACGGTCTGACGGCTGCCGACTTGGATACCACCTTCCATACTGGCGGGCTGTGTATCGGTAAAGAAGAAGCCAGCTTGCGGGAAATTCACGATGCGTTACGGCAAACCTATTGCCAAACCATTGGTGCTGAATTTACCCATATCGTCGACTCTGAGCAGCGCAAGTGGTTTCAACAGCGCCTCGAAAGTGTGCGCGGTCGGCCACAGATTTCAACAGAGGCGCAAAGCCATCTGCTTGAACGCTTAACCGCTGCGGAAGGTTTGGAAAAATACCTAGGTACCAAGTATCCAGGCACCAAACGCTTTGGTTTGGAGGGCGCAGAAAGCCTGATCCCGATGCTCGATGAAGTGATTCAGCGCTCAGGCTCTTATGGTGCCAAAGAAATCATCATTGGCATGGCGCACCGTGGTCGCTTGAACGTACTGGTGAACACCTTCGGTAAGAATCCACGGGATTTGTTTGACGAGTTTGAAGGCAAGAAGAAAGACGATCTTGGCTCTGGCGACGTTAAATATCACCAAGGTTTCTCCTCCAACGTAATGACCACCGGTGGCGAAGTTCACTTGGCGATGGCGTTCAACCCATCGCACTTGGAGATCGTATCGCCCGTGGTTGAAGGCTCGGTACGTGCTCGCCAGGATCGTCGCTTGGACGCCGCTGGCGATAAAGTGCTGCCGGTTTCACTGCACGGTGACGCGGCGTTTGCCGGTCAAGGCGTGGTGATGGAAACCTTCCAGATGTCGCAAACCCGTGGTTTTAAAACGGGCGGCACCATCCATATCGTTATCAATAACCAAGTTGGCTTCACCATCAGCAATCCGGAAGACTCGCGTTCCACTGAGTACTGCACCGACGTTGCCAAGATGATTCAAGCGCCAATTTTGCATGTTAATGGCGATGACCCAGAAGCAGTGCTGTTCGTTACCCAGTTGGCCGTCGATTACCGCATGCAGTTTAAGCGTGATGTGGTGCTCGATTTGGTTTGCTACCGTCGTCGCGGCCATAACGAGGCCGATGAGCCGAATGGCACGCAACCGATCATGTATCAGCAAATCAGCAAGCAGCGCACCACCCGTGAGTTGTATGCCGAAGCGTTGATCGAATTGGGCAGCCTCAATAATGAGACGGTACAAGCCAAGGTTGATGATTACCGCAATGCGCTGGATAACGGTCTGCATGTGGTTAAAAGCTTGGTGAAAGAGCCTAACAGCGAACTCTTTGTCGATTGGCGTCCGTATCTAGGCCACGCCTGGAATGCCCGTCACGACACCCGCTTTGAACTAAAAACCATGCAAGATCTGGCCAACAAAATGTTGGAAATTCCAGACGGTTTTATCGTGCAACGACAGGTTTCGAAGATTCTCGAAGACCGGCAAAAAATGACCGCCGGTGCCTTGCCGATCAACTGGGGTTACGCCGAGACTTTGGCGTATG
>JBILAR010000111.1:0-10810 GCA_044354115.1 Pseudomonas sp. | reverse complement strand
TGATGTCGTGGCTGGGTGCGACCCTGACCCTGCCCGGTATCGCCGGTATCGTCTTGACCATGGGTATGGCGGTGGACGCCAACGTGCTGATCTTCTCGCGTATTCGCGAAGAGCTGGCCAATGGCATGAGCGTGCAACGTGCCATCCATGAAGGTTTTGATCGGGCCTTTACCGCCATTATCGACTCCAACCTGACCACCTTGCTGGTGGGCGGCATCTTGTTTGCGATGGGCACCGGCCCGGTGAAAGGCTTTGCAGTGACTATGTCGCTGGGTATTTTTACCTCGATGTTTACCGCAATCATGGTGACTCGCGGCATGGTCAATTTGATTTTCGGCGGCCGCGACTACAAGAAATTGTGGATTTAAGGAGCAATCAGCATGTTACGTACGATTAATTTTATGGGCGTGCGCAACCTTGCGTTCGCCATGACCATGTTGCTGACCGTGTTGTCGTTGGGCAGTTTGTACGTTAAAGGTTTGAACTGGGGGCTGGATTTCACTGGCGGTACTCTGATCGAGTTGACCTACGAAAAGCCTGCCGATCTCAACTTGGTGCGCACACAGCTGAAAAGCGCCGGCTATGAAGATGCCGTGGTGCAGAGTTTTGGCGCTAGCACCGATGTTTTGGTGCGCATGCCTGGCGATGATCCACAGCTCGGCAATCGCATCGCGGCGGCCCTGCTACTGGCCGATGCGAGTAACCCCGCCGAAGTTAAACGGGCCGAGTTTGTTGGCCCGCAAGTGGGTGAAGAACTACGCGATCAGGGCGGTATTGGTATGCTGCTGGCCTTGGGCGGCGTGATGTTGTACCTGGCCTTTCGCTTTCAGTGGAAGTTTGCCGTGGGTGCCATCGCCTCCCTGGTGCATGACGTTATCGTGACCATGGGTTTCCTCTCGTTGTTTCAAATCACCTTCGACCTGACGGTGCTGGCGGCGATACTGGCGATGATCGGTTACTCACTCAACGACACCATCGTGGTGTTCGACCGGGTGCGCGAGAACTTCCGAGTACTGCGCAAGGCCAGTTTGATTGAAAACATCAACATCTCCACCACGCAGACCTTGTTGCGTACCGTGGCGACATCGGTGTCGACCTTGCTGGCAATTGCCGCCTTGCTGATGTTTGGCGGTGACAGCTTGTATGGTTTCTCGCTCGCCCTGTTTGTCGGTGTACTGGCGGGTACTTACTCGTCGATCTATATCGCTAACGTAGCGCTGATCTGGCTTAACTTGAGCGCCGAAGACTTGATGCCACCCGTGGCGGTTGAGGCGGCTGACGAGCGTCCGTAAACACTGTGATGCGGCTCGCGAATTGGCCTAATTGATCCCTGTGGCGCCGAACTGTGCGCCACTGCGGCAGTCCAATATTGTGCAGAGGTTAAAATGCCTCTCTACACAAATATCAGGAGCTGCACGTGAACAAATCGATGCTGGTGGGTGCGGTACTGGGCGCCGTAGGTGTGACGGCCGGTGGTGCGGTGGCCACTTACAGCGTGATCAATAGCGGACCAAAATTCGCTCAAGTGGTTGCCGTGCAACCCGTCACCGAAACCATTAAAACGCCGCGTCAGGTCTGTAAAGAAGTCACCTTAACCAAGCGTCGGCCGGTTAAAGACGAGCATAAAATTGCCGGTACTTTGCTCGGTGCGGTAGCGGGTGGTTTGCTCGGTAATCAGGTCGGCGGCGGCAATGGTAAGAAAATTGCCACTGTGGCGGGTGCGGCCGCCGGTGGTTATGCCGGTAATACCGTGCAAGGCAATATGCAGGAAGGCGACACTTACACCACCACCGAGACTCGTTGCAGCACCGTGACCGACAGCAGTGAAAAAGTTATTGGCTACGATGTGAAGTATCAGCTCAATGGCTTGGTTAATCAGGTGCGCATGGATCGCGATCCGGGCGCGCAGATCCCACTGAATAAAGATGGTCAGTTAGTGCTGGTACAACAGCCGCCTGTGGTGCAGTAACTATCAACTATCGCGCTCAACCAAAACGCCCTCCGGGGCGTTTTTTTATGGCTCTGGCCCCGTTACCTGTGCGCACAGCTTTTGTAGGGCGGGTTAGCCGCGCAGCGGCGTAACCCACCGATGCGATTGATGCGCACTAGGCATCGTCTAACCGGCCTCACGCCTCTGCACGCGTGCTGGGATATAGCGTTTTTATCCGCACTATATTCGTGCAGCGTGCTTTGCCCTGCGTTAGCCGTGGTCGCTGTTCAGTACACCTGCAATACCGCAAAGTGCTGCAGATGCTTGCCGACAGTCAGAGTGAACTCATCTCCCGGTGCTTGCCCAAGCAGCCGTTGACCGATGGGGGAGTGCGGGGTGATCAGGATGATCTCGCGTTCGTCATCGCTAACCTTTAACCCGGCGGCATCGGGCGCCAGCAGCAGCCAGCGTTGTTGGTCGGCGGCGTCGGCGAGCAGTACCAAGGCTCCCAGTTGAATACCGCGTTGCGGGTCAAAGTCTGTGGTGGGTAACTGGCGCAAGGCCGCCAGCGCTTGCTCGATCTCGGCTAAGCGACGCGCCTGCCCTGTGGCGAGGTAGGAGGCCTCAAGGCCTAGGGTGTCGTACTTATTCTCGGCGATGTTGGCTTTGTCGGTGGCGGCCTCGTAGGCCGTTTGCGCTGCGCGCTGCGCGATCAATAGGTCGTGCTGCAGTTGCTCAAGAATCTGTTGTTGCAGTTGGATTTTGCTCATGGTCATGGCTGGTGAGGGCGATGCTGCAGGATAACCCATCTATCGGGTCGGTCGTTGCCGAGCGCGTTGTGGTCTGCGGGCGTGGCAAATAGCGTCGTTAAGGTCTTGCTGCGGGACAAATGTATCGGCGCTTAGATTTAGCCCTTGACCGGCGTGAAGATTGGCTTTTTTGCACCGAAAAAAAACCACGAATGCACTGAAAAGATGCTCTCACGGGCTTGACGCGAAAGAGTTGTGCACAATTGCGAGGCGCTCGGCTGGGCCGTGACGTAAAGCCGCTGAATCCTCGGTTGATTTCCAATTGACTTTTTAAGTGCATGATTTATAAGGTTTTTTTTTGATGGTTAAAAATTAACCAGTTTGACTCAAGGCCCCGTCAGCACGGCTTTTTAGCACCTTATCGAGAACTTACCCACTGAGTTATCCACAGCTTCTGTGGATTGTTATAAGCGCCCGCTCTAGTTGGCCGTTGGTTTTTTTTGCAAGGTTTTTAATCGCTAAAAGCAGCTTTTTTTTAGCCTGATTAACACTGAAAAAGCTGGACTTAAGCGCAATTCGAAATGCCGGCGGGCTGGGTATACTGGCCGAAGATTTTCCCGGAGTGGCCGTCATGCCCATTGATCTACCCAATCTGCTGCTCGGCGTGTCGTTGGCGGCGTTGCCGTTGCTGTTTATCTGTTGGCGGTTGCAGCAGCGCACGAACATAGAGCAGCAAGAGCGCCTGCTGTTGGACGAACGCTGGCGCAGCGGGCAGCAGGCGCACGTCGATATCTGCGCACAGCTCGACGACAGCCGCGGTGAGGCCCAGTTGCTACGCAATAGCCATGGGCGTCAGCAAACCGAGCTGGCGGTGCTGCGCCGCGAAACTGAGTTATTGCGCCTAGAGGGCAGTGCCGCGCGTGAGTCGCTTGAGCGCTACAGCCAGGTAAATCAGCAAAAAGAGGCTGAGCTGCGCCGTTTGGATGCCGAGCGAGCGGGCTTGGCCGCCGAGTTGTGTGAGCAGCAAGATAGCCATCAGCAGCGCCTAGCCGACTTACAAGGCTCGCGCGATGAGTTGCGCGCGCAGTTTGCGGAAATGGCCGGGAAAATCTTCGATGAACGCGAGCAGCGTTTCGCGCAAAGCAGCCAAGAGCGCCTTGGGCAATTGCTCGACCCGCTCAAAGAACGCATTCAGTCGTTCGAAAAACGCGTCGAAGAGAGTTATCAGCAAGAAGCCCGCGAGCGTTTTTCCCTGGGTAAAGAGTTGCAGCGCTTGCAGCAGCTCAATCAGCGTTTGGGCGATGAGGCCACCAATCTGACCCGCGCCCTCAAGGGCCAGAAAATTCAAGGTAATTGGGGTGAGTTGGTGCTTGAGCAGGTGCTCGAGCACGCCGGCTTAACTAAGGGTCGCGAGTACCTCACGCAAGTCAGTTTGACCGCTGCCGATGGTTCGCGTTTTCAGCCGGATGTGATCATTCAACTGCCCGGCGATAAACAAGTGGTGATCGATGCTAAGGTCAGTCTCACGGCCTATCAAGCGATGATTGTCAGTGACGATGAGGGCGCGCGGGCGCTGGCGCTAAAGCAGCATGTGTTGTCGCTGCGCAGCCATCTCAAGGGCTTGTCACGCAAGGACTACCAGCGCCTTGACGGTTTGCACAGCCTAGATTTCGTCTTGCTGTTTGTGCCCATTGAAGCGGCCTTTGCCGCCGCCCTGCAGGCCGATCCCGGTTTGTTCCAAGAGGCTTATGCCCAGCACATTGTGATCGTCAGCCCGACTACCTTACTGGCCACCTTGCGGGTGATCGACAGCCTGTGGCGACAAGAGCGGCAAAGCCTGAATGCGCGGGAAATCGCCGAACGGGCCGGTGCCCTGTACGACAAGTTCGTGGCCTTTGTCGTCGATTTAGACGAACTCGGTACGCGCGTGCAGCAACTGGACAAAGCTTATGCTGCGGCTCGCAATAAGCTGGTGGACGGGCGCGGCAACTTGGTCAGCCGGGTCGAGAACCTGAAGCACATGGGCGCCCGCGCCAGCAAAAGTTTACCTGCCGAGTTACTCGAGCGCGCGGGTGCTGATGCCTCGTTGCAGGCTGAGTCGGTGCTGGATGAAGTGGCCGATTAAGGCCTGTTCCGCCAGCGTTTTAACTGGCCTCAATCGGCACGCGCTGCGCGTCAGTGCAAGTTTAGGTGCCGGCTGATCAGTGCGCGTAACGCGGCGGGTTTGACCGGCTTGGCGAGAAAGTCGAGGCCGGCAGCATGCACGGCGGCGATCAACTCTGGACGGCCGTCGGCACTGATCACTACCCCCGGTATTGGCGACTCAAGGCGGGTGCGCAGCCAGGCCATTAACTCGGTGCCGGTGTCACCGTCGTCGAGGTGATAGTCGATCAGCGCCAGTTGCGGGCGCACGTTTTCCGCCAGTAGATGCTCGCATTCGAGGCGATTGCGCGCTGTCCATACTTGGCAGCCCCAGCGCGACAGCAGGCTGTGCATGCCACTGAGAATGCTGTCTTCGTTATCGACGCAAAGCACCTGACAGTCGCTCGGCAACTGCGTAGGTTCCTCGTTGAGCGGCAGCGTGCTGGCCTGCGGTGGTTGACGCAGCATCGGCACGCTGACGCTAAACACGCTGCCTTTGCCCGGCCATGAACGCACTTGCAGTGGGTGCTCAAGCACTTTGCACAAGCGGTCGGCAATCGCCAAGCCTAGGCCCAGGCCTTTATCGGCGCGGGTCTGGTGGCTGTCGAGGCGTTTAAACTCTTCGAAAATCACCTGGCGTTTGTCTTCTGGAATGCCGGGGCCACGGTCCCACACTTCCAGCCGTAGCCAGTCACCCTCGCGGCGTACGCCTAGCAGCACGCGGCCTTGGGTGTAGCGAAAGGCATTGGTGAGAAAGTTTTGCAGCACCCGCCGTAGCATCTTGCTGTCGCTGTCGACCCACGCCTTGCTGCTGCGCAGGCGAAAGTCCATGCCTTGTTGCTGGGCTAGGGCTTTGAACTCACTGGCCAAGGTGTCGAGCAGTGTGGCCAGCGCAAAGGGCTTGCGCTCGGCGTGTACATGACCGCTTTCGAGCCTGGAAATATCCAGTAAATCGCTGATCAGGTCTTCGGCGGAGCGCAGCGAGCTGTCCAGTTGGCGTACCAGTTCACTGGCGTCACGCGGTAGCGTTTGCGCCTGATGGGAGAGTGCGGCGGAAAACAGTCGGGCGGCGTTTAACGGTTGCATCAGGTCGTGGCTGACGGCGGCCAGTAGGCGACTTTTCGACTGGTTGGCCGCTTCGGCTTTGCCGGTGGCGTCGCTCAAGGCTTGGTTCAGGCTGGACAGCTCTTGGGTGCGCTGGCTGACCCGTTGCTCCAGGCCTTCGTTGGCGTCTTTGAGCGCTTGCTCGGCTTGGCGAAACGCGCTGATGTCGGTAAAGCTCATGACGAAACCACCGCCCGGCATCGGGTTGCCGATCAACTCAATGACCCGGCCATTGGCGAACTGGCGCTCGGAGGTATGGGCGTTGCCTTGACGCATCCAGTGCAGGCGTTTGTCGATGTGTTGCTGGGCGCTACCCGCACCAAACAAGCCGCGCTCGGCATTAAAGCGAATGATCTCGGCAATTGGCCGGCCGATGCACACAAGCCCCTCGGGGTAGTCGAACAGCTCCAGATAGCGCTGGTTCCACGCCACCAGTCGCAGCGCTGGGTCGATTACGCTGATGCCCTGGGTGATGTTTTCAATCGCGCCTTGCAGCAAGGCGCGGTTGAACTGCAGCACCTCGCTGGCTTCACCGACAATGCGCACCACGTCCTCGACCTGCATCTCGCGGCCTTCGATCGCGGCCTTGACCACTGCTCGGGTTGAGGAGGCGCCTAGCACGCTGGCGAGCAAACGCTCGGTGTGGCCGATCCATTCGCCGTTGGCCGGTTGCGCCGGGTTGAAGAGCGTGCCGTGCTGTTGGGCGAAGCGTTGAAAGCTATGTTGGGCGCGCTCCTCGCCGACAAAACGGCCGGCTAGCAGCAGCAGGTCTTGCAGTTGCACGGCCAGCAAGGTGCGGTTGTTGGGGCGTAAATTACTCTCTTGGCCGATAAAACGGCTGGCCTGCCAGTGCTCAGAAACCCGTGTGCGCGAGAGCAACGAGACCCAGGCAAACACCAACCAATTGCCGGCCAGCGACAGCACGACCCCGAGGGTCAGTGGATCTATCGGTAAGCCTAGTGGTTGGCTGGCTAGCCAGTTGAGGCCGGGGAATAGTTGCAGTGACCAGCCGAGGCTGCGCGCCACCAGCGGCAACACCAAGGTGTAAAACCACAACAGCGCGCCGGCAATCAGGCCGGCAAACACGCCACGGCGGTTGGCCTGTTTCCAGTACAGGGCACCGAGCATGGCCGGTGCCAGTTGGGTAATGGCGGCAAAGGCGATTTGGCCGATGGTGGCCAAACTGGTGCTAGAGCCAAGCAGGCGATAACACACGTAAGCCAGCAGCAAAATCACCACTATGCTGATCCGCCGTGCGCCGAGCATCCAGTAGCGGAACACCTCGAAGGGCCGTTCGCTGGTTTGCCGGCGCAACAACCACGGCAGCAGCATGTCGTTGGAGACCATGGTCGAGAGCGCCACACTGGCGACAATCACCATCCCCGTAGCGGCTGAGGCACCGCCAATAAAGGCTAGCAAGGCCAGTGCCGGGTGCGCTTGGGCCAGCGGCAGGCTGATCACAAATGAGTCGGCCATCACCCCGCTGGGCAGCAACATTTGCCCGGCCAGCGCAATCGGCACCACAAACAGCCCGGCCAGCAGCAAGTAACTGGGAAATACCCAGCGCGCTAGGCGTAAATCTTGCGGTTCGGTGTTTTCCACTACGGTGACGTGGAACTGGCGCGGCAGGCACAGAATGGCCAGCATGGCGACAAAGGTTTGCACCAGCATCGATGGCCAGTTGACGCTCTCTTGCCAGAAGCTCTCCAGCTGCGGCGCGACTTCGGCCTTACGGAGTAAATCGTTAAAACCGTCATACAGTCCGTAGGTAACGAACACGCCGACGGCGACAAAAGCCAGCAACTTAACCAGCGACTCGAAGGCCACCGCCAGCACCATACCTCGGTGATGTTCGGTCACATCCAAGCTACGGGTGCCGAACAGAATGGTAAACAGCGCCAGCACCAAGGACACAATTAGCGCGGTGTCTTGGGCGCGTACGCTGTTGCTATCGGCGCCGGCACCGATCAGCAGGTTAACGCCCAAGACGATGCCTTTGAGCTGTAAGGCGATATAAGGCAGCACCCCGACCACGCAGATCAACGCCACGGCCACGGCCAGCGCTTGTGATTTGCCGTAGCGGGCGGCAATAAAGTCGGCAATTGAGGTGATGTTTTCTTGCTTGCTGATCATCACCATCTTTTGCACGATCCAGGGTGCCAAGAGCATCAGCAGTATCGGCCCCAGATAAATCGGCAAAAATGCCCACAGCTGGCCGGCGGCCTGGCCGACCGCACCAAAAAACGTCCAACTGCTGCAGTACACCGCCAGCGACAGGCTGTAGACCCACGCGCGAACACGCGGTGACAAAGGCGTGCGGCGGCGGTCGCCATAAAAAGCGATGGCGAACAGGATGGCCATGTACAGCAAGGAAACCGTGGCGATCAGGCCGATGGACAACGACATGCACACTCCAACAGCAGATAAATCAGGCAGATGGCTTAGTTTGGCATGCACGGCGGTGCGCGTCAGGCCGACCAAGGTCGTAAGCGTCTTGAGCCAGATTGGTGGCCCTGTTAGCGTGGTCGGCCGTGGTGGTTTGGCCCTTGATCGTTGAGGCGAGTGAGATGGCGTTCCAAGTACGGTCTTTTCTTCAACTCATCTGCGCGGCCAAATTTCGCGTACCCCGGAGGCAGCATGACCGCGCCGCGTGAACAGACGCGCTTCTGGCAGGCCGAGGGCTTGGCCGGGGTGGAGTTGTTGCACGCCCGTTATATTGAGCAGCGTTTCGCCCCGCATGTGCATGAGGGCTTCGTGTTTACCGTGATTGAGCATGGTGCTCAGCGCTTTCGGCATCGTGGCAGCGAGCATCTGGCGCCGGTCGGCAGCATGGTGCTGATTAATCCGGACGAGCTCCACACTGGTTCCAAAGCGCACGAAGAAGGCTGGCGTTATCGCGGTTTCTATCCAGATAATTCTCAGATCATAGGCGTGCTGGCGGAACTGGGGCTGGCCAGCGGCGGCTTGCCGTCGTTTAGCGCCAGCGTGCTGCACGACCCGCAACTGCATCAGGTCTTCGCTGCTCTGCATGGCCTGCTGGAGACCGGCGCCAGTGCGCTTCAGCAGCAAACCGCCTGGCGCGAGGCGATTCTGTTGTTGTTTCAACGCTACGGTCGAATTGCCGCGGCGCCGCTGCCCGGCCATGAGCCGCAGGCGGTGACGCTGGCCAAGGAGCTGCTCGCCAGTCAACTGGCCGAGCCGCCATCGTTGCAGCAGTTGGCGGCGGCGGTGCACTTATCGCCCTTTTATTTGGCCCGAGTGTTTCGCCGCGCCACCGGCCTGCCACCGCATGCCTGGCTGCAGCAGCGGCGCCTGGAACAAGCCCGCGCCTTGCTGAAAAACGGCTGCACACCGCTGACGGTGGCGATGCAGTTGGGCTTTGCCGATCAGAGTCACCTGACCCGGCAGTTCAAGCAGGTCTATGGTGTGGGGCCGGGCGCCTATAGCAGTGCCTGCGCAAGATCGTTCAAGACTCCAGTCGCCTGAGACCTTAGCCTTCGCTGTTTTAGGAGGTGTTATGTCACGTCAATCCGAATTCTTTCAGGCGGCCCGCGACATGTTGCCCTTGCTGGTCGGGGCCATGCCGTTCGGCATTATTTTTGGCGCGCTGGCCGCCGGTGCCGGCTTGTCGGCGGGCCAAACCCTAGGCATGTCGCTGCTGGTGTTTGCCGGTTCGGCGCAATTTATCGTGATTTCCCTGCTCGGCGCCGGTGCGGGGGCTGCGGTGTTGCTGCTCACCACCTTGGTGGTCAACCTGCGCCACGCGCTCTACAGCGCCACTTTGCAGCCGTTTGTGCGGCACTTGCCGGCGCGCTGGCGGGTGCCCTTGGCGTTCTGGTTGACCGACGAAGCCTTCGCCGTGGTGCAACACCGTTATGCCAAGACCGACAGCTCGCCGTACAAGCATTGGTATTTTCTTGGCGCGGCGCTGGCGATGTACCTGAACTGGCAGCTGTGCACCTTGATTGGCGTGCTGTTTGGCCAGTCGGTGTCGGACCTGGCCGCCTGGGGCCTGGATTTCGCCATGCTGGCGACCTTTGTCGGGGTGGTGGTGCCGATGCTACGCAATCGCCCGCAAGTGGCGGCCGCGCTGGTGGCCGGTGGTGTGGCGCTGGCCTGTCATGGCTGGCCCTATAAGCTGGGTTTGTTGGCGGCCGCCGCCAGCGGGATTGCCGTGGGCTTGCTGCTGGAGCGCCACGCCGCTCGGGCAGAGGAGCTTGCCTGATGTCGAGCTGGAGCCTGATTCTGGCCATGGCGGCGATCACTTTCGCGATCCGCTATAGCCTGTTTGCCTTTCCGCATTTGCGCTTTCCCTTGCTGGTGCGCCAAGGCCTGCATTACGTGCCGAGCTCGGTACTGAGCGCGATTGTCATCCCCGGAATGTTTATGCCAGATGGCCAGCATTTTGATTTGGCGCTGGATAACGCCTATCTGCTGGCCGGCCTGGCGAGCATTCTTATCGCGGCCTGGAGCCGGCATTTGCTGGCCACTATCGGTGGCGGCTTGCTGATATTTTTTCTGTTGCGCGGGCTGTTGGGGCAATTGCCGCTGTAAGTTCGACGGGTTTTTATCGCGACGGTTTGGCAAACTCGGCAAAGACTGTGGCTTTTGCCCTGTGCAATGCGATCCAATAGCAAACGGCCAGCTCGGCCTCTGAACGGGTTCTTACATGGGTATCAAGGGACTATGACCACTCACTCGCAATTCGCCCTGCTGGGCAAAAAACGCTTTTTGCCATTCTTTCTGACCCAGTTGTGCGGGGCGTTTAACGACAATATTTTCAAGCAGTCGTTGATCCTCGCCATCCTTTATAAGCTCAGCCTAAGCGCCGATCGGGCTTTGCTGGTGAACCTGTGCGCTTTGCTGTTTATCTTGCCGTTTATGC